>NZ_CBCSFH010000005.1:0-270990 GCF_965138835.1 Mesobacillus thioparans | reverse complement strand
ATGGACTATGACCTCCTTTGGTTGGGTGGGTGATTGAGTAAACTTGGTTAAGTATCTCAATCGTAGCATAGTCATGGGACTTTTTTTGTGTCTGAAATCAGTATTTCATACACCAGGAAATGATAAAAGCATTTTTGTGTGGATAACTGCATATGGGTGTCTTAATCCAGCTCCAGCGCCTAGCCCCTCGAGATGCTTGTCTAGCTGCGGCTCCTAACTCCTCGAGACGCTTCGGTCCTGTCAATGAAGTCAAAGAACGACTTCACTGCCAGGCCCTCCAGCGCTTGTCGGGGCTGAACAAGGCGCTTGCGCTTTTTCTTCTTACGCCAGCTGCTGCTCGGCGAATTCTCGATATAAGTCATGCGTCTGGATCAATTCCTGGTGTGTACCCATTCCGGTCACCCGTCCTTTTTCGATAAAAACAATCTTGTCAGCATTGACGATGGTGGAAAGTCTGTGGGCGATGACGAATGTCGTCCGGCCTTCCATCAGCCGGGTAAGTGCCTGCTGGACAATGCCCTCTGACTGGCTGTCGAGGCTGGCGGTCGCTTCGTCCATCATCAGGATTTTCGGGTCGCGGAGGAAGGCGCGGGCAATCGCAATCCGCTGTCTTTGGCCGCCGGACAGCTTGACGCCCCGTTCGCCGACTTCGGTATCAAGCCCTTTCGGGAATTCTGCAATGAACTGATCGGCATAGGCCATTTTCGCCACTTCCCACAACAGTTCATCGGGAATTTGCTCTCCATTTTCCAGCCCATAATACAGGTTTTCACGAATCGTTCCCGCCATCATCGCGCTTTCCTGGGAGACATAGCCGATTTGGCTTCGCCAGGAATTCAGCGAAAGCTGCTGGATATTCGTATCACCAATCCTGATTTCTCCTCGGGTTGGCTCATAAAACCGCTCAATCAGGCCAAACATCGTCGTCTTGCCGCCCCCGCTCGGTCCTACAAAGGCGACCATCTGCCCGGGCTGCGCTTCCAGCGAAACTCTCTCAATGACGGGTTCCTCTTCACTATAAGCAAAAGAAACCTGTTCAATCGTGATCGGCTTATTGCTGATATCCATTTCAACACCCTCAGCATTTTCCTCCAGAGGCTGATCGAGGATCTGGATGATCCGTTCAGTCGCCCCTTTCGCTTTTTGCAGCTGAGTAAAGAACATCGCGAACGAAGTGATCGGCATGATGATCTGGAACAAGTAAAGCAGGAAGGCGATAAGCGCACCTGTCGTCATCGTCCCGTTCACCACGCGCATGCCGCCATAGGCGATGATGATGACGATGACGACCATGATCATCAGCTGCATGATCGGACCGATCAAGGCGAAAATCCTCGCTTCCTTCAGACCATAGTTGAACAGTTTCCCGATTCCGTTAAAACCGTTCTCTTCTTCAATTTTTTCAGCAGTCGAAGCCTTCATGAGGCGAATCTCCCCTAGTGTCTGGGTGATATGGCCGGAGAAAACAGCGGTCTCATCCTGCAAGCCCCGCGCGATTTTGGCCATTTTCCTGCCAAGCGGGATCATGATGGCAAGCGTCAGCGGAACTGAAATGAGCATCAGCAAAGTCATTTTCCAATCCATCACAAGGAGAATCACGACAGCACCAATGATCGAGATGATGCCCGTCGCGAAATTCGGGAAGTGGTTCGTGATCAACTCTTTGACAATACTGGTGTCATTGACAATCCGGCTGACCGTTTCACCGCTCGATTGCTTGTCAAAATAACGCACCGGCATCCGGATCAGCTTCGACCACATCCGCTCCCGCAACCGGGCCACCACTTTTTGCCCGACGTAGCTAAGCAGGTAGATCGAAATCCCGCTGATCAAGGCTTGAACGATAAACGCCGCTCCAATCGCGAGGATAAGCGGAAGGCTGATCGCTTCCACAGAAAAACCATCAACAAGGTTCTTCGTCAGAAGCGGAACAACCAGGCCCGCCAGAGTCGTGATGACACTGGCACCCATCCCCGTATAAAGCGCCGCCTTCGGAAGATTCGTTGATCGTATCAATGATAAAAAAGGCTTTAAGCTTGTAGACTGTTTTTCCATTACCATTCTCCTATTCGTACTGGTTGCTTCCATCATAAACCACTTTAAGCATAGATGGAAATATGGGTGTAAGACATAAATAGCTATGATAATCGCCTCTTTTTTCTTCAAAAATAAACAAGCAGTCTGGTACACGCATATGATGAAGATGAACAAAGGTTTGGAGGTGAAGCATATGAGTAACGGTGTTCATGCTGCATGCAGCGTGTTCGATTTGTTTCTTGCAGTCCTGGTGGGCGTAGGGTTGATCCTGTTATCTACTTTTGGGTTGGTCGCTGCAGTCCTCGCTGTACTTGGCGCGGCGTTTGCTGCTATTGTAAATACAATTGTAGGTATCATTGGGTTAATCGTGGTTCTCCTGTTTGCCTACTGTCTCTTACGGAGATTGTGGCGTTGTTGTTTCGGAGGACGCTGCTAGAGAAGAAATGAAAACCTGTTAAGAACCATCGAGAAAGCTTAAAACGGCGGAAAATCCGGTACAATCGGGCTTCTGCCGTTTTTTTGTCTAGTAGGGAGGATTCAGGGGAGCGGGAAAGATACCCTTTTAAAAGGAGAACCCACGCCAAAAGGGCACCATTTAGGCAAAAAGATACCCTTTTGAGAGAAGGACCGCCACTATAAGGGCACCATTCAGGCAGTAAGATACCCTTATGAGGGAGGAACCAGTGCCAAAAGGGTACCATTCAGGCGGAAAGATACCCTTATAGAGAAGAACCCCCCACCATAAGGGCACCTTTATGGAAGAAAGATACCCTTATGAGGGAGGATTCGCCATCATAAGGGTACCATTAAAGCGGAAAGATACCCTTATGAGGGAGGATTCGCCATCATAAGGGTACCATTAAAGCGGAAAGATACCCTTATGAGGGAGGAACCGCCACCATAAGGGTACCATTAAAGCGGAAAGATACCCTTATGAGAGCAGATCCGCCACCATAAGGGCACCTTTAAGGCAAAAAGATACCCTTATAAAGAAGGAATCACCAGGATAAGGGCAACATTCAAAAATGTAACCCTCCAAAATTTACCTAAAATCTGATTAATTTTGAAACTTTTTACATATCAATCTCGTAAAAGATAAGGCGAAAGGCTTAAAAAGAATGGGAGTGTATTGTATGGAACAAGAAGTGAACAGCAAATTGGAGAAACCGAGATTAATCAAAATGTTCTGGAGTCCTGGTGAGCAGTTTGACCGGATCCGTCAAAACCCGAGGATTTGGGTTCCGTTGATTGTAGTGAGTATTGTGTACGCGATTGGCATGTATTTGATGACCTTATCGATGGATGCTTCTTATCTGGGGCTGGATGATATGAGTGAGGAAGAAATTGCGATGGTGATGGCTTTTTCAAAGGTGTCTGTTGCGGTGACGGGAATCCTGACGCCGGTGTTTGTCGTGCTGATCTCGAGTGCGATTTACCTGATTTTTACGAAGATTGCCGGGTCTGATGTAAAGTTCAAACAGCTATTTTCCATGAATACGCACATTATGATCATTGGTGCTGTCGGACTTGTGCTGAATATGGCGCTGAAGGCGGCTATTGGCGGAAATCCTGAAGTTTTCATTACGAGTCTCGCGGGTCTGGTGAACAGCGAAAAGGCTGGTGTTCTTGGATCGATCGAGGTATTCTCCATCTGGCAAACGATCTTGACTGCCATTGGCCTCCATCGCGTTGCGGGTCTGTCGAAAGGCTGGGCATGGGGCATTGCCATCGTGTTCTTCCTGATTGGCATCGGCTTTGCGATTCTTGGAACCATGTTTTCCGATGTCATGGGTGTGTAAATGAATAAGAAAATCTGGATTGCCATTGGTGTCGCCAGCCTGGTTGTGCTGATGGCAGGAGTGAGCATATACAGGCAGGCCTTTGCGAAAGGGCAGGAAGTGAAGGTGGAGAACCCGGCACAGGAAGAAATTGCGGATGAAATCATGATTCCGGGAACTGTCATCCTCGAGGAAGAACAGAAAGTCTACGCATCCCCGGAAAAAGGGAAGCTGGAGAAAATCCTGGTCAAAGCTGGCGAAAGTGTCAAAAAAGGCGATGTGTTGGCGAAGTATGATGCCAGTGCCTTGACTCTTGAGCTGGAGCGGGTGAAACTTCAGGCCGAATCAGGGTATCTGAGGATCAACCAGCTGGATAAAAAGATAAAAGATGTCCGGGAGAAAGAGTCTGAGCTTAGCAAACAAATAGGGAAAAAGGCAGCAAAAGACCAGACCGAGGCGGAAATCGACCAGCTTGATTCGGAAAAAAGGCTGGCAAATATCGACCTCCGACAGGTGCTGCTTCAACAGAAGGATGCAGAAGCGCGACTGCAAGATTTAGAGATTAAGAGTTCAATGGATGGCGTTGTCCTCCAGGTGAATGAGGAGAATACGGCGGACCCGGCTGCAGCAGTGAAGCCGGTGATCCATATCGGGAATCTGGAGACAAAAGGCGCTTCCGGTAATTTATCCGAGTTTGACAGCATGAAGGTAAAAGAAGGGCAGAAGGTCGTGCTCCGTTCCGATGTGCTGCCAGATCAGGAGTGGAAAGGCGTTGTCGATGAGGTGGCGATTTTTCCAGAAGAGTCTCAGACTGCCGTGATGGGCGAGAATACTGCCGCACAATATCCAATCAAGGTAAAAGCCAGGGGCATGGAGCTGAAGCCGGGCTTCCAGCTGATCATGGAAATTGAGACCGAGCGGAAAAAGGCACTCACCGTACCTGCGGAAGCCGTCCTGACTGACAAGGATACAGCTTATGTGTTCCTTTTAAAAGAGGGGAAAAGCCACAAGCAGGAAATCGAGACAGGGATCGCTTTCGGCAGCAAAATGGAAGTCGTCAGCGGTTTGAGCAAGGAAGATCAGGTCATTGTCAATCCATCCGACAAGCTGAAGGATGGAATGGAAGTGGAAGTAGAATGATCGAACTGAAACAGATTACAAAATCGTTTGAAGTCGGCAGGGAAACGATTGAAGTTTTAAAAGGAATAGATTTAAGTATCGAAGCGGGAGAATGTGTGGCCATCATGGGTCCCTCTGGTTCGGGGAAATCGACTTTGATGAACATCATCGGCTGCCTTGATAAACCGACTGCCGGAGAATATGAGCTTGCCGGTGAAAATGTCTCGCGCTATTTGGATACGGAGCTCGCGAAGGTAAGGAACCAATCGATCGGGTTCGTGTTCCAGCAGTTCCATCTCCTGCCGAGGCTGACGGCAGTCCAGAATGTCGAGCTTCCGATGATTTACAGCGGCATTGCGAAAAAGGAGCGGCTGGAAAGGGCGAGGGCTGCACTTGAAAAGGTTGGGCTTGGCGACAGGATGGATCATCTGCCGAACGCCCTGTCCGGCGGGCAAAAGCAGCGTGTCGCCATTGCCAGGGCGATCGTGAATGAGCCGAAGATCATCCTCGCTGATGAACCGACTGGCGCGCTGGATACGAAAACGAGCGAGACGATCATGGAGCTGTTCACCGGCTTGAATGAGGAAGGCTCGACGATCGTCCTCGTCACCCACGAAGCGGAAGTCGCGGAATATGCGCAGCGGATCATCATGGTCAGGGATGGGCTGATCGTCTCTTCCACACCAGCCGGAAGGGGAGTGCGATCATGAACATGATGGAGAATCTGCGGATGGCCCTCGGTTCCCTGAAGGCGCATAAGATGAGGTCGATTTTAACGATGATCGGCATCATCATCGGTGTCGAGGCGGTCATCATCGTCGTTGCCATCGGCCAGGGAGGCGAAGCGATGCTGAAAACGCAGCTGACCGGACCGGGCAACACAATTGAGCTGTTTTATCAGCCGTCAGATGAAGAAATCCAGGCTAATCCGAATATCTTCAATGAAGCGCCTTTTGAGCAGGAAGATATCCGTGCCCTGGAAAAAATACCGGAGATCAAGCAGGTAGTAGCGTCGAGCTCTCAGCTTTCAAAAGCTTCATATAAGGAAGAAGCAGTGGACGCCTCGACAACAGGAGTGAGTGCAGCCTTTTTTGAAATGAACGACATCAAGACGGAAAAAGGCAGGAGCTTCTCATCAGCTGATTTTCTCGGCGGCAGAAGGGTCGGGATTGTCAGTTACTCGATGCAGGAGGAATTGTTCGGCGGCGAATCACCGATCGGTAAAGTGATTCGGATAGGTGTCCAGCCGATTGAAATCGTCGGCGTTCTGGAAAAGCCAACTGGTCTGTTCGCGTTCGGAGCAATGCAAGTATACGTACCGACAAAAACCTGGCAGGTCATTTACGGCAAAAGCGAATTTAACCAGGTCACCCTTCAGGCGGCTTCCGCTGACGAACTGCAGATCGCCGGGAAAAAGGCGGCCGACCTTTTGAACAAGATGCATAATACAGAAGATTCCTATATGGTCATCAACATGGAGGAAATGGCTGAAGGAATCGGCAAAATCACCAAGGTGATGACCCTGATCATCGGCAGCATCGCCGGGATTTCCCTGTTTGTCGGCGGAATCGGCGTCATGAATATCATGCTCGTCTCCGTCACGGAGCGAACGAGGGAAATCGGTATCAGGAAAGCGCTTGGCGCAACCAGGTCGCAAATCATGACCCAGTTCCTGATCGAATCCGTCACGCTGACGCTGATCGGCGGCGTACTCGGCATCCTGCTCGGCTGGGGTTCGGCATCATTGATTTCCTATTTTGCCGGCTGGCCATCGCTTGTATCATGGCAAGTCGTCACCGGAGCCATGCTGTTCTCGATGATCATCGGCGTCGTCTTCGGACTGCTGCCAGCCAATAAAGCATCAAGACTCGATCCGATCGAATCCTTGAGGTATGAGTAGAACTGCATCTAGAAAAAGTGCAGCGGTCGCCTGAAAAGGTTCTCGCTGCATTTTTAACTGGAAAAAAAGCGGGGGAATTTCCAATTCGCTATAAAGATGAAAAAGTCGCTATAAAAATTTAAAACTCGCTATAAAAACGAAAAAGTCGCTATAAAAATAGAAAACTCGCTATAAAAATAAAAACCTCGCTATAAACCAGGAACAGCACCTGCTTTTCCTCGTTTCCCGACCGCAAAAATTAAGGATGTGAACGTTATGACGTGTCCTCGCTTCTTCTGGATGGTTGGAAGACAATGCCCTTCCCCATTTTCCTTCTTCATAGATATAGTGCTCGACGACATCACCATACTCCATGAAGCCATCGAGGAAACCCAGGAACTCCACATCTTCCCCACTGAACTCATAAACATACGGAAGAGAGAGCGGAAATTCCTTTTTATAGTCCTCCCCGCTTAAAAATGGGTAATCATCGCCTTCCTTGTGGAATTCTTCTATCGGTTTCATCGTTGCGATGAAATAATGAGGCGCAGCGGGTGCTGATTTGTATGTGAAGGATGCGAAATGGGAGTCATACGGCTACAAGGTCGATGTCCAGGACACCACTGGTGCTGGAGATGCCTTTATCGGCGGATTCCTTTATAAGCTGCTTGAAGCGGGTGCAAATCCAGATAATCTGATTGAAGTTCTTAAGGAGAAACATCTCCAAATTCTTCGTTTTGCTAATGCCAGCGGAGCACTTACGGCTGCCGGTAAAGGAGCGATATCCGCTCTCCCTGAAAAGGATCAGGTTCAAAAATTAAGAAAGTTTCAAGAAAAAGCCCTTGATTAAGGGCTTTTTATGCATGGAAACACTATTTGTAAACAAATACCAGTGTAACCATAGTCAGGGATTGTCGATATATATACAAGGACATGTATATACTTCTGATTTTTAAAAAGGACGGTGATTTTCATGCAGCCAGATTTAAATAGCAGCTCTCTTTTTGAGGTTTATCAATCATTATTCAATTTTAACCATGATGCCTGCTATGCCCTTGATATAGATGGGAATTTCATTTTATTCAATGAAGCGGCCGTAGAAATCACCGGATACCCGCTCGATTCTGCACTGGGAATGAACTTCGTTTCGATTGTCCATGAGGATTTCCTTGAAGAGACAATCGGGCATTTCAAGCGTGTACTCAGGGGGGAGCGGGAGAGGTTTGAAACGGTTATCATAAGAAAAGAAACTGGAGAGCAAGTGAATTTGCTGCTGACAGTTGTGCCGATCAAGGTTGGCAATGAAATCCTCGGTGTGGTGGGGTGTGCCCAGGATATTTCGGAAAATAAAAGACTTGAAGCCATGTTGAGCGGGAAGAACCGCATCCTGAAAATGATGGCGAAAGGAGCCTCTTTTCAGGAAGTGCTGGATGAAATTGTTTTTTTCATAGAGAGCTTCACGAACGGTGCGCATTGTTCGATCCTGCTTGCCGACCAGGAGGGGAAGCGGCTGATACACGGCTCGTCTCCCAATTTGCCCCCAGCATATAACAAAGCCGTCGATGGAATTCAAATTGGCGAAAATGTTGGCTCATGCGGAAGGGCTGCCTTCATAAAAGAATCCGTGGTGGTCACCGATACAGAGGATGATCCATTATGGGAGGATTATCGCGGCCTCGAGCTTTCCCATAATTTAAAAGCCTGCTGGTCCTCGCCAGTTTTCGACGATGACCACAAGGTGATTGGCACGTTAAGCATTTACTACTGTCGTGTGAGTTCTCCGCTGGAAAATGACAGGGTGATCATTGAGCAAGCGACGAATCTGACCAGTCTGGTCATCCAGCATTATCATGCCAAAAAGAAAATTGATTTTATGGCCTATCATGACGCCCTCACGAATCTGCCTAATCGCCGCTTTTTTGATGAAAGGGCTAAGCAGGCGATTGCCGGGACAAAGGTGGAGGATGGGGAAAAACTTTGCCTGATGTTCCTTGACCTTGACCGTTTCAAGTTTGTGAATGATTCCCTTGGTCATTCGATAGGTGACCGGCTGTTGGTTAAAGTCTCTGAAAAATTCAAGGAGATTCTTGGTGAAGGTGCCTTGTTCTCAAGACAGGGGGGCGATGAGTTCACCATTTTGCTGGAGCATACAACGAAAGAAAAAGCTCAAGACATAGCCCGAGTCATCTTAGAAGTGTTAGAGGAGCCCATTGTGATTGACGGAACGGACATTTTTATCTCAACAAGCATAGGCATGAGTTTTTACCCGGAAGATGGTGAGGATGTGGAGATGCTGCTCCGGACAGCAGATGTGGCCATGTACCAGGCTAAGAAGCAAGGGCGGAATAACTTCCAGGTCTATGACGTGATGCTGGATGCAAAAGCATATGAGGAAATGCAAATCGAAAATGAGCTGCGAAAAGCACTCGAACGGGAAGAATTCGTGCTCCATTATCAGCCGATTGTGAACCTATGCAAAAATGAGATCAAAGGAGCGGAAGCGCTCATTCGCTGGGAAAATGAAAGGGTCGGCAAGGTACCGCCAGATCAATTCATCCCGATTGCTGAAGAAACAGGCCTGATCATTCCGATTGGTGAGTGGGTGCTGAAAACGGCGTTGCTGCAGCTCAAGGATTGGCACGAGAACGGATTGGAGAATCTAACCATGTCGGTGAATTTATCCATCCGCCAATTTTACCAGCCTAACCTGCTCGCGATGATCCGGGAAGCGATTGAGCTAGCCAGAATCGAGCCCTGCTTCCTAACGATTGAAATTACCGAAAGCATGACGATGGACGTGGAAAAGGCGAGCGTCATCCTGAGGGAATTGAAGAAGCTTGGAGTCGGTATTTCCATTGACGATTTCGGGACTGGCTACAGTTCGCTCAGCTACCTGAAAAGATTCCCAATCGACCATCTGAAAATTGACCGCTGCTTCGTCAGGGATATCGCGGAAAATAAAAGTGATGAAAACATCGCCACGACGATTATCCTGATGGCGCATAACCTTGGACTATCGGTCATCGCGGAAGGTGTTGAAACAGCGAGCCAGCTGAAGCTGCTCAGACAGCATCGATGCAATGAAGCGCAAGGCTATCATTTCAGCAGGCCGGTACCGGCAGAAGAGTTTGCCAGAATAAAAGTTTCTTCGTGATCGTGATTCCAAGCCGAGTATGAAACCATCAGGTTTTATACTCGGTTTTTTCGTTGTGAAAATCCTTCTCTTTTCTGAAACTACTACAAAAACTTCATGCTTTTTCTTCATTAAAAGCAAAGCCTTTCCGGCACCCTCTGGTGTTTTCCTCCCAATGTTCGCCAATAATAGCTTGTAAATAGCTATGTGACAGGGTTTTTGTTATATTGATAGAAGTACAGAATTCGAGTGAAAGCGGGGGAGAAGATGGGCTTTAAAAAGAAGCAATATGTCGGCTTGGGGCTGACGGTGTTATTCTTGTTCATCTTATTGTTTACCATTCTGGCGATGATGAATTCAATCAGGGAAAACCTGCTTGAGATCGTGGAAGATCGCTATACAAAAGTGAGCACGGTTATGGAAATCAGGAAGGAGCTTTATCAGAGGGACCGCAACCTTGTTGAGTTAATCACGGAGTACGGGGAAGAAGAAGGGTCGACAATAGAGGAAGGAAATGCTTCCCGTGACCAGATGGATATTGCCCAGACGCTTGTAGAGCTGGAAACGATCCTGAACCGGAATAAATCAAAGGTGCTTGTTGCTGAAGTCCAGGATGCATACCGCGAATATGCTGGGGTGGAAAACAGGATCAATGGGCTGATCGCGAATGGAGCAAGCCAGGCCGAAGTACGCGGCCTCTATCAGAGTGAGCTGGGGACAAGGAATGTATTATTTGAGAAAATCGAGGAGTTCAAAGATTTTCAGGAAGAATTGATGAACGGGGCAATGAAGGATGCAAACGAGACCTATAATAATCTGGTCAAAGGCCTGATTGGAATGGTCATCCTGGCCATCGTCCTGATCACTGGTGTAATGCTCTGGGTCATCCGGGATACGGTTGGCACGGTCCACTCCTTTACAGAGTCGATCAAGAAGGTCGATTTCAATGATTTGTCTTCGATTCCCCGAATGGACGGTGACATAAAGGGTGAGTTTGGCGAGATTGCCCGAGCCTATAATTCGATGGCCGTTTCCATCGAAAAGCTTACTGAGAAGGAAAAGAAATATAATGAAGAAATGCAGGAACAGAACTGGATTCAATCCAACTCTGTCGAGGTAGTGAAGCTTTACAGCAGGGAAGTGGCCGTGTCGTCTCTAGCAGAAAACTTCATGAAAAAGCTGACGCCAGTCATGAACGGAAACCTTGGCGCTTTTTACCTGAAAGATGAAACCGCTGGAGAGCCGTATTTTAAAAAGATTGCCTCTTTTGCTGATGAAGCTGGGCGTGATGGTTTTATTTACGGCGAAGGGATGATTGGCCAGTGTGCGGAGGAAAAACGCAGTGTTGTGCTGAATGACATTCCTGCTGACTACAGGACAATTTCTACAGGACTGGGTGATGCAGCGCCGAAGAGCATCGTCATGGCCCCTGTCATGCTGAAGGATGAAGTGATTGCGGTGGTGGAAGTTGCGAGCCTTTCCGGGTTCAGTCCAGCCAGCCTGAAGCTTCTTGAAAATGTCATTGAAACGCTGGGAATTGGACTTGCCAATATCATTGGCCGGATGGAAGTGGAGCGCTTGTTGCTTGAGTCCCAAGCCCAGACGGAAGAGCTGCAGGCGCAATCCGAGGAACTGCAATCCCAATCCGAGGAACTGCAGGCACAGTCAGAAGAATTGCAAATGCAGACTGAGGAGCTGCGGATGACGAATGAGCAGCTGGAGGAACGTTCACGCGATGCGGAGCTGAAATCCGAAGAATTGCAGGCGGCAAAGGAAGATCTGGAACAGAAAGCAAGAGAGCTTGAACAGAGTTCGACCTATAAATCTGAGTTCCTCGCTAATATGTCCCATGAACTGCGGACACCATTGAACAGTATCCTGCTCCTTTCCGAGATGCTGCTTGATGATGAAGAGCATGGTCTTTCAGAGGAACAAAAGGAATTCTCGAAAGTCATCCATTCTTCAGGGCAGGATCTGCTGAACTTGATCAATGACATCCTTGACTTGTCGAAGGTCGAGGCCGGGAAGCTGGAAGTGAGCTTCGAAGAGGTGTTCCTTGATGAGTTTACGGAGCGAATTGAACGCCAATTCGCACAGGCTGCGAAGAATAAGAAGATTGATTTTACCGTTGAAAAGGCTGATGACGTAACGCCAATTATCTATACCGATGAACAAAGGCTGCAGCAGATTTTGAAGAACCTGCTATCCAATGCCTTCAAGTTTACGGAAAAAGGTTCTGTCTCCGTAAAAATCGAGAAAGCGAATGCGAAGGAAACGATTGGCTGTCCGCTTAAAGGGCAGTCTGATGCGTGGGTGAAATTCTCGGTGACGGATTCGGGAATCGGTATTCCGAAAGATAAGCAGCGGATGATTTTTGAAGCATTCCAGCAGGTGGACGGCGCGACGATGAGGAAGTATGGCGGCACCGGGCTCGGCCTGTCGATTTCAAGAGAATTTGCGCTCCTTCTTGGTGGAGTCTGCAAGGTGGAAAGCAAGGAAGGCGAGGGCAGCATCTTCACGCTCATCCTCCCTAACCTGCCGGATGGCTATCCTTCCATGGCCGGTTTCGAAGTGCACGATCAGGTGGCAGCATCCTTGGAGAGCACAGCAGAACCTGCGCCGCTTTTACCAGATCCGCCACAAGCGGAAGAAGAAATCATTGTCGGGGAAACGACAGTCCTTACGGGTAAAACCGTTGTGATTGCGGACGATGATCACCGCAATATTTTCACCTTGAAGAATGTCCTGAAAAAAGAGGGCATGAATGTGGTTACGACTGTTAATGGGGAAGATTGTCTTGAGAAGATGAAGGAAATCGATCGGGTCGATATCATCCTGATGGATATCATGATGCCGGTCATGGACGGATATGAAGCGATCAGACAAATCCGCAGGAATGAAAATAATAAGGACCTGCCGATCATTGCACTGACAGCGAAGGCAATGAAGGGCGACCGTGAAAAATGCCTTGATGCGGGAGCGAATGATTATATCAGCAAGCCGATGAAGCTGGACCAGCTGTTGTCAGCCATGCGTGTTTGGCTGTCATAGATGCTGGCGACGATCAGGATGAAAGCAGAGGGTTGAAAGGTGAAAAACGAAGAATTAGAACTTGAATTGCTTTTGTTGGCGATCTATCGCCTGTCCGGCTATGACTTCAGGAATTATATGCGCTCTTCGATCTTGAGGAGAACTACAGCAAGAATGAATGCTGAAAAATTGTCCAGCATCACGGGTTTGACCGAGAAACTCATTCATGATGAACGGGTTTTGGATGACATCCTCAAGGATTTCTCGATTAATGTCACGGAAATGTACCGTGATCCTCCTTTTTTCAAAGCATTGCGCGAGGAAGTGGTTCCGCTCTTGAGGGAGCTGCCGGAGATCAGGATCTGGCATGCTGGCTGTTCGACCGGGGAGGAAGCCTATTCGATGGCGATCTTAATCGAAGAGGAAGGCCTTGCTGATCGGACAAAGATCTATGCGACAGACATGAACGAAACCGTCCTCGCGAAGGCCGAATCCGGGACAATGCCATTGCACAAAATGCAGGCTTATACGAAAAATTACATCATGGCTGGGGGGAATAGATCATTCTCTGAGTATTACGATGCGGATAGCGAATTCGCCCGCCTCAAGCCATCCTTGAAAAAGAATATCGTATTTGCCCAGCATAACCTGGTGACAGATGGTTCCTTTAATGAGTTCCATCTGATCATCTGCCGCAATGTCCTGATCTATTTCAACCTGGAGCTGCAGAAGCAGGTATTCCAGCTGTTCAATGAGAGTCTCAGTCAAGGAGGTTTCCTGGGCCTTGGTACAAAGGAAGCAGCGAGGGTCGAACTAGGCTTTTTGGAAGCCTTCAATTCCCGGGAGAAGCTTTATCGCAAAAAATAATCTCCAAAAAACAGTGGATTTCATTTGGGAATCTGCTGTTTTTTTTGTATTTTAAGGCATTGGAATATGGTAAAATTGGGAAAAAGATTGATTGTGCTTGCATGGTCGAAATGGAGGTCAAAATGGTCGCAGGTGTGTATCCAATCCTGTTGCTTGGCAGTATCCTGTTTTTAGCTCGGAAAAAGGACGATTCAGAGCCTTATTTCCTGCTGAAGATCATAGGCTATTTTATGTTAGGTTCATTTGCGTTTACTGTTAATGATTTTTCAGTGCCGCTAGGGTTTCTTGTGTACTTGTTGGCTTTTCGTCCAAAGCTGAATTTGCGGGCAAAGAGGCTGGCTGCTTACTTCGGCGTGATCGCTTTTATCCTGACCTACTGGATTTTGCCAATGGTGAGCAATGAATGGGAAGGCCGGCCTGCATACATTGAAAGTGAGCTGGGTTCCGTTTATAATGTGAATTTTCAGGATGAAAATGAGCTGATCACGCAAAAACTGGAATCGAGCGGCAACAGCTGGAGACTTGAGGAGTTTGAAGTGGAATATGCAAAGGATGGCAGAATAATAGGTTTAAGATGGCAGTTGCTTGGCCAAAATGACAATCATTTTGATCTTTATAACATTATATATGAAACGGATAAGAAGAAATATCGAGTAACGCATAGTCAGGTGGATTCATGGCTTCAATATGATGAGCTGGTTGATGCGGGCCGGTTCTTTGAAGTGATGAAGGAGCTTGATCGTAAAGAGCTGACGGCTGCCAAAGCAAGCTTCCCTTCTTACGTGATAAGAAGTTCAGGGCAACGAGAGGCATATGCCGTAGAAGATGAAGATAATTTCATTCTTTCAGATGGGATCATTCAAGAGTTAACTGACGACCAGCTTCCCGTCGAGGGGTATTCTATATTAACCTATGGAATGGAGAAAACCGACGAAGAGAGAGATGAACAGGGAACGATCATACATGAAAGCTTTCAAGGTGCCGACTCGGCCGCATATTTATTTGACGTCTCGGAAGTGGAAGAGGATAACTAGAGAGAGCAAAAAGCAGAGTGGAAAATCCACTCTGCTTTTTTACTGTTTATGAAATTATAAAAGTATTTTTGTGCGGATAACTACATATGGGAGTCTTAATCCAGCTCCAGCGCCTAGCCCCTCGAGACGCTTGTCTAGCTACGGCTCCTAACTCCTCGAGACGCTTCGGTCCTGCCAATGAAGTCAAAGAACGACTTCACTGCCAGACCCTCCAGCGCTTGTCGCAGTTGGGCAGTCGCCTCCGCTTTTCGAAATCTAGTGTCGCCTCCTAGAAACTCCGAAACTTCAACTCCGCCCGCAGAAGCAAAAAGCGCTTCTTTGTCGGAGTCTCCAGTTTCTGCGTTTCTGGGCAGTCGGCTATACTTTTCGTTTTCGGTCCTGCCAATGAAGTCAAAGAACGACTTCACTGTCAGGCCCTCCAGCGCTTGTCGGGGCTGAACAAGGCGCTTGCGCTTTTTGTTCCTGCTGCTATCTCGCCTGAATCAGCACGGTGCACATATCGTCTGACCCGGCTTCCTTTTGTTCAGGTGTCAGGATGAGATCAAGAGGCTCTTTGACACTTGCCTCCTCCATAAACTTCATGGTGGTGTTTTTCAGGAATTCCGTTCCTGCCTGCTCGTATTTGTCGATGGCTTCATGGACGCCGTCTGTACAGATGAGGAGCTGCACGGAATCGGAGTAGGAGATGGTCGTTTTGTTTGTATGTATGTCAGAAAAAAAGCCGACTGCACACGTATTGCTCTTCAGTTCCTCGATATGGTTACCGTCGATCATCGCATGCGCCGTCGGATGGCCTGCATTGATATACTCGATTTTCCGCTGCTCGGTATCCAGCGTCAGGTAAATCGCAGTAAAATAATAAGGGATTTTTTGATTATGTAGGTTCAGGGAGTTCATCCATTTGTTCAGCTCGCCGATTACATACTCGGGATCAGGATTCGAGCGGATGGCATCGCGGAGCACGGATGAGATGAACATGCACACAAGTGAAGAGGATATTCCGTGTCCCATCATATCCAGCTGGATGACCGCATATCGATGTTCGTCGATTCTGTGCCAGTAGTAAAGATCCCCGGCCAGCTTGTATGCCGGCAAATAGGAGGCTTTGATCAGGAGATTCTCCTCCTCGACAGGCAGGCTGAGCAGACTGGTCTGGACTTGCATCGAAAGTTCAAGTTCGTTGACAATCTTCTCTTCCTGCTTTTTGTGCCAATCCTTCTCATATTTTAACCTTAATGCGACCCTGATTCGCGCCAGCAATTCCGTTTTCTTGATCGGCTTCATCAGATAATCCATTCCCCCTGCATCCAGCGCCTCCACAACCTTGTCCGTATCTTCAAGGGCGGTGACGAAAATAACAGGGATATCCTTCAGATGGGGGAGTTCCTGAAGACGCCGGCATGCATCGATCCCGTCCACTTCAGGCATCATGATATCCATCAGGATCACATCCACCTGTTCCGCAATGATATAAGGATGTTCGGATTCCAGATAGCCGAATAAATCATGAGCCGACGTGAACGAAAGATGATCTTTGTAACCGGCCCGGTTCAATAACTTTTCAATGACAAATAAATTCGCTTCATTATCATCGACGATCAGAATGCTCATATGTAATTCCTCTCCGTAACAAATTCAACAGATTTATATACCCATCTTATCACTTGATTAAACCTTTTATTATAAAAGCAAGCTGCAGAAACGGATTATTTTTTGCCCATCTCTGTCATGATTGGAACCTTACGGGGAATTATTTTTGGGAAAAATTGAAACACCTGGCATCAATCCTCGTCTAATTTTACAAGGGGGATGAAAAAAGATGAAAAAATGGTGGATCCTGGGCAGTCTTGTCTTTATTTCGATTGTGATGTTGGCATTTTATTCTCTGTCCCAATTCAAGGTAGTGAATGCATGGGAAGAAGAGCAGGTAGTGCTGCCGAACAAGGTCTGGCAGCTGCAATTTTCCGATAAGCTTTCGGAAAAGAGTCTCGACTCGGACTTGATTTATGTCACAAATGACCAGGGTGAGAAGCTCGACACGAAGCTTGAGCTGGGGGACGGCCGCAAGACCATTTACATCCATCCGCCGGAAAAAGGATATGACTCCAAAGCAAAGCAATATACTGTTCATTTTAAAAAAGGGATTAAATCCGCGCTGGGACGGGAATTGAATTCTGCCCAAACGTGGAAGTTTGTTGTAAAAGAAACGCTTCCGACTGTTGGCAGTCAGGAGAATCTGGCGAGTTATTTTGAAAAAATCCTTGATGAGGAAAAGAAGCAACGAGGCTGGTTTGGCGGAGTGAAGGACTCCATCTCTGAAGATAAAGCGTCAGAAGAGTCAGTGGCAGCGGATAAATCGGGAGGCGGCGGGGATGTTTCCGAAACGAATGTCCAGGTCCAGGGCGTGGATGAAGCGGATATCGTCAAGACCGATGGCAAGAGCATTTTTCAGGCTGAGTATGATAAAGTGCGCATCATCCAGGCGGTACCCGGTGCACAGATGAAGGTTTTATCGACGATCCGTTACGGCCAGAATTTTTCACCGTACCAGTTGTTCCTGCAGGATGATCAGCTGGTGGTCATTGGCCATCAGTACAATGAACTCCGCAAGTCATATGAAGATGCCGCCAAGGATTCGCTGGTTGCCCCGATGATGCAGACAACGGCAGTCATTGTCTATGATGTGAAAAATCCAGCTGATCCGAAACAGGTCCGTGAAGTCAAGGTGGAAGGTTCGTACGTTTCGGCAAGGAAGGTGGAGAACCTTGTCTATCTTGTCACGCAGCATTACCCGGATTACTGGCTGCTGAAGGAGAACCGAAGAATCGATATCAGGCCGAAGTTCACTGATACCGTGCTGGGGTCAGAGGAAAAAACAGTCACTTATGACGATATTCACTATTTCCCGGAATCGCGTCAGCCGAACTACACGATGATTGCTGCGCTTGATCTCGACCAGCCGAAAAAGGAAGTTGCCATGACGACCTACCTAGGCAGCGGCAATCAGCTGTATATGTCGAAGGATAACCTATATCTAGCTGTTGAAAATTATGGCGATATGGATTTCAAAGAGCGCGGTGTCCTTGCGCCTGACACCGATGTCCATAAATTTGAGATCAAAGGCATGGAAGTCAAATACCACAGCTCCGCCACCGTACCGGGAACGGTGCTGAACCAGTTCTCGATGGATGAGCATAACGGTTATTTTCGTGTCGTGACGACGAAAGGGTATGCATGGGATGAGAAGCGGCCGTCCTCCAACCATCTCTACATCCTCGATAAAAACCTGAAGGAAACCGGGAAGATCGAGGAACTGGCGCGTGGCGAGAGAATCTATTCCGCCAGGTTCATGGGTGACCGCATTTATATGGTTACGTTTAAAGAAACCGATCCGTTGTTCGTGTTCGACGCAAGCGACCCGGCCAATCCGAAAGTGCTGGGCGAATTGAAAATCCCTGGCTTCAGCAATTACCTGCATCCATATGATGAAAACCATATCATCGGATTTGGCCAGGATACGAAAATCGTCGCGGAAAAAGGCTCCACGCAGCCGCGGATCCTGACAGATGGCGTCAAGATCTCGCTATTCGATGTCAGCGATATGTCCAATCCGAAAGAAAAATTCACCGAGGTAATTGGCGGGCGGGGCACCTACTCACCCTTGAATCATGACCACAAAGCCTTGCTGTTCAATAAAGACAAAGACATTTTTGCCTTCCCAATCTCGGTTTACCAGAACAGCGACAAGAACGAATACGAGCAAATCTTCGAATATCAGGGAGCCTACGTTTATAGTATCGATCCGGTGGCCGGCTTTAAGCTGAAGTCCAAAGTCACCCACATTAACGGCGACATGCCGTATTACGAAGACTGGGAACACCAGATCCAGCGCCTGCTCTATATCGGGGACACACTGTACGCCGTATCAGCCGAGAAAATTACCAGTCATAATATCGGCAGCTATGAAAAGGTAGGGGAACTGGAGTTTTAGGAAGCAAGCAGATTACACTACCAATAGAGAAGGCTCTTTTGCACTCTGAGCAGAAGAGCCTTTTTTGCATCCAACGCGGGTCGCGTCTTTCTTGTACCTAATGTCGAAGAGCCTTTCTAACATCCAACGCAGCTGCGTCTTTCTTGCACCTAACGCAGAAGAGCCTTTCTAACATCCAATGCAGCTGCGTCTTTCCAGCGTCCTAAGCAGAAGAGCTTTTCCAGCATCCTAAGCAGAAGAGCTTTTCCAGCATCCAACACAGCCGTGTCTTTCTGGCACCAAACGCAGAAGAGCCTTTCTAGCGTTTAATTCCCCAAGCCAGCTGAATTCTGCAGCACAATCCTCCAGCCATCAGGGTCGGCAATCGTCACGCCTGCATTTTTCCAATAAGGGTTCTCTGGTTCGACTTCGGGATAGCCCATATCATGCAGCCGCTGTGCGATTTCGTCCCGCGCCACTTTGTCGGGAATGTAGAAGACTAATAGATTGTCTTCGGTTGGAGCAGGGCAGGGGCTGCCGTTTGTATGCTGAGTGAATTCCAGGTGGTAGCTGAAATCAGGCAGGCCGAGCATCACGCCATCATACCCATCATGATTTTTAAATCCGCCAACAACTTCAAGCCCAAGCCCATCTCGATAAAATTCAACTACTTTATCTAATTGATCCGTTGGCCGGGCGATTCGGAATTGGACAGCCTGCATTTTATTTGACCGGATTTTTTTCAATGTAAGCACCTCAATCGAGTTTTATAGGTTTATTTTACAATGAGGGGAGCTAAAGAGATTCAGAGAGAAGCATGAATTCTATTCAGACTTTAGTTGTAGAAATGCTAAAAAGGCCAGCCCCTTCAAGAGGGCTGGCCACAATTTTTTAAACAAATAGGCTAAGCAAGAGGACGAATCCAAGTCCAGCAATGGAAATGATTGATTCTAATAGTGTCCACGTTGCGAATGTTTCTTTCATGCTCAGGCCGAAATATTCTTTGAACATCCAGAAGCCAGCGTCGTTGACATGTGACGCGATCAAGCTTCCTGCTCCGGTTGCAAGAACAACAAGTGCAAGGTTAACATCGCTTGTGCCAAGCATTGGAATGACGAGGCCAGCAGTTGTCAAAGCAGCAACTGTTGCAGAACCAAGCGCGATACGCAGGATGGCTGCGATGATCCAGGCAAGCAGTATCGGTGATAGTGACGTGCCGTTGAAAAGTTCAGCTACATAGTCACCAACGCCGCCAGTGATCAATACTTGCTTGAAGGCACCGCCGCCGCCGACGATCAACAGCATCATGCCGATATGGGAGATGGCAGTTGCGCAAGATTCCATAACCGTCTTGATTGGAATGTTACGAGCGATACCCATTGAATAAATCGCGAATAATAGAGATAACGTCATCGAAGTACCAGCGTCACCGATGAATCGGATCGATGCTAGGAAACTATTATCTTCGAATCCCATTGTTTTTTGAAGCAAGGTAATGATTGTTGCGATTGACATCAAGATGACTGGAAGCAATGCTGTGAAAACACTGATGCCGAAGCCAGGTGTTTCTTCAAGTTTGAACGTTTTTTGCTCACCTAAAGAAGCAATGCTGCCAGTTTTGTTGAATGAATCAGGTACAAGCTTTTTAGCAAGTTTCGTAAAAACAGGTCCCGCAAGAATAACAGTTGGAATAGCAATGATGAAACCGTAAAGCAATACTTCACCAATGTTAGCGCCAAACTCACCAGCGATAACAGTTGGACCAGGGTGAGGAGGCAGGAAGCCATGTGTGACAGATAAAGCAGCAGTCATTGGAATACCAAGATACAAAATTGAAACTTTTAATTCTCTTGAAATCGCAAAAACGATTGGAATCAATAATACTAAACCTACTTCGAAGAATAGAGCAATACCGATAATGAATGAAGCCACAACGACAGCCCACTGGATGTTCTTTTCACCAAATCTGTTCACAAGCGTCATCGCAATCCGCTGGGCACCGCCCGAATCTGCGATCAATTTACCAAGCATCGCACCAAGACCGAAGACCAGCGCCAGGTGACCAAGCGTTCCGCCCAAACCAGCTTCAATTGTTTTGACAACCTCTTCCAATGGAATACCAAGTGCTAAGGCAACACCGAATGAAACAATAATCAAAGAAACAAAAGTATTTAATTTAAGACCCATGATCAACAATAGTAATGCTAAGATACCAACTGCTACAATAACCAATGGCATTGTAATTTCCCCCTAAGATGTCTGTAATTCCCGCTTTGGAGCGGGTGTTTGTAAAATAAGGCTTTTTAAGAACTCTGGCTTTCTTTAAAAAATAAAAGCGCTGCCAATTTTGTGCAGGGATCAGATGACCCCTTTTTTAATCAAGCTTATTTGAATAAAAGCTCCTTTATTTAATCAAGCTTCTTTGATAGTTGGCAATTCTTGAATAATCTTGTTCCAGTGCTCGCGTTAAGCTGATGAAAATCGGCACGAGCTGCCTGTATTCTTTTGCTGCGTCTTCATCTGGCGTATGCTTGTGAGTGCTGCCAATCATTTCGGAAGCGACTTCAAAGGAATCGATTTTTCCAGTCGCATAAAGCCCGAGGATGCAGGCGCCAAGGCATGAACTTTCATAGCTTTCAGGCACGACTACCTCTAGGTCAAAAATGTCGGACATCATCTGGCGCCAAACATCTGACCTTGCAAAACCGCCGGTAGCCTGGATTCTTGTTACCGGGCTCTCCATCGCTTCAGTAAGAGCCAAGAAAACTGTATAAAGATTGAAAATAACCCCTTCTAATGCTGCTCGGATCATATGCTCTTTTTTATGGGACATCGTCAGTCCGAAGAAGGAGCCGCGGACATCAGGATTCCAAAGTGGTGCACGTTCTCCTGCAAGGTACGGATGGAACAGCAATCCCTCCGCTCCAGGCCTCACGCGCTCAGCGATCTTCGTCAGCACATTGTAAGGATCGATTCCCAGGCGTTTTGCCGTCTCGACCTCGGAAGACGCGAATTCATCCCTGATCCAGCGAAGGACCATCCCGCCATTATTGACAGGGCCGCCGATGACCCAGTGATTTTCCGTGAGTGCGTAACAGAAAATCCGGCCTTTATCATCCGTTTGAGGCTGGTCGATGATCGTGCGGATGGCACCGCTTGTCCCAATCGTCACCGCGATTTCACCTTTGCCAATCGCATTGACGCCGAGGTTGGAAAGGACACCGTCACTCGCGCCAATGACAAAAGGAGTTTGCGGGTCGATTCCGAGTTGCTCCGCAATTTCCCGATTGATGCCCGTGAAAATCTTTGTTGTCGGGACAAGCTCGGATAATTGGTTTCTGGTGATTCCGGCAATTTGAAGGGCTTCTTCATCCCAATCAAGCTTTTTGAGGTTCATCATCCCCATCGCCGATGCAAGTGAATGGTCAACGACATATTGGTCAAAGAACTTTTTAAAAATGAATTCCTTGATGCCAATGTATTTTTTCGCGTTAGCGGCGATTTCGGGACGGTCGTTCACAATCCAGGCAATCTTGCTTAACGGCGACATCGGATGGATTGGCGTTCCGGTACGCTTGTAAATTTCATGTCCATTGAGCTCTGTTTTAATTTTGTGCGCCCATGCTTCACTGCGGTTATCCGCCCAGGTGATGCATGGTGTGAGCGGCTCATCCTTTTCATCGATCGCGATGACGCTGTGCATCGCACTGCTGAATGAGATGAACGCCAGCTTTTTTTGCTGATGGTGTTTCATGATTTTCGTGATGGCAGTGAGGACTGCCATATAAATTTCTTCTGGATCTTGCTCGGCCGTTGAAATATCCGGCGTGTGGAGAGGGTAGCCGATGTTCTCCTTTTGGATGACTTCACCTTTTTCACTGAAAAGAACAGCCTTCGTGCTTGTCGTGCCGATATCGACACCCAGCATATACTCAGTCATTTTTCTCAACTCCCTTGGAAAGCGTTTGCTGCGATATCCAAAGGTCCTCAACTTTACCTTGAACATCATCAAAATTTTGGTGTAAAGATTTAACCATAAGTTCGCGATTCTTCGTTTTGATGGCTTCAATATAAAGCTCGTGATTCTCGAGAATGCGATCGAAGTCTTCGTACTTTTCTTCAATCCTTACCCTCATCGATAAAAGAATGAAAGCCTCCATGACGGGCTTCGTGTTATCCCAGATCATTTTGATATAGGAATGGTTGATGGCCCTGATGATTGTTTCATGGAAAAGTACATCCTGAAAGGAGAATTCATCCGCATCCTTGTACTTGATGGCGATTTTCATCATTTCGAGGATTTTGCTCAACTCAGTGACCAGATGGGACGTATCTATTTTTATCAGTCGTTCAAAAACAAATGATTCGATTAATAAGCGGACATCGTATATCTCTTCAACATCATTTTCAGTCAAGCCAATGACCACAGCACCCATTCTTTCCAGGCGGATCAAATTTTCAGAAGCGAGGATTTTCAGCGCTTCACGAATTGGAGAACGGCTGACCCCAAAGTCCGCGGCCAATTTGTTCTCCGAAAGAGTGGCACCGCTTTCAATCAAACCCGAAATAATTTGCATCCGCAGCTCACTCGCGACACGGTCACCAGTAGAAGCCTTCGAAAGCCATTTTTGAGGATAAAGAAACTCTTTATTTTCAGTCATTTCCTCACCTTCCCAGTTAATCAAGTATACTTGTATACAAGTATTATAAAACGAATCTGAGAAATTGCAAGCGTTTTCTGTTGGGGTTATTTTGCCAATTATCTTTGCTTATATTCTAATGTGGTTACTTTCTATAACATTGTGCCCGAAAAAGGTATCGCAACAGGAATAGAGTCGTAGAAAGAACGAGGCTGCGCCCGAAAAAGGGATCTCAGCAAGATTACGGTCGCAGAAAGGANNAAGCTGCGCCCGAAAAAGGNATCNCNNCAAGATTACGGTCNCAGAAAAAAGNGTCCACTAATATAGTAGACACTAATCAAGGGTTATTATTCGTAATAGCGCCTGTTAAATTCTCCAATGTAGGAAAGGTTTACTTTTAATATTCTTCTAATTGTTTTCTTGGACAATATGCCTCCAGTCCACTCAAATACAGACTGGGTCGTCACCTTAATTTCAGGAAAAAGTATCTGGAATTCCTTTACAGTTTGAACCATAGAAGAATCTATATTCTTCAATTGTCCACATTGAATGCAAATAAATTTGCTTTTACTATGAAGTTCATAAAACCCCCCACACCCCTCACAAATTACCCCTTTCCTCAACCCATCAAAATCATACTCTGGCACTCGGCTAAATGGTGATTTCTTAATATGCAAGGACAATAAGGCTTCGGCCAGCTTGGTATGTTTGCTGGTCAGCTTGGAAGAGACTCGGTTCATATTTTTCATAAAGCGGTTCAGTTGGGTTGGCAAAACTATGGGTGATTTGACTGGTGCTTGCAAAAGGGTGAATTCCGGGTTGATGAACACGAGGTGGGGTTCGAGAGGGATGTAGAATCCGAGGTTCTTCAGCAGTTGTTTAAGCAGGGCTTCGGCGCGGTTTAGCTGGTGGAGGGGGTTTTTGGTTTCGGCACCAGCGGCAGTCTTGAATTTTTCTCCATCCAAATAATAGTCGCCTTCCAGATTTTTTACTTCAAAAAGGTGCAGCCGGTCTTGCGTGATCACGAAGGAGTCAATTTGAAAGAGTGTGCCATTCACTTCCAGTAACAAGTCGTTGATAATTAAACTCTCCACTCGGTGGTTCGTAAACCATTTGTCAAATTGCACTTCGCCTTCGTAGCCCTTCTCCAGCGTGTACAAGTTTGATGCCACTTTCTCTTCCAGCTCCAGCCGGGGCTTCAACGCCAGTAAAATCTCTAATTCCTCTGGTTTGGTCCGTTCTTTTACTATCATAGTCCACTTCCTTTCTCCTTCATTTTAAAAGAATCCAAAGTAAAAATCAGTGAACATTCTGGGGCATTTATGATACTATTAAGCTAATTTCATATGATCTTATCAGATCGGTGAGGTAGAGGAGCAAACAGCAAGAGTAGGCCATCGGAGTATGACATCAATGATGGTGGCTGGAAGGGTTGTTTGCCGAAGCGTGGCCAGGGTCAGACTGGTTACTGCTGGGATGCTTTCTGAACAAGGAGCAGACTGTCATGCTTGAATTGGCGCATGGAGAACTACTGATCGAAATGGGAGATAACGTGTATTGTAAAAGCAATGACCGGTTATTTCTGTCGTTGCTTTTTATATGCTAGAGCTTTTCATCCATTCCTTCTATCAAACTCCACTCCCGGGCATGTGCCTCTCCTGGCTTTTTATTTAACCAAAAAGGAGAGAATCATCTTGAGAACCATCTACAAAAATGGAACCATCTATACATTCAATTCACTAAACCCAATTGTACAGGCTGTGGTCATTGAAAATGGCCGTTTCATCGATATGGGAACTTCTGTGGATATGGTGCTGCAATGGGGCAGCCAGGCGCAAATCATCGACCTCGAAGGGAAAACAGCCACTCCTGGTTTGATTGACAGCCATCTTCACTTATCGATCATGGCGGATAGCTTCATCAATCTCGATTTTGTCGGAATCACTTCAAGGCAAGAAATGCTGGCAAAAATAAAGCGGAAAGCGGATCAGCTTGAGCCTGGCGAATGGATTGTCGGCTCAAGCTGGGACGAGAACCTTTTTACTGACGGAGGGATTCCGACGATTACGGAGTTGGATTATGTAGCGCCCGCAAATCCTATATTTTTAACAAGAACATGCCTGCATGCGACGCTAGTCAACAGCAAGGCACTCGAGGTGAGCGGCTATCATCCGGGCGTGAGTGTTCCGGAGGGCGGCACGATTGTATTGGACGAATCAACGAAGCAGCCGACGGGATTGTTCCTGGAGTCAGCGGCCAATATAGTCAGGCAATATATCCCGGAGCGTTCTTACGACGACTGGAAAAAAGCGATGCGCCAGACGATGCAGTTTGCGATGAGCAAGGGACTGACCAGCGTGCATACGAATGATCCGCTGTATCTCGGCGGGCTTGAAAAAACGTGGAATCTGTTCAATGAGCTGTTAAATGGAGAGCAGCTTGGCCTGCGAAGCAATCTGCTTATCAACCATGAATTTTTACCAAACCTTAAAGAAGCAGGGATGTACACAGGGTACGGTAATGATACGCTGCAAATCGGTGCGGTGAAGATTTTTGCAGATGGAGCGTTCGGCCGGAGAACAGCGCTCCTGTCAGAACCATATAGTGACGCAGCGGGCCATTACGGCGATGCGATGTATGACCAGGAACAGCTATTTGAAATCGTAAAAGGGGCGCGTGACCTGGACATGCCGATTGCGGTCCATACGATTGGCGACCAGGCGCTGGAGAATGTCCTGGATATCCTTGACCAGTTCCCAGCTGCAGCCTATCGTGACCGTTTGATCCACGCACAGGTTTTAAGAGAGGAATTAATTCCGCGTCTCAAAGCACCTAGCAGGATTGCCGACATCCAGCCGCGTTTCCTTGCGAGTGATTTCCCGTGGGTCCAGGAACGCCTTGGCGAAAAACGGATCAAGCTTTCCTACGCTTGGAAAACGCTGATGGAAGCTGGCGTGATTTGCGCTGGCGGCTCGGATGCGCCAGTGGAACCAGTTGATCCAATTCTCGGAATCCATGCGGCAGTGACACGCAAAAAGCCGGGTGAAAACCACGAGGGTTATGTACCTGAGCAAAAATTATCAATGGTCGATGCATTTCGCCTGTTCACCGAACTCGGGGCCTATCCGACCAATGAAGAGACGGTCAAAGGCACGATTGCCCGCGGAAAATTGGCGGATATGACGGTGTATTCAGCCAATCCATTTGAGATGGCCGATCCGGACGAATTATTGTCCATGCACATCGACATGACAATCATCGGAGGGGAAGTCAAGTATCGCAGTCTCTCATAAGCATAAGAACGGTACTTCTGATTCCAGTTGGAGGCAGGAGTGCCGTTCTTTTTAGTTTTATGGCTAAAGTCCTAAAATTTTCTGAAATCGAACCGAAATAATTAATATGAAGAGAAACGGTAATGGACTATATTGCTGGACGGGAGAGCGGAAAATGAAATTCACGAAGAGATTTGCGGGAAAACCACAGATGAAGTTCGGTGTTCGAGCCAAATTATTGGCGGGCTTTTTTTCGGTTTTGGCTTTGTTGGCAGTCGTCGCAATCATCACAAATTTTGAATTCAATAAGATGAATAGCCAGTATTCATCCTCGATTGAAGACCGGATGGGAAAACTGAATTTGATTGTCGAAATGAAGGATGCCGTCATGCGGGAGCAGCTTGCGCTTCAAAAATACATGGCGAATGGTGATGGTGAAAGCCTGATCGAGTTTGAAGGAGCGGTAGAGGATTTTGCAAAGAGCTCAAAGAAGTATTTGAGCACGACGAAATCCGCTGAGGGAAAGAAGGTAGGAGAGAACCTGATTGCGGCTGAGGCGCAATATTATGATGTCGCTTCTGAAGCCTTTACATTAATTCGGGATGAACAAATGGTAAAGGTTCGGCTTTTGATGCAGCAAAAAGGGAATCAGCTGATCTTTAGCATGAATTCAGCTGCCGAAGATGCGATTAAGTACCAGCAAGATGCTCTGAATTCAACGAGTGAAACGCTTTCCGCAAATGTTCAGAAGGTAGCCTTGTTAATCATCGGGCTCAGTGTTGCGGCATTTATCATTGGAACCGTGATTGCTACTTATATCAGCAGAATGATCAGCAAGCCTGTCCAGCTCGTATCTCAGGCAGCAAAGCAATTGGCTGGCGGTAATCTGGCGATTGAAAAAATTAATGTGAAGAATAAAGATGAAATCGGGCAATTAGCAGCTGATTTCAATGAAATGGCAACAAATTTAAGGAATATCATTTTTCAGGTGAGCAGCACTTCGGAGCAGGTTGCGGCATCAGCTGAAGAGATGATGGCTAGTGCGGACCAGACGAATTCTGCCACGAACCAAGTGGCGACGGCGATCCAGGAAGTCGCTGGCGGTGCTGAGCTCCAAAGCAAGAATACAGAGGAAAGCGCGAAGGCAGTAGGCGAGATGGCGAGTGCCATCCAGCGTGTCGCAGTTACGACTTCCACAGTCGCAGAGTCTGCGGTGGATACGACGAAACAGGCAATGCTTGGCCATGATTCTCTGGAAAAAGTCATTGAAAAGATGAAAGCGATCAACCATACAACAAGCGAAACGAATTCGGTCATCAAGGATCTGGACCGAAAATCGGCTGAAATCGGCAAAATCATTGAGGTCATCACCGGGATTGCGGACCAGACGAATTTGCTCGCTCTAAACGCGGCCATTGAGGCAGCAAGGGCAGGCGAGCATGGTAAAGGGTTCGCCGTCGTCGCGGATGAAGTCAGGAAGCTGGCTGAGCTTTCAAGACAGTCTGCCAGCCAGATTTCCGGCTTGATTGAAGTCATCCAAAAAGAAACCCATCAGGTCGTCGAGATGATGAACAAAGGAACGGCAGAAATTTCAGAGGGAACATCTTTGGTTGAAGATACTGGCCGGACATTTGATGAGATTATGAGGTCGATCGAAAATGTCAGCTCGGAAATCCAGGAAGTCTCCGCAATCTCCGAAGAAATGTCGGCAAGCGTCATGCAGGTGAACGCCTCAATCGATGAGGTGACCAAAATTGCCCGCGACTCAGTCGCAAGCACGGCGGAAATCGCATCCGCCACGGAAGAGCAACTTGCTTCCATGGAGGAAGTATCTTCGTCTTCCGCTTCACTCGCAAGGCTGGCAGAGAACCTGAGGGAAATGGTTGCGAAGTTCAGGGTTTAAATACGCAAAGTGTGAAGCATGGGATTTGTTCATCCTATGCTTTTTTTCATTTATCCAAGGCTGAAATTCATTCAGGAGTTTGACGCGAAAACTCATGGATACCAACCAGAATCAGCCTGCCTTACAGGTGTATTCGCCCAAGCCAAAACCGTGATAAACGCATATAAAAGTAGTGTATACAAAATAGAAAAGAGGGAGGTAAGCCGTATGTACGCATACAGAAATCCTTATCGAATGCAGGATCAGAGGTTCGGCTGGGGCTTTGGATTACCGTTTTTAGGTGGTTTGGCTGGTGGATTATTGGGCGGCGCTTTGTTTTACCCGAGGCCATTTTATGGTGGCTATGGTTACGGATATCCGATGTACCCATGCTGCGGACCTGGATTTTACTACTAATAAGCAACAAAAAGGGAGCAGGCCGCTTGGCCAGCTCCCTTTTTATATTAAAGAAGCCTATTTGACTGTTAAAACAAGCTTCCGAATCGGATCAGCGATAGGTCGAGAAGCAGACAGAAAATTAACTGATATGCGCTTTTTTGACCTGATGCTTGTCCATGAATTCGAGGGAAAGCTCGTTGAATTCATCGGCCTTCTCGATATTGCAGACGTGTCCGCAATGCTCGAGGATCACGAGCTCCGAGTTTTCAGCTCCGCGCAGGTCTTCCGCTAATTCGCGGACAAACATATGGTCCTCGGCGCCTGATATATAGAGCTTTGGGATATCCTCACTGTTTTCCTGGACCTTGCTGTAGGTGGCTTTGACATCGCCGGCAAGATGGTACCATGCGAGGAAATTTTTGCGTTTCATCTTGTAGGCTTCCTGGA
This sequence comes from Mesobacillus thioparans, assembly GCF_965138835.1. NCBI lineage: Bacteria > Bacillati > Bacillota > Bacilli > Caryophanales > Bacillaceae > Mesobacillus > Mesobacillus thioparans. The sequence continues at coordinate 241,503 of NZ_CBCSFH010000005.1, read as the reverse complement.
TGAAGAAACGCCGCGAATCCTTGTGATTGTCCTTCGGCATCAAAACCAAGGCGAGAATGCGGTACAGCCACATGAAAGGAATGAAGTCTTTTATCACTCCTGCCAATTTGATCAGTGATTTGGCGAACAGGTTGAACCTGGTGATGGCGCCGCCCAGAACGGCAGACCTGACTCGCTCGGGGCGCGTCTGCAGAAGATGGTGGACGATGATCGAACCGAGCGAAATCCCGACAAAATGCGCTTTTCGTATCGAGAGATGATCGAGGGTATGCAGAATCTCCCGGACAATCACATCAAACGAAAACCCATCTTGATACGAGTCTATGTCTGGCGATTTTCCATGGCCAGGCATATGGATCGCCACAATATGATATTTTTTGAGGAAAGGTTTGAGCTGTTTGTAAAAGATGTTCGAGTTCCCGCCAATCCCGTGCAGCAGCACAATGTACTCCGAGCCGCGGCCCTTATATAACTTATAATCCAGCATCCGATTCTCCTTAGTCGTTCTAGTTGTTCATTAATGATACCCTTGATAGCGCTGACAGTAAACGATTAAGGCAAAAATAACGGCAGGTACCATCTGGTAAGGATGATACCTGCCGTGAAAGTTTACTTCTTCTTGCCTTTTTGGTCTACTTTGATGACGACCGTTGTCAATGGATCAAGTGTCAACTTGTCTTTTGACATATTGAATCCAGACTTTTTGGATACCGGAGTTTTACCGGCTTCGTCATTATCGACCAGTACCTTTCCTTTTGAAAAATCAAGATCGCCTAGTGTCAATGTGCGAGCTTTAGTATCAGCATTTACGAATACGTAGTACGTGCCAGTACGGTCTGTGGACTCGTTTTCGTATGCGATGACTAGGTCCGTATCCTGGATTTCAGGCAAATCAAGCAATCTTACATTCTGGTCAACGAGCTCCTTTTCGCCGAGGCGGAAAGCATTTGTTGACTTTCTTAGCTCAATTAAGCCTTTCGTGTAGGCTTGTGTCGTTGTGTTGACTGAGTATTCCTTTTTATTTGTTGCCTTTTGCCAGTCAAACATGTTGATGGCATCGGATGAATCATAGGAGTCGTGAATGAAATAGCCGAATGAATCACCATTTTCATCCATCAATTCGTGATACTTCTGCTCAGGGACACCATCGCCTTTCCATTGCTTGGTTCTTCCGTACTCCTGGCCTGCGTGTAGGAAAGCAGTACCCTGGGAGGTGAGGATCAAGGAATTGCCCAGACGGATGCGCTTGTGAATCTCTAATTCATTTGCAGGAATCGATGGATCTTTTTTAATCGATTGCGCAATAACATCGTGAAGCGGAAGGTTGTCATGCGCCGCGATATACTGGACCATATCTCCTGGATCATCATCAGCTGTATTGCCTGGCTGTGCTTTGATATTGTTGAAAATCGTGTTGATATCGCGGGCACCGCCTGTGATGAAGCGAGGCTCACCTTCAGAACCAAAGCCTGATTTCAGCTCATTACGGATTTCATCAGAGAATACGCCGACATTATCGGTTTTATCCATCCAATCCTGATCAGCGCCCATGCCAGCTAAATCCGGCTCAGCGATGTGCCCTGCGAATGTTCTCCAGCCTTCACCGATGAACAATGCATCAGGATTGACGGATGCCGCTGCATCGTAAGCATTCTGGATGGAAGGATAGGTCGCGTCACCCATCATGTCAAAACGCATTCCATCAATCTTGTACTCTTCAAACCAGTATTTCACAGAATCGACCATCAGTTTTTCGGCCATCTTGTGGCTTGTAGCCAGGTTGTTGCCGAAACCGCCAAGGAAGTTTCCTTGAGCATCCTTGAACGCATAGTAGTCAGGAACGATATCGTTTAGCTGGCTGGCTTTTGCCATATGAGTGTAGACCACGTCGAGAACGACACCCATTCCAGCCTCATGGATCGCATCAATCATCTGTTTCAGTTCTTTTACGCGCAATTCAGGGTCAGTTGCATCCTCTGAATAGGCGCCATCCGGAGAGAAGTAACTGTGCGGGTCATAGCCCCAGTTGTACTCATTTCCGCCGGCAGAGTAATTAAGTTCCCTTTGGCCCATCTTCGTTTCATCGCCATAATACCATGCCATGACAGGAAGCAATTGAACATGCGTTACACCAAGCTTTTTGAGATATTCCAGCTTGTCGGTGAACGCATTATATGAACCCCATCTAGCATCCAAATCACCTTCAATAGAAGGGTCGGATGTGAAGTCACGTACGTGCACTTCATAGATTACGGCGTCTTCGCGCTTTTCATAGCCTTTGATTTTCGCATGATTAAAATCTTTTGGGTTTGTTTTGCTCAGGTCAACAATCGCCGCTTTACCGACAGTATCCCCATCCGGGCCAGCTTCACCTTTTGTATTCACCGTGAACGCTGCCATCGATTTCGCGTAAGGATCGAGAACCTTATTTGTGACTCCGTTATTTGTCACTTCATACTGGTAAAAATAACCCTTAAGATCTTTTACTTTGAGGTCTTTAGGAGCTGCAGTCACTGACCAGACTCCTTTTTCACCCTTTGTCAGTTCGATGCTGCCAATCTGTTCGGCTGCATTGTCTTTATTAAAGAAGTTTGCCACAACCTTGCTGGCTTTTGGAGCCCAGAGCTTCAAGGTGGCAGATCCTTTCTTGTAAGTAGCGCCAAGGTCATCGCCGTCATAGGAGAACATTTCATCAAGCATTCTCCAGCCAGACTCCGCTTTTACCGTTCTGCCAGAGTAGGTAACTGATAAAGGAAGCTTCTCCAAATCGAAATCTGCTTTCACTGTTACGGATTTGCCTTTGATTTCAACACTTTTAATTGAAACGGCTGCACCGCTAGCATCCTTGATCTCCAGCTTTGATTTCAGTTCTTCAGCCGTCAATCCATCTGTCATCGTGAAACCTAATAGAATCGTATCTTCAGAGATGACTTCTGCAGATGTGAGGCCTGTTGCCTGCTCCCAATATGGAGATACATAGACATTGTCATCGCCTTGTTTTACCCATAGGTGATTGTATCTGTCGAGAAGGTTGAAGGATTTGTCTCCGCCGTCCTTGTCGCCAGTTGACTTGTTTAAGGTGATCATGCCAATTTTCTTAGCATTGTCTTTCAGTTTGATATCGACATAAGCACCATAGCGGTCAGTTCCAGTGAAGGAAGCTGCACCTATAGGCCAGCCATCAGAAGGTGCCACGACATCTTCCCAGTTCCATAGCCCCCAGTTTTCATAGTCAGCATTGTCACGTACATAATGGACGCGGACGGTGTTAGCCGGCAGGTTGACTGGTTCGTAAGTGTAAACCTTGTCATCGCCTTGCTTGATGAAAATTTCGTTCATTTCAGGAGATGTGATTGTGAAAGCCTTGTCTCCACCATCTTTACCGGCATCACCTTTTGTTACGTCCATCACGAGGAAGCCGATGTTTTTTGCGCCATCTTTAAGTTCTACATCAATATAGGCACCATAGCTGTCCGTTTTCCCGAACATGGTAGCACCTCTCGGCCAGTTGGCAGAAGGGGAGGCTACATCGTTCCACAGCCATGCTCCATAATTTTCATAGTTGTTATCGTCACGCTTGTAGTGGATGCGGATGTGGTTGGCTGGGATTGGTTCAACAGTTCCATCTCCGCCGCCATCTCCAGAACCTGCCGCTGCTGCAGCAGTGATTTCACCACTGTCGACTGTCAGTAAAACTGAACCGCCATCAGCTTTTGCAGGGATTGCTAGTGTTACTTTTCCATCTGTCGCAGTATAGGTCTCACCTGAATAGTGGTCAGTTACTACTGCGTTTTCACCATCAACTGTCAATGTTACTTCTTTTGCAGCATCAGCTACGTTCAAACCAACATATGCCGCTTCATTTTCATATTTTCTTGCGAAAACCATGAACTTATCAGCGTCAGAGCCGCCAATCGCAGTACGTTCACCTTTGGCAAAAACTTCAGAATGATCGCTGCGGAAGTTCAGGATTTTTTTATAGTGTGCAAGGACGTCATTGCCTTTCACCTGATTCCATGCAAAGTTGTATCGATTATCTTGCTGCGGGTAGTTATTTGCACCGCTTTGTCCAAGTTCCTCTCCATAGTAAATCACTGGCTGGCCTTTCGCTGTTGCCTGCAGGGAAGCAGCGATCTTCAGTTTGCCTTTGTCATCTCTTTCTTTGTATAAGAAACCATCCTCATCATGGCTTCCAAGGAATTGGCCCAGTGTAGCGGTGTTGTCAATTTTATCGTTGCGCGCAATCAGGGCATCATTGGCTGCCTTCAGGTTGCCGTTTGCAAAATCATGAGCAATATTTTTGAAATCGAAATCAAGCAGGGAATCCATCATTCCTGTTTCAAGATAGCCCAGTTGGTTATCAGCACTTGCACCCCATGCTTCGCCAATCATTTTATGCTTTGGCATTTTTTCCGTAATGGCGTTCTTGAATGCCATCCAGGTTGCGTCTTCTACGTGCTTCACTGTATCTACGCGGAAGTAGTCGATTGTATTTCCATTATTCGTTGTTGCTTTGTCAATCCAGTCTGTCTGCCAGTCGATGATTGTCTGGCGGACTTCAGGGTCCTCTGTTTTGAAGTCAGGAAGGTCTGCCAACTCACCAACCACTTCATCGTTGCCAACATTTGAACCCTGGCGGAGCAGGCTGCTGAAATTGTTGCGTTCTTCATCCGTCGGATAGCCGGCAGGAGGGTTTGTCACCTGGCCATCAACATTTTTCAAACCATAACCAGTGTGGTTCAATACAACATCGACCATGATTTTGATGCCGCGGTCATGTGCAGCGTCAATCAGGTTATGAAAATCATCCATCGTCCCAAAGTGAGGGTTCAATTCGCCGAAATTGCTGGCCCAGTATCCGTGATACCCATAATAAGAAGGATCACCATCTTTGTAGCGGACATTGTGCTTGATGTTCTCAACAATCGGACTGATCCAGATTGTATTAACGCCCAACTCGTCAAGGTAGTCTAGTTTTTCAGTAATTCCTTTAAAATCGCCACCCTGATACGTACCGCGATCAGTAGTGTCATAGTTTAACTCATAAGGATCGTTATTAGAAGAATCCCCATCAAAGAAACGGTCAGTCAGCATGAAGTAAATGATCGACTCATCCCAGTCAAAATCATTTTCGCCGACAGATTGTCTTGTTTTTACTGTTACATTGGCAGTGCCTGTATGAGGGGTGCCAAATGAATCGGTAACCGTTACGGGAATGTTCTTGGCACCTGCCGTGATGTTGTCATCGACTGCAATGGTTACTTCCATCAATGAAGGGTCGATGGCAAGAGTCTTTGATCCGCCAAGCTCGGAAATATCCGCAGTGATAGAGCTGACTTCAATGCCATCTGTCAGACCCTCTACATCAACTTTCAATACAGCGTTCTGGCTGTAATCAATCTCGGCTGGATTGACAGAGCCTGTAACAGTCAGGTCAGCGTTCACATACGCGATCTCTGAAACTGGATTGTAAGGATCGGTCACTTCATTCGTAACACCATTTTTCGTAACCAAATACGTGTACTTATGCGTTCCAGTTGGAATGTTCTCATATGAAACTACAAATCTCTCATTCTCTGGCTCATAAGTCATTGGTAAAGTCTTGCCGTCAAACTTTAATTCTACTTTTTCAATCGTGTCCATCTGATTTCTTGCGAAGAGCTCTTTGTCACGGTAAAAGAAGGTAGCATTTCCGTTATTAATGACAGGAGCCGACCCATCAGGTACGATACGGATTTGCTCTACGCCGCTGGTCACGTACACTTTAGTAATGGAATCGTTTTTGCTAACCCTGATAAAACGGTCCCCGAATTCCTTTTGTGCCGTATTCCAGTCATAAGTACTGCGAAGCACGAATCCCATTTCTGACGTATTCGCGCCAACAGGGATAGTTGCTGCCGCCTTGGTGCCTTCCTTAGTTGTAAAATCAACCTGGCCGTCCTGTACACCGGTATTCCAGGTCCATATATTCCACTCACCAAAATTCTGATCTTCACGAATATAGGTAAAGCGGACTTCGCGATTGGTTGTTTCCGAAGCTGCGGGGGTTCCTTCTGCGTTTGCCTGCTGTGCAGATATAAAAGGAATCCACAAGCTCAACAGCATGATCGCTGTCATGAAAATCGAGAAACTGCGTTTAGTGCTTCTTCTCATCTGAATCCATTCCTCCCTAGATTGATTGATGCTGCTAAAATCAGTCTTTCAGCGTCCTCCTTTCTGGAATGCGCAATCTATGAAACCGTTTGCACAAACAGGTAAAAAAATTTGATCCTCTGAAAAAATGCAAGCGTTTGCAATAATCTATCTTTTTCATTTTACAATAGAATTGCCCGTCCAGCAACGGAGCATCAACGCTCAGAAAGCAAGCAAATAGTTCCATAATCCTGCAGGAATCGGGACTTTCATAGGAAAAACGAGTTGGTTCTTCAACAAATGTCACTGATTCGTCAAAAACAGGCAGGATCGTTGTCGAGTTAAAGTGATCGATACTTGAAAAATGAGTAAATAGAACTATGTGATAACTGGAATCTGACTGGCAGTTTCAAGTATTCTTGTAGTATGTCTAGTATGAGAAAGAGGTATTGAGAGATGAATGATCTAAATTTGCTTTTCCGAAAAAGGATTGGCATGAATTCAGAAGAACCCATTACTATCGAAAATCTTGGCGGTTTTTTGGAGCTGACTGCATCTGGGCTTCCGTTCGAAAACCTCTGCACGCTTTCAGGCAGTATTGATGAATTGAATGAGGGCAGCCTCGTGGATAAAATTCTCCACCGAAACGAAGGCGGTCTTTGTTATGATCTTAACGGGATTTTATATCTGTTTTTAAAAGAAAATGGCCTTGATGTCCAGCTGGTCCGCGGGTCTGTATACGTCCCTGAACTTAACGGCTTTAGCCCAACTGGCAGGACGCATGCAGCGATCATCCTGAACGATCGAGGCGAGCGGTATTTGATCGATACAGGTTTCGGGGGGAATCTGCCGTTGAGGCCAGTTCCACTTGATGGCTCCGAAACCATCACACCCACCGGGGAGTTCCGGGTGAAAAAAGAAGAAAGTGAATTCGGTGACTGCTTTTTAGAGATGAAGCTTAAGAATAAGGACACTGACTGGAGAATCGGATACGCCTTTGATTCCCGTGATCCGGTTGACGATGTAAGTGACTTATCCGAAATGAAGAAAATCATCACCGAACATCCACAATCCCCTTTTAATAAGAAGCCGCTGCTTACCAGGGTGACTGCTGACGGCAGCATGGTTCTGACAGAAACGAGCTTCACCCGCTGGATGGATGGCCAGGTTGCGAAGGAAGAAATCGATGCGAGCCAGTTCAAACTGCTGGCGAAGGAACACTATAATCTCGATGTAAAATGAAACTTTCTGATGGTGTACACCGTTAATATAGTATCAAAAATGACAGGTGGATGGTTGAGCATGGATTCACAGGATTATTTATTGCAGGAATTGAAGCAAATCGAAAAGTGGGAGAAGGACCAGAAAGGCTTGTGGTTTTGGGAGAAGTTGACCAGGCTTCCATTCAAGATGCTTGACCGGTTCACGCCAAAGTTCATCCAGGAGAAGGTCGGGCTCCTGCTTGATGAGATGGGTAGTTACATTCAAACCGGCGGCCAGTATTTGACCAGCGAGAAATCAGTGTTTCAATACTTTGAGAAAAAGACAGGCAGGAGAGTTAACCAGTTATCTGACCTTGAGAATGTACCAGTAGAGGAAATGAAGAAAGCCTCCCTGGCCCTTGGCGAGCAGCGAAAAAAGGCCGCAACGATCCAGGGAGCCAGCACAGGGATTGGCGGGATTTTCACCCTGGCAATTGATATTCCTGCGGTCCTTGCCCTCTCGCTAAAAACATTGCAGGACATCGCCATCATCCATGGGTACGATCCACATGATAAAAAGGAAAGAGTATTCATCATTAAATGCCTGCAGTACTCCTCCGCCGATGTAGTCGGAAAACAGGCGATCCTGAACGAACTGACCGATTTTAACAATGAAAACAAATCGCGTGAAGTCATTTCCCAGCTGCAGGGCTGGCGCGAGGTGACGCTGACTTATACAGAATCCTTCGGCTGGAAAAAGCTGCTCCAGATGGTGCCGGTAGCCGGAATCGTGTTCGGCGCCTTCGCCAATCGGTCGATGGTCAGCGACCTTGCCGAGACCGGGACGATGCTTTATCAGAAGCGGCGGATTTTGGAACGGCTGGAGCGGGATTTAATTGAGGAGAGATAGGGACTTCCATAGAACAGAGCCTGATCCATGATGGGTCAGGCTCTGTTGATTAACGCCTGCTTAGCAGACTGAATCAGCTTGTAAGCAACGTACGACACAACAAAAACAAGAGACGCGTCCACTAAATTCTGCAGTAAGTTATGGGTACTCTTTTCCAAGCCGATTTTTTCAAAGAGGAAATCGACCATATCTATGAAGAAAACATGAATGGCATATATTCCGAGCGAGTTTGCCCCGATTTTTGTGATGAATAAGCCCTTGCCGAGATTGGGGTTGCTTAAGGCGTACAGGAACAGAAATATGGTAAGGAAAATCGTTGATAGGAAGTACTCTCCATGTTTAGCATCCAACCCCTTTTGAAGCCAGAATCCCTCCAGAACCTGCAGGATGGTAAAAAGGCCAAACAGGTAGAAATAAATCCTTCCGCTATATTTTTGCCACGCTTGAACATTGGCTAGCCAGAATCCCAGCACTGTATAAAACAGGCTGACATATAGAGCGGCCCGGGTAGTGCTCACCGGCAGCTCATCGAATATCGAATAAGACTGTCCAAACAGGCCGAGTAGATTGAAACAAAGGGCGATCACCAACAGCAGCCTGACTCTTTTCAGCCTGTAAAAGAGGTATAAAATCGCGGTGCTCCACACTAGTGAAATCACGAACCACAGCTGATAGCCGCTCGTCCCCTGGCCGTAATAGAGAAGGTTGAGGGCGGTCATATTTTCCATATACTTCGAAAGTTCATCTGAAGGATTTTCGTTGGTCAGTATGATTCTCGACACATCATAGACGAAATAGAAAATAAGCCAGCTAACGTAAATCTTCAGGATTTTTGTGACATATTTCCTGAAGTAAGCAAAGGACTGCGGATTCTCGCTCACCTTAAGGCTGAACAGATAGCCTGATGCGGCGAAGAAAAACGGGACGGCAAATCTTGAAAGGTTATCAAGGACAAAATAGCCTGGCTGATCATTGCCAGGGAAGGTATGGATGATGACAACTGCCACGATGGCATAAAATTTGATGAAGTCGATTGCGTAATTGCGCTGCATTGGCTTCCTCGTTCTGTCAGGATTTATACTCCTAGTATTTCCCCAATCGTCAGCCTTATGAATATAAGAAGAATTGACTTGGGATAATAGAAGTCAAAAAGGAGGCAACGCATTTGAACCCTGACAAGAGGCAACCAGATAAGAATCCGGTTGAACAGCAGCAGAAAAACGAAAAGAACGAACCCTCTGCTAATCAAACAGACGGCTTCCGCTACGATTACGACGACTCTTCAGACGTGAAATGAATAGAGGGAAAACCTGCACCCAAGGTTTTCCCTCTTTTTTTATACAGTTTTCACAAACAACTCTTTTCGTTTCTTCCCACGAACCACAAACAACCCGCCATACAGCAACGATGTTCCCGCCATCAAAATGATGCCAATATACACACTCATCATGCTCGGCACTAAAAAGGCCCCCATGATGATCGTTGAACGGGCGATCAAGTCTGCGCCGCTGAAGCTGATGCCTGAAAACGCTGAATAGGAGCCGCGTTTGTCTTCTGGCATCATATTCGCTTTTTCAGCATTGGCTATTGGCGAGTAAATCAGCTCTCCGATGGTTGCAACCAGGTTGAACAAAAGCAAAGCGTACCACACATTTGCAGACGTCATCACGATGTATCCAATGCTGTAAAAAATCAGCCCCGCCAGCAGCATCTTTTTCTTATCGAACTTGTCCGTGATTTTTGTGACGATAAAAGTCAGCATTACAACGAGAAGCATGTTCTGGATATTCAGTATACTGAGCATCCTCACGCCTGATAGTTCAAAATTGCCAACAAACAGCGGACGGAATTCATCAGCCAAACGCACGCCGATATAGCTGTTGAGCGAGAATTCAGCTGAGTAAATGCACATGCTTCCGAGAATCGCCATGACGAATGGTTTATCCTGCAATGCAACTTTGTAGTTGGCAATCAGGTCGATAAAGATATTTTTATGTTTTTGCTCCAATTGTGGAACAGATGTGTCCTGGAGCCAGATTGCATACGCGATTGGCAAACCTGCAGAGGCAGCTGTCAATGCCGTAAACAAAGCCAGCTGGTGATGGGCATAAAACAATCCGCCGAGTGCAGCACCTATTGCCAGAGACAAGTTCGTGAACCAGTAGTCGAGAGCGTAAATGGCTTTACGGTTTTTGGCTGTCGTTGAATCGATGATAATGGCTTGCATCGATGGACGGCCTAAACTGTTGAACAACATGAAACACATATATCCCCCAGCGAAGACTGTGATCCATTTTTGTTCAGGCAGCAAGCTGACCGTCATCGCTCCAAAAGTGACAGCGCTGATTGTAGATGTTAGCAGCAGAATCGTTTTGCGGTGAAAACGGTCTGATATATACCCGCCAATCAAATTGCCAATAAACGCAATGAAAACATTGATGCCCAGGAAAATCCCTGCCCACACAGCACCTTTATGCTGCGCGAAAAATAAAGCCATGAACGGCATGACGGCACTCGAAATCGCACGGTTAAAAAATGACGTAATTAAGCGGACTTTCAGGTTTTGAGGATATTCTTTCCATTTCATATTGCCAGCCTCCTTCTATAATCTGTATATTAAAGGAGACGGATAGAACTAAAAATTCCCTTTTTAAATAAAAATGTCTACTTTTAAGGAGAACATATGGATCGCTATTTACTATTGTTATGGAATCAGGTCAAATCAGGAGCCGTAAAAGTAGAGGGAATTGCGGAAGTCCTGATGCTCAGTACGAAGCAGACTCGCCGAAAACTGCAGCTATGGCAGGAGGAAGGCTGGCTCACGTTCCAGTCCGGCAGGGGAAGGGGCAATACCTCCTCTCTGGAGTGGAATCGTCAAGTCGAGCAGGAATATGAAGATCTATTTTTCAAAGGTCTGGAAAAAGAACCAATCGAGTCTGTAAGTAAATTATTGCTGCTGGATTGGTCGGCAGAAACGAAACAGCGGCTGATGGCTGCTTTCCAGGGGAAACTGGGTTTTCACCAGGAAGGCCAGGACAGCTTGATCATTCCAAGGTTTTATCCTTTTGTGACTTTTCATCCGTTAAAATTAGCGGATGCCCAAAGTGCAAATATCATCGCCAATCTCTATAACCGGCTCGTCACCCTGAATGCTGACGATTCGGTTGAACCGGAATTGGCCCATAGCTGGGAATATAAAGATACCCAACTCTTACTGTATTTAAGAAAGGATGTTGCCTTCCACGATGGCTCGATTTTAAAAGCGGAGGATACCGTCGATTGTTTGCAGCAAATGAAGCAGGATGAGAACTTTGCAGACCTATGGGAACCCATTACGGAAATCACGACTCCATCTCGACTGGTGGTGAAGCTCGACTTCCCTGGTGGCTGCTCCTATGTTCTCCAGCTCCTGGGTCTCTTGGCGGCAAGTATTTTTAAAGAAGTGAATGGAAGGCTGCTCGGGACAGGAGGATTTTATCTGGCCGAGGAATCGGCGGAGAAAACAGCTCTTAGTGCGTTCAGGCAATATTACGGGTATCGGCCGCTGCTTGATCGTGTAGAGTTCATCCAGGTACCTAAAGAGTTCCAGGTCGTCTATCATGCCGGCCATGAATCGAAACAAGTCGATACCTTCAAGGTGGAAAGTGACTCAGGATTTGGCATTGTGGTGATGAATCCATATCGCAGCTCGGACATGGCGCGTCAGGAAGTGCGGGACTACATCCATATGGTCATCGACCGGCATCGGGATGAGCTTCAGGATGTTGATGGAAGGATCAAGGGCAACAATGAAGGCTGCCTGATCGGCTTGTCCAGGTCCTACGACATGCCGGATAGGCCAAAGCCATCCTTAACAGAGCCCCTCAAGATGAACTATGTGAACTACACGACGAACACTTCCTTTTGGCTAAAAGAAAAACTGGAAGCAGCTGGCCTGGATGTCGAAATGAAGGAAGTCTCTTTTCAGGATGCACTATATGATCCTGACGTGAAAATGGAAGCGGACCTATTTATCCACGGAGAAATTTTCGAAATGAACCAGAGTTTTTCCTACTTTTTCTTTTTGAAAAACAGCTTCTCACCGCTGCACTACCTGGTTGAAAGAGATGAATATTTGCAGGGGAAACTCGCTTACTATACAACGAAGCCATTTAAACAATGGAATAGCCTCCATTTGCAGATTGAACAATATATGAAAGACCAATCCCTGTGTGTGCCCCTGTATTACATAAAGCGGCAAATCCCATTCTCTATCAATCTGATGAACATCGAGATCAAGCATTTTGGATATGTGGATTTGACGAAGCTCTGGACGAAGACTGTATGAAGATAGCTGTCCCCGTTGGTTAAAAATGAAGGATTTGGACGATATGGTGAAGAATACTATTAATACATTACAAATCCAAAAGGAGTCCCTATGTCTAAAAAAGATTTGTTCATAGCGTCATTGCTTGGCGGTGCGATTGGAGATGCTCTTGGTTATACAGTTGAGTTCATGAAGCTTGATGAGATTAAATCGCGATTTGGGGAAGACGGAATAACAGATTTTGAGTTGAATCGTTATACAGGGAAAGCGATGATTTCCGATGATACCCAGATGACGCTGTTTACTGCTGATGGCCTGATCTGGGCGAAAGACCGTATCAGCGAGCGGGGAATTGGGAGTTATGTGGGAAGCGGAGTCTATCAATCTTATTTGCGCTGGCTTTATACCCAGACAAGAAGCATGCCGGATGAGCATTATGACTGGCTGCTTGATCCCCAGCCCCATGAGGAGAGCAATAGAATTTTAAACTATAAGGAATTGTTCTCGGCAAGGGCGCCGGGTCATACATGCCTGTCGGCGCTTGAAAGCAACAAAATGGGAACGATCGAAAGGCCGATCAATGACAGCAAAGGCTGTGGCGGAGTCATGCGGGTCGCACCAGTCGGTTTATTTTTACATAATGATCCGGAGCAAGCCTTTATTGTGGCTGCAGAAATAGCGGCCATCACCCATGGACATCCTTCAGGATACCTGGCAGCTGGTACACTCGCAGTCATCATTGCAGAACTGCTTAATGGTAAAAATATAGCCGAAAGTGCCGAGCGTGCAATTGCGATTTTGAGAAGCCATCCTCAGCATGAAGAGACGTTGAAGGCGATGGAAGCTGCGATTGAACTTGCGGAGAGTGAACTGAATCATGAAGAGGCGATTTCTAGGCTGGGTGAAGGCTGGGTAGCCGAGGAAGCACTTGCGATTGCATTGTACTGTGCTTTGAAAGAAACAGACTTCCGGAAGGCAGTTATCATGTCAGTGAATCATGATGGCGATAGTGACTCGACCGGCTCGATTTGCGGGAATATCCTTGGTGCCTGCCATGGTCTTAACGCAATCCCCGAAGATTGGGTGAATCACGTCGAGCTAAAAGAATTGATTGTTGATACAGCTGGCAGGTTATATGATAGAAATGAAACGGTATAGGTTAAGGGAGAATCCTGATGAGTACTGGGATTCTCTTTGTTTTTAACCTGGAAAGACAGGAGAGCTATATGGTTGGGAAAAACATAATATCAGCTGCATGGAGAGCGCGATGTTCTGGGATCATGCTCAAGCAAGGAAACTCCATCGGAAGGCGTTCTCAGATGCTAGTTTTCTTCAAATGACCATTGGAAGTTGAATTTGAAAAATAGAGGAGAAGCCTTTATGAAGCCATCAAAAAAATTAATTGAATTAGTCGAATTGAACGTAAGGGATGCGAGAGGCTTGATTGAGCTGTCTGCATCAGTCGGCTGGGATTATGATGAGGAGGAAGTTGCAACTCTATTATCCTCATCCTATAAAATATATGGCCACAAGAATAGCGAAGGCCAGGTTGTCTCCAGTGCAGCAATCATTCACTATGACCGTATGCTCGCTTCAATTGGCATGGTGATTGTTCATAGCGATTATCGAGGGCTCGGTCTTGGAAAAGAGATTATGCAAAAATGTATAGACAGCGGTCGTGATCGCTCTATCCTGTTAATTGCTACGCCTGATGGCCAACCCTTATACGAGAAATTGGGTTTTACAGTTGTTGACTATGTCCATAAATATCTTTGTGACAAATTTAATCCAACCAATCTGGAAGATATAAGCGAGATTTCAATAGAAGCTTTTAAGGACGAAGAATTGGAAGATATTCTTGAGCTGGATGGAGCAGCTTTCGGCGAGAAAAGAAGTGTCTTCCTTCGCAATAGAATCCAACAGTCAAATCAATGTATCGTCGTGAAAGATGAGAATTCAAGAATCATTGGATTTGGCCTTTCTGTATTAGGTTCTGTTAATCTGACTTTGGGCCCGGTCGTTGCACCGGATCAAAGAATGGCAGAATTAATCATTGACCGGCTTGCCTCCAATCATCAAGGGAAATTAAGGGTAGACGTACCTTCAGGACAGGAGAAGCTGATGGCTTTCCTGGAACAAAGCGGATTTGTAAAAGTCAGCAACCCTCCAGTAATGGCAATCCATACGAAGGAAATGCCTGACAGAAACCATACACTATTCACAATCGCGTCACAGGCGTATGGGTGACCATTGTGTAAAACGGGCCACCGCAAACTTGTGGCGTTTTTTTGGTTCGAATTAGGCCCTTATTTCCTGAAAAAAAAGATAGTAAATCAGCTTCCCGCGTTGTAAAATAAATTGAAAAATTGAATAGAGTTATAGATTCGGTTTTGTCATCCATTTTGAATTACAGGAGGAAACAAGGGAACATAGAGAATGAATAATGCTTTCGTATATATATCAATCTAGTTTTCGGAAAATTCATAATTAAGAGGTTGATGAAAGTTGAGAATGGATGCTGTTGATTTAACTGTAAAAGAACCAACGATTTTTAATCATATCGGAAATAGAATCAAAACCGAGGATCGTGAAATCAACATAATTGCCAGAATGGAAGAACCGTTAATCGTCATCTTGGGGAATGTGCTAAGTGACGAAGAATGCGATGAACTGATCCAGCTGTCAAAGGACAAGCTGCAGCGCTCCAAAATCGGCAACACCCGTGAAGTCGATGAACTCAGGACGAGCAGCAGCACATTTATTGATGAAACAGAAAATGACGTGGTGGCGCGTGTAGAAAAAAGAATTTCGCAAATTATGGGCATTCCCAATGAACACGGAGAAGGCCTGCAAATCCTGAACTATAAAATCGGCCAGGAGTACAAAGCCCATTTTGACTTTTTCGCGTCAAACGTAAGTAACCCTAGAATCAGCACACTCGTCATGTACCTGAATGATGTCGAAGAGGGCGGAGAAACCTACTTCCCAAAACTCAACTTCGCCGTCTCCCCGCAAAAAGGCATGGCTGTGTATTTCGAATATTTCTATGACAATCAAGACTTGAACGACCTAACCCTTCACGGCGGAGCCCCAGTCATCATCGGCGACAAATGGGCAGCGACGCAGTGGATGAGACGGAAGAGCGTGAGATAGAGAATGGAGGAGCATGGTGAGCATGCTTCTTTTTTTATAGGGCTCTTTTCTCAACTTTTGTTGCTTTTGGCTACTAAATTGGATTGGTTGACCTCTGCTTTTCCACAATATTTAAGCTAATGATGAGAAAAGAGCCTGCACACTTAATTCCGAACTACAAAATGGCTTATTATCACGTTAAAATCGGCTTTAGGATCTTAACAACAATCTTTACGAATACAGTTTTATATTTCAGGAACTGTTTTTCTAGAAAAAACCTGTATAATTTAAGAACAACTAATAGGACAGGGGGAGTATTGCAGGGTGGAACTATGGAATATTTACAACCAATACCGGCATATGACGGATCGAATCCACGAACGCGGGCAGGAGATGAAGCCTGGGGATCATCATCTGGTTGTCCATGTCTGGATCGTGAATGATGATGGCCAGTTTTTGATCCAGAAGAGGCAGCCGTGGAAAATCGGCTTTCCGAATATGTGGGACTGTTCGGCTGCGGGTTCTGCCATCATGGGCGATGATAGTGAGCAGGCTGCTATTCGCGAGGCGAAGGAAGAAATCGGAATCGACCTGGACATGGAAAGAGCGGAACGCTTATTTACCGTGAAGTTTTTGGAAGGCTTCGATGATGTCTGGCTGGTCAGGCAAAATGTCGCCCTTGAGGATTTAAATCTTCAGGAAGAGGAAGTGGCGGAGGCTAAGTGGGCAAGTGAAGAAGAGATAAAGGAAATGGTTGAAAACGGTGAATTTATCCCTTTTAACTATTTCGACCTGTTATTTGAAATGGTCAATTCAAGCATCTCCCTGAAAAAAGCTACACTAGACGATGCCAAGGAGCTTTTAACATTGCAAAAGGAAGTTTTCATGCCTCTCTATAAAAAATACAATGACCATGAAACAAGTCCTGTCACGCAAACGATGGAGAGATTTTCAGCAAAATTTGAACGAGGGGATTATTATAAAATCCTCTTTGATGGCAATTTGGCTGGAAGCGTCCATGTCTATGAAAAGTCCCCCGGATTGATGAGGCTGCATATAATCAATATCCTCGAAAGCTGCCAGAACAGGGGAATCGCTCAGCAAGTGATGAAACGGCTTGAACTCATGCATCCTGAAGCAGATGCCTGGGAGCTGGATACCATCCTCACTGAAGAGCGGAACTGCTATTTATATGAAAAGATGGGGTATAGGCGAACCGGTGAATCCAAGGAAATCAACGAAGATATGAGCATCATCAGATATCGGAAAGAGTCGAACCTGAATAAGATCTTAAGTATTTAAATATGGCACAAAAAAAGACGGCTCTCCTTATCTGGAGAAAGCCGTCTTTTGTTATTATTTAATTCCCTTCATATATGCCTGAATCTTAGGAGACATGATGAACAGGATGATACCAAGAACGATGGATGCTCCACCGATTGTTCCGAAGTAAGTCATTTCTGTATCTGCAGAGTAGAATTTAACGATTTGTGCATTGATCGCTTGTGCGGCGGCACTTGCAAGGAACCAAAGGCTCATTGTTTGTGCAGAGAAAGCAGCCGGTGCTAGTTTGGTTGTTGCTGACAGACCAACTGGGGAAATCAGCAATTCACCGAATACAACGATCAGATAGCTTAGAACTAGCCATAATGGGCTGACAAGTGCATCTGTTCCTGAGAAGTATCCAGGAATCAGGATGACCAGGAATGAAAGACCAGCAAAAATCAATGAGAAAGAGAATTTCTTTGGAATTGATGGCTGGCGATCACCAAGCTTCACCCAGAATCCAGCGAAAATTGGTGCAAAGATAATGATGAATAATGGGTTCAATGACTGGAACCATGCCGGAGAGATTGAGATTCCGGCGAATTCTAGCTGTGTACGCTTGTCCGCATAGTTCGCAAGGATGGTTGAACCTTGCTCCTGGATTGCCCAGAACATAACAGCAGCCAGGAACAACGGAATGTAAGCAAGAACACGTGAACGTTCAACTTCTGTTGTTTTAGGGCTGCGATACATAACGATAAAGTAAGCAGTCGGAATTAAGATACCAAGGATTGTCACAAGATTTATAAAGCTTTCAAATGTTAAAAGACCTGCATTAATTAAAACAACACTTAAAATACCTATTGCAACGATTGCTATACCAAGAATTGTAAATGTTTTCTTCTTTTCAGAGGGTGAAAGCGGGTTTGGCACAGCTGTACCAGCAAGACCCAGATTCTTTTTCTTTGTCAGAACGAAAACAACTAGTCCAACGAACATACCGATTGCGGCAATTGCAAAGCCGAAATGGAAGTTATAAGCGTCAGAGACTGCTCCAACGATCAGCGGCGCAAGGAATGCACCAGCGTTGATACCCATGTAGAAAATCGTGAAACCAGCGTCACGACGAGCATCTGTTTCGCTGTACATTTCACCAACGACAGTTGATACGTTTGGCTTCAAAAGACCTGTACCGATGACGATCAGGATCATCGACACGAAGAACATCGATACGCTTCCTGGAATGGCTAGCGCGATATGTCCCAGCATGATCAGGATTCCGCCGTAGAACACGGCTCTGGATGTACCGAAAATGCGGTCAGCAAGCCATCCGCCGATGACACCTGACATATAGACGAGTGAGCCGTAAATGGACATGATGGAAAGCGCTAATGTTTCATCAAGGCCCAGGCCGCCTCTTGATACTTCATAGTACATGTAGAATACAAGGATCGCTCTCATTCCATAGTAAGAAAAGCGTTCCCAAAACTCAGTGAAGAAAAGTGTGAAAAGTCCTTTAGGATGTCCGAAGAATCCAGTCTGCGGGACACTGTCCACAATTTTCTGCCTATTATGGTTTGACATGGTTACCCCTCCCTGTTTATCTATTCTAGAATACTTTTCGTAGTGTGAATTGTCAAAAACAATTTCAGGAAAGAACCTTATAAAACGTTGGTATATAAGGATTCTTTGCGGTTTTTCTTCAAAAAGAAAGTTTATTGAAAATTATTCGATAATTATTGAAAAAAGAATAATCAGTTAACTGATGAAAATGCTGCGCTATAGCCAAACCGTATTTACCCCTTTTCCACAAAATGCAAACCAATAGGTATTCGATGAATAATTATTAGCCATAAGGGTATTCGAAAAATAAAGAATGATATTAGGAGGAGAAAGAATGAAAAATAATTACGGCAGGTTTGGCCTGATGGTCCTGACGTCCACGATCATCATGCTGATCCTGATGTACTTCAATACGTACAGTATTGATCATGTATTCTTCAGTGAAACAAGATTCTATATGGCGTTGATCATGGGTGGGGTCATGGCGATTGTCATGCTGGCATTCATGAGCAAAATGTACACAAATAAGAAAGTGAACCTTGGCATATACGCAGGTAGTGCACTGGTAATTGCGGTTTCGCTGTTCCTCGTCCGCAGCCAGACCACCGTCGATGACGTGTCATGGATGAAAGCAATGATTCCGCATCATTCCATCGCGATTCTTACAAGTGAACGCGCCAATATCGAAGATCCCCGAGTGCGAAAACTGGCGGATGGCATCATCGAAACACAGAGGAAAGAAATCAGCGAAATGAAGGCACTGATTAAGGATCTTGAAGAGAAGGATGACTAACAGGTAATTTTAAGTGAGGCTAATCCAAATCGGATTAGTCTCTTTTTCTTATGTAAAAAGGAAAACATGCCTGCGATGGAGAATTATCGTGAGAACTGATATTTAGGAGTGTATGGAATGAAGGCTAAATTAATTTTAGTAGAGGGACTTCCGGGATCGGGAAAATCGACAACCGCGGGATTGATACATGAACTCCTCAGCGAGAATCAAGTATCTGCCGAGCTTTACCGGGAAGGGAACCTTGATCATCCGGCGGATTATGAGGGGGTTGCTTATTTTACCGAGGAAGAATTTGAAGAACTTCTTAAAGAGAGCGGCGGTCTCAGTAAGGTTTTTCAAGAATGGGTATCCATCAAGAGGGGACGGCATCTGCTGCCATATATGAAAATCAAAAATGAATTAGGCAGTGGTTTTCCGGACGAATTGTTTGCTGCTATTTCGAGGAAAGATGTATATGAACTTTCACTGGAAGAAAATATCGCAGTCATCTCGGAAAGCTGGGAAGAGTTTGCAAAACAAGCAGCAGCCGAAGAAAAAGTCTATATTTTTGAATGTTGTTTTATCCAGAACCCTGTGACCGTGGGCATGATCAAGTATGGAGCACCCGAAGAAGTAACCATTAATTATGTCAAAAAACTTGCCGAGACAGTTGAGTCTCTGAATCCATTACTTGTCTACGTAAATCAGGAAGATATAGAGAAGTCTTTCCGCAAAGCAGTAACCGAACGGTCTGATGACTGGTTTAATGGATTCGTTCATTATTATACATCTCAAGGATACGGGCTCGTAAATGGTTTGATCGAGCTGGAAGGCACCATAGATGTCCTTAAAGCAAGACAGGAACTCGAGAACAGGATTCTTAAAAACCTGCACATGCCTGCGCACATCCTGAATAATTCCGAATTCGACCTAGAGAAGCATCGAGATAACTTGAAAGAAATACTAGGGATGAACAAATCTTACAGGAGCCTGATCTGATTTATTGGATCAGGCTTTTTGGCGACCATATTGGAACTGTGGAAATCCAGAAACTGGAGAATTGTGTCCTCAAAAGAACGTATTGGATACGTGAAAATCCAGAAACTGGATAATGGGTTTCCCAATAGACCATATTGGAGTCATAGAAATCCAGAAACTGGAGAATTGAGGTTCCAATAAAGCGTATTGGAGCTGTGTAAACCCAGAAACTGGAGAAACGTGTCCCCAATAGAGCGTATAGATGTCACGGAAATCCAGAAACTGGAGAAACGTGTCTCCAATAGAGCGTATTGGTGTCACGGAAATCCAGAAACTGGAGAAACGTGTCCCCAATAGACCGTATTGGTGCCCGGAAAAACCAAAAACAGGGAAAACAGGTCACCAATAGAGCATATTGGAGCCCGAAAAATCCAAAAAAAGGGGAAACAGGTCACCAATAGAGCATATTGGTGTCCGAAAAAACCAGAAACCGTGAAAACAGGTAACCAATAGACCGCATTGGCACCCTAAAAACCCAGAATCAGAAAAAACAGGTCACCGATAAACCAGGTATAACGAAAGAGGGATTTCAATATTTTTATAGAATGGTAGATATAAAAATAAACGGTGGTGTGGGCGATGGAGGGTTTCAATTACAAAGACTATGACGGGCTTGGTCTAGCGGATTTGGTAAAAAAGAAAGAAGTTCTGCCTCTTGAACTGGTGCAGGAAGCGATCCGGTTAACGGATTCACTGAATCCGAAAATGAATGCGGTGATTAATAAGATGTACGAGCAGGCGCGGAAGTCCGCTGGGCAGCAACTGACAGGCGCTTTTGCGGGAGTACCGATATTCCTGAAGGATATCTCGCAGGAAATCGAAGGGGAACCGATCACTGCGGGTTCCAGGGCATTTTTAAATTACCGGGCAAAAGCAGATTCAGAGTATGCCAGACGCCTGCGCCAGGCTGGCGTGGTGTTCACGGGCCAGACGAATGTACCTGAATTCGCACTGGTCGCTGTGACCGAACCCGCTCATTACGGACCGACACGCAATCCGTGGAATCTTGACCACACACCTGGCGGATCGAGCGGGGGATCGGCTGCGGCTGTTGCCTCGGGGATCGTTCCGATTGCTGGCGCCAACGATGGCGGAGGATCGATTCGGATTCCTGCTGCCTATTGCGGTTTGTTCGGACTGAAACCGACCCGCGGCCGCACCCCGGTTGGACCGAATTATGGACGGGCATGGCAGGGCGCTTCGGCGGAACATGTGCTTACGCGTTCAGTCAGGGACAGTGCGGCTATGCTGGATGCACTTCATGGACATGAAAAAGCCGGTGCATTTTCTGCCCAGCCATTTGAAGGCAGCTATCTTTCAGCGGCAAGCACTCCTCTTGGAAAAAAGCTGCGGATTGCTTTTTCCGTAAAATCGCCGATCGGCACTGAGGTTGACGCTGATTGCAGGGAGGCTGTCCTGAAAACGGTCCGGCTGCTCGAAACGATGGGTCACCAGATTGAAGAGGTGGAAGCACCAGTTGATGGCCATGAAATCGCGACAAGCTATTTGACGATGTACTTCGGAGAGACGGCAGCTCTTTTAGCCTCATTAGAGGAAGTACTTGGTCGGAAAGCAACTTCAGCGGATGTGGAGCCTACCACCTGGCTGCTCGGCCTGCTTGGCAAGGCAACTTCTGCAGAGGAATTCGTTTTAAGTTTAAGAGAATGGGACAGGGCGGCCCTCCAGATGGAAACCTTCCATGAAACCTATGATTTTTACATCACACCAACCACCGCTCATCCGCCAGCAAAAATCGGAGAGCTCGAGCCGTCATCATCTGAAAAGTTCTTGATTAGTACGGTCGGCAAGCTAGGACTCGGCAGTGTTTTGAAAAAGGCGGGAATCGTCGATCAAATTGCCCAAAAGAATCTCGCTCGAACGCCATTCACCCAGCTCGCCAATCTTACAGGCCAGCCAGCGATGTCACTGCCATTGCACCAGACAAAGGACGGACTGCCAGTCGGAGTGCAGGTGATGGCAGGGAGGGGAAGAGAGGATTTGCTTTTCCAGCTGGCAGGGGAACTGGAGCATTCAGATATTTGGCAGGATGTCGGTAAAAATCCATTATGGGACTGTTAATCAAACGTTTGATTAAATAAGCTGAAACCATGGGCATTACTGAAAAAAGAGGCAGAAACGAAGCTGCCTCTTTCAACATAAAACAATAATCCTGTATGGTGTCGTTTGCGCCGGGATGCTGAAGGTGGTTGGGCCATAAACCACGATCAAATTCCTGTTTGCGGGGCTTTTTGTGAACCTCTGGCCATTTTCCAATAAAATTGGTGTCCCGGGGGCCAGATTAAGCTTGAGCATGCCATCGCTGCTGATCAGCTGCCTGTTGAAAAAATCGACTTTCACATTCTGCCCAGGTGTTTCTTTTACCATGACAAGTGCCCGGTATTGTGGCGGGTAAATCAATGGCACCGGCGCATCGGCGTCATAATAGCCTGTCACCTGATCACCGACGCCCACCATCGCCTGATCGACAAAGTAAGTCCGCGGTTCAATCACAAAATTCACTTGCGCTCCTGTTCCATCGATGACAGACATCAAACGATAGCAGCCTGCGTTTTCGCCTGATGGCGTAATTGAAAAATCATTGATCATACTGACTGTTCCTCGGAAAGGCTGGTACTTAACCAATCATCTCACCCCACTCATCGTGCTCATGCCTATAGTCTATTCGCTCAGCCCATAACGGTGATTGTTACTGTGCGGTATAAAAGGGTAAACAGCCATTAAAAAGGAATGGTAACATGCCCTTCAATTATGATCTCGATTTTGACAGCATTGATTTTCGTGAGCAGCCAGAATTGTACCGCGTAGGCAGGGGGGAACAGGGCGTTTTGCTCGTAGAACCCTATAAAAGTGAAATCCTGCCGCATTGGCGGTTCAAGACACCGGACATCGCTACAGGATCATCAGAAAAAATTTACCAGATGTTCCTGGATTACAAAACGAATAACGATTTCGTGGGCATGGATATGGCAAGGAAATTCCTGCAGATGGGCTACACCCGTGCCCGCCGGTATACCAATTATAAGGGTGGCAGGAAATATGATGATGACGGCAAGGTGAAGGAGCGGCAAAACGATCCAGTGAAGGCTGAATCAGCAGCAATCTTCATGGAAAAATGGAAACAGGCCAGAACGGATCAAGAGTATCTTAAGATGAAAAAAGAACACCAGAAGAAATATGGATGAAAAACCTAATCTCTGTGATTAGGTTTTTTTATTGCCTGCCAGAGACCGTATAATGAAAAAGAATAATATTTTTCGTATCTTTAAATCTTTTATCAAAAAATTTCGTTAGCTAAGTGGAGGTGAGGATATGAAGGATCAGGAACTGATTGCTGATATATTGCGGGGGAGCCGGTCGAGCCAGGAGGTTCTGGTGAGGCGGCATTATAAACTTGTGTACAGTTTTTTATATCGGATGGCCGGGGATAAGGAGCTGGCGCTTGATCTGACCCAGGAGGCATTCATCAAAATCCTGAACAATCTGGGGAAATACAAGGGATCCGGGGAATTCAGGAGCTGGTGCCTGACGATTGCGAGCAACCATGCGAAGGATTATTTCAAAAGCAAGGCACATCAAAATAACACCCATACATATGAACTTCACGAATACGAAGCGAAAACGGATAAAAGTGTATCCTCCATTTTCGAAAAAAATGAGAAACGAAAAGAGATCAAAGAAGCGCTTAATGTGCTGCCGGATTTCCAGCGTGAAGCCATATTACTTAAATACTATAACGATATGAAAATATCCGAGATTGCCAGAGTGACGAACGCGACTGAGTCGACAGTGAAATCGCGGCTGAAGCAGGGCCTTGGCAAGCTGAAACTATATTTGAACAGGAGTGAGATGGATGAGCGGAACAAAAATGGATCATGACCTAAAAGAATATCTCGATTCCTATAAAGTGGATTTTCCGGATGAAGATGAGCTGGAAACTTCGATTGAGTTCATCATGGCCAAGGTGCCGGTAAGAGAAACCAGAAGCGAAGCCATTAAGCGCAAGGCCAATTCCCTCCTGCTGAACAGTGCGCGGGAACTGATGAATTTCGGCTGGGGATTCTGGACTTTGAATGGCCTGTTCCTGTTGCTTGGCATGGTAAGCCTTATTGAGTGGAGTGACAATCCGTATACAACGATTTTCATGCTGGCCCCGCTGCCTTTTATCGTGGGGATCTTTGAAATCCTGAAAAGCAGGGACAAAGGAATGATGGAGCTGGAGCTGACGCTTAAATATAATGCCCAGCAGATCCTGACTTCCCGACTGTTTGTGGTCGGTCTTTACAATCTGGTTGTGAACGCTGGTCTTACGGCAGTTCTTTTAACCATTAACCCCGAAATACAGATCGCCAGGCTGTTTCTGTCATGGACAGTGCCGTATGTACTGATCACGGGAATTGCTTTTCTGCTCGCATTGAAAACGAAGGCGGTTTCAGCCAGTGCCACATTTATTACCCTTTGGATCGCCGTCTCGTCTGCCGGCTTCAGAATGCCTGGCATAGCCGAAATGTTCAGCAAGATCGGCGTCTTGCCGGCGGCAGGCCTGATTCTCACAGGGGTCCTGGTGTGGGTCATAAATATTACAAGTATCAGAAAGATGGGAATGGGTGAGGAAAAATATGAAGCTTAAACTCGATCATGTGGTGAAAACATTCAAAGACAAACATGCTGTAGACGGCGTAACGACGGAATTGACCAATGGCGTCTATGGATTCCTGGGAGCGAATGGTTCAGGAAAAACGACTTTGATGAGGATGCTTGCAGCGGTCTCGAGACCTACGTCAGGAACGATTACATTGAATGGGGAAGAAATCGGCAAAATGGGCGACCGGTACCGCGACCTGCTTGGCTATCTTCCGCAGCACATCGGTTATTACAAGCATTTTACCGTCGAAAAATTCCTTTATTATATTGCGAGCCTCAAAGGGATGGAGAAGAAAGCGGCAGCTGGAAAAATAACCGAGCTGATTGAAATGGTGAACCTCACGGAAAAACGGAAAACGAAAATGGGCAAGCTTTCTGGCGGCATGAAGCAACGGGTAGGCATCGCCCAGGCGTTGCTGAACGATCCGAAAATCCTGATTGTCGATGAGCCGACGGCCGGACTCGACCCGAAGGAAAGAATCCGATTCCGCAATCTATTGGCCGCGATTGCCAAAGACCGGATTGTCCTGCTGTCGACCCATATCGTGTCCGATATCGAATACATCGCGAAGGAAATTCTGATCATGAGGGACGGCCGGCTGATTGAAAAGGATACCCCGCAAAACCTCGTCCACCACATCGAAAGGAAGGTGTGGAGCGTCAACGCGGAGGAAGCTGAGGTCCCAGGCTACCAGGCAAGCTACAAGGTTGGCAATATCTCGAGGCAGATGGACGGAATCCAGCTGCGAATCATTTCGGAGGAAAAACCTGCGGCGAATGCTGTCAATGTCCCGGTAAATCTCGAAGATCTGTATCTCTATTATTTTGATGAGGAGGTAGGGGCATGAGTTTGATCAAATGGGAACTGGTGAAAATTTTTAAACAAAAGAGCCTGTACTTTATTGGAATATTCCTGTTCGCCTGGTTTGCTTATGTGTTGTTTTCAACCGCGAGCAATACCGACCTTACACGCCAAGTGTATAAAGAATGGGAAGGGCCGATCACAGCAGAAAAGATTGCTGAAGCGGAAAAAGTCAATGAAGAAAAGAGTGGCTCTTTTGAGCAGGAAGAATTCAATCCGGAAGAACGTTTCCTCGCTGAAATGTCCGTCGTCGAAAACATTGCGCAAAGCCAGCATATCGAATTGAGGCGCGATGAGAAGGTTGAAGAGCTCAATAACCAGATTGCTGTTGCCGAAGCGAAGGGGAATAACGGACTCGTGGATCAACTCACACTGGAAAAACAAATGCTCAAGGAACTCGACATGAATAGAATCGCCTATTACAGAGGACCGCTGGAGGCTGTCGATTTCGTGAATGTATTTGGCTTGATGTTGACAGGTGCCTTGCTGCTGATCGGGTTGGCGGGGATCTATTCTAATGAACATAGCTCAGGTGTGGAAAATTACATCCTCAGTGCCAAAAAGGGAAGGACCGCAACGATGAGAGCCAAGCTGGCCGCCGCTTCTATTTTTGCAGTCGTGGTCGTAATGGCCTGGGAGCTGTTCAACCTGGGAGCAAGGGCGATGATGTATGGAACAAGCGGGTGGGACCTGCCAATCCAGTATTCATTCAAGTATTTTTCATCGCCATACAGCTTTACATTCATGGAGTACCATCTGATTCAATTAGGCATCCACCTGCTGGCAGCGATCGCCTTCGCCGGAGTGATTGTCATCATCTCTACAGTGGCAAAATCCACCGTCGTATCGTTTTTCGTTTCGGGATTTATTTTTGGATTGCCGATCCTTGCCGAAAGCATCATGGACATGAATGATGCATGGGTCGAGAACACATTGAGATACAGCCTGACTAATGTCATGAAGGTGGAAGGACTGTTCATGCAATTCAAATCAGTCAGTGTGTTTGGCAATGTGCTGCTTGCGCCATATATTGGCGTCGCCATTGCAGGAGTTGTGCTGGTGCTGTCGATGATTTTGGCGAAAATTTTAATCGAGAAGAAACAAATTGCGTGATTTTTACGTGTTGAACGACTGATTGCTGCTTCCGGCATACAATCCCGCTGTATTTTGCACATCGTTTTGCCTGCAGACGGAGCTATTTGGCGATAATCAAAATTTATTGGCGAACTGGAAAAAACCGCGTGTTTTTTCCAGAAAAAAAGAACCCTGGTCCAAAGCATGGATCAGGGTTCATCAGTTTATTTTACAGGAGTGACTGCCTCGGCAAGGGCTGCATCCAATTGCAACGCGTAGACTTCTGTTTGCTGCTCGGTCCAGCCAAACTGGTCGCGCATAAAGTTAATCACATTTTCCTTGAAGTTATGCACAGTGTGGATATCGAACAAAATGGCGCCTGTTCGCCTGTTGAAGAAGTCGATTGGCGTTGCTGCTGCTTCATACTGGATGGCATAGATCAGTTTTGCGAACAATTCCAGCGGCAGGCCATATTGGTCTGCTGCTTTCTTGTGTTCAGACGCAAGCTTGAACACAGCCGGTGCGTTCGATCCATACTGGTATGCTAGACGGCGAGCTTCTTCTTTCGTGAATCCAGCCTTCATGCCTGCTTCATGCTGTTTATCCACAAAAGAGTCAAGGTTAGCAGAACCGCCGACATCTCCGCCGGATATCGGCAGATTCTTCGTCTGGCAGCCAGGGAAGCTGCGTCCGTCTTCTTTCGCGAATTTTTCAGCAAGCAGGTCGACAATCGTTTCCGCCATTTTGCGGTAGCCAGTCAATTTTCCGCCGGCGATGGTGATCAATTTTGAGTCTGATTCCCAGATTTCATCTTTCCTGGAGATTTCAGAAGGTGCCTTGCCTTCCTCATGAATCAATGGCCTAACGCCTGCCCAGCTGGATTCAACATCTTTTTCCGTCACATTCACTTCGGGGAACATGTAGTGGATCGCTTTGAGCAGATAGCTCCTGTCATCTTCGGTCATGCCCGGGTTGATTGGATTGTCATTGTAAAAAGTATCGGTCGTGCCGACATAGGTTTTGCCATCGCGCGGAATCGCGAACACCATCCGGCCATCCGGCGTGTCAAAATAAATCGCCTGCTTCAGCGGGAAGCGTGATTGATCGATGACGATATGGACGCCTTTTGACAGCTTCAGCGTTTTGCCTTTTTTCGAATCATCCATTTCGCGGATGCCGTCCACCCATGGGCCGGTAGCGTTGACCACTTTTTTGGCATGCACTTCGTATTCCTCGCCTGTTAAAAGATCCTCGACAAGGACTCCCGCAACAAATCCATTTTTGTAAATAAGATTTTTAACTTTGGAATAGTTCAATGCAGCAGCGCCTTTCGAAACAGCCTGCTTCATGACCTCGATTGTCAGGCGGGCATCATCGGTACGGTATTCAACATAATAGCCGCCGCCTTTCAAACCGTCTTTTTTCACGAGCGGTTCCCTTGATAATGTTTCAGCCGCGCTGAACATTTTTCTGCGCTCAGATCTTTTGACTCCGGCCAAAAAGTCATACACTCTCAGGCCGATGGAAGTGCTGAAGCTGCCGAATGTTCCGCCCTTATGGAAGGGGAGCAGCATCCATTCTGGTGTCGTGACATGTGGACCATTTTCATAGACTATTGCCCGTTCCTTGCCGACCTCAGCAACCATTTTCACTTCGAATTGTTTGAGATAACGCAAGCCTCCGTGAACCAGCTTTGTAGAACGGCTTGAAGTGCCTGCCGCAAAATCCTGCATTTCCAGCAGCCCAATATTCATGCCTCGTGTTGCTGCATCCAGCGCGATTCCGGCACCAGTAATTCCGCCGCCAATCACAAGAACATCGAATGTTTCACTTTTCAGTTTCGAAACTATATTTTTACGATCGAGATTTGAGAATCCCATACGATACGCCTCCTTGAATATGAAAAAAAGAGAGACCACAAACAACATTATCGCCCAAAAGCCGTAATGTTATCGTGGTCTCTCCAGTTCTCCTACCCGATTTATTAACTTGTAATCATTATATCACAGACACGTGGGATTTTCATGTGTCGGAATCTTGAAATTGAGTAATTTCCCATAACCCCCGTTTCGATGTTGTAATCGCAGCAGCACCGGCATCGAGGGCGTTTTTGACTTCATTTGCCGTCCTGATCAACCCTCCTGCAAAAATAGGAATATTGACGCGCTCTTTGACCTCTTTAATCATCCATGGCATTGCTCCTGGCAGGACTTCAATATAGTCTGGTCTTGTTTTTTCAATCAGTTTATAGCTTTTTTCAAGGGCATGGGAATCAATCAGGAATACCCTTTGCACCGCGAGCACTCCTTTTTGCTTTGCTTTTAAAATGACACTTGATTTGGTGGAAATCAGGCCATACGGTTTGTACTCCTGGCAAAGATATTCGGTCGAATAATCATCACTTTTCAGTCCCTGGATCATATCCACATGATAAATCATTTTTTTGCCATAGCGTTTAGCCATTGCATTGATATTTTTCAACTGGGCGATATGTACTTCCAGCATGACGCCAATTTCAAAGGGACTTTCAAGAAACTGTTCGAATTCTTTCATATTGGAGGATGCGGGCAAGATTTTTTGATTCAAAAGAATCCCTTCCTTAACATAGATTATCCACTATCTTAACATGAGACATTGTGGAGTTTCTATGCGCAAAGAGAAATTGACTAAGCATAATAGCATACTCAGATTTGTACAAAAGCAACCCCACTAGTACGATAGTAACAAATCCAAATTAGAAGACGAAGAGGAGACCCCATGCAAATTAGTATGCAAAAAAAGAGTACACAGGTTTTTGAGGAAGATGCCGTCCTGGCTGCGATTGAAAGGTCTTTGGCGATGATCCAATTCGATCCGGATGGTAAAGTTCTCTGGGCGAATGAAAATTTTGCGAAGACGATGGGCTATCGAGTGGCCGATATGCCTTGACTATTGCATAGACAGTTTTGCACACCTGAATTTGCGGGCAGCAGGGCATATGCAGAATTATGGAGAAATCTCCGCAGCGGCAAAAGCTTCCAGGAAAAGATCCAGCGAGTAACGAAAAGCGGGAAGCTTCTCTGGCTGGAGGCAACTTATACGCCAGTTTACGATTCTGCAGGCAAGGTTGCTGGTGTGGTGAAGGTGGCCACAGACATTACCCAGCGTGAATTAAATACGACGAAACTCGCAGAGCAGCTGCAAAAGATGTCTGAAGAGCTGAGCGGACGGGCCGAAATGGGCATCACGAGAAGTGAAGAAGCAGCAACGGCCGCGAGCAGGCTGGTGGAGGAGTCCAAAGAAAACCTCGAGATTCTCGAGTCCCTGAAATCCCAGGCAAAATCGATCGGCAGTATTGTCCAGACGATTCGCGAAATTGCCGCACAAACCAATCTGCTTGCACTCAATGCAGCCATTGAAGCGGCAAGAGCGGGTGAACATGGAAGAGGCTTTAATGTCGTAGCCGGAGAAGTCAGGAAGCTCGCCACGAGAGTCCAGGATTCGATCCAGGAGGTCAATAACCATATTGACGGGATAACGGGCGAGATCACCAAAATCAACGAAGCCACCCAGCGCTCCCAAAATGGCATCACCAATAACCGGACTCTGAATGAACAAGCAGTGTCTTCCTTCAAGGAAATCGGCAGTGCCGCCCGCGAACTGGATCAGCAGGCTAAAACTTTTAAAGACATTTTGTAATGCTAATGGGCACCCCAACCGATACGGTTGCGGTGTTTTTTGTTGGAGGAAAGTAAGCAGAGACAGTGCCCCGGAGTTTGCGAAATAACCGTCCGCTCAGCAACTTTTTTCCTATAATACTCGTCTCAATAGGAAAAGGGATGAGCTTTATTTGTTGAAACGCTTAATTTATGATATATTTTAAGAATTCAACCCCCTATTTTCTCCAACCAATTTCTTCACTATTCTTTTGATAAGATGATTCCCATGGGAATTGATTAATACATTTGTACAAAGAAACAGGAGCTGAACTATGGAAAAGAAATTGAAAAAGGATCTCAAGATTTTCGCTTTGGGCGGTCTTGGTGAGATCGGTAAAAACACATATGTAATTCAATATAAAAATGAAATGGTATTGGTGGATTGCGGAATCAAGTTCCCGGATAACGAGTTGTTCGGAATTGACTATGTACTTGCGGATTACACCTATCTGAAGCAAAACCAGGACAAGCTTGTCGGGATTTTCGTCACTCATGGCCATGAAGACCATATCGGCGGATTGCCATTTTTGCTGAAGGATGTGAAAGCGCCGATTTATGGCGGCGATTTTGCGGTCGAGCTGATTAAATCGAAGCTTCAGGAACACAAAATCAAGGGTGTTAAGTTCCACCAGATTGACAACGATACAGTCGTCGAGTTCCAGGATATCAAGGTCCGCTTTTTCCGGACAACGCACAGTATCGCAGATTCATTCGGTGTCGTGGTGACGACTCCTGAGGGGAATATCGTCCACACGGGTGATTTCAAATTTGATTTAACCCCGGTTGGAAGAGGCACTGATTTTCAAAAAATCGCTGAAATTAGCGGTGAAGGAGTGCTGTGCCTGCTATCTGACAGTACCAATAGTGAGCAGCCAGGCTTTTCTGTCTCTGAGCAACGTGTCGGAGAAGCAATCGAGGATATTTTCCAGACTGTGGACGGCCGCGTGATTTTCGCAACGTTCGCATCAAATATTGATCGTGTACAGCAGGTAGTGAGATCTTCCCTGAGATACAACCGCAAAATGGCGATTGTCGGGCGCAGCATGGAAAAAACATTCGAGATTGGCCGAAGATTAGGGTATATTACTGCACCGGATGAAGCGTTCGTCAGTGTCAATGAAATCAACCAGATCCCAAGCAACCAGCTGACTATCATCTGTACGGGAAGCCAGGGTGAACCAATGGCTGCACTTGCGAGAATCGCAAACGGCACACACAGACAGATTTCCGTCATCCCTGGAGACACGATTGTCTTTTCATCATCGCCGATCCCAGGGAACACGATCAGCGTTAACCGGGTGATTGACAAGCTGCACCGAATCGGCGCGGATGTCATCCACCATAAAATCAGTGAGGTCCATACTTCTGGACATGGTAAGCAGGAAGAACAGAAGCTGATGATCAAACTGCTGAATCCGAAGTTCTTCATCCCGATCCACGGTGAATACCGCATGCTGGATCAGCACGTCAGATTGGCAGAGCAATGCGGCATTCCGCGGGAAAATAGCTTTATTTTAGACAATGGCGATGTCCTTGAGCTGTCTGCTGATGGCGGACAGGTTGCAGGAAAAGTACCGGCACAGCCAGTATATGTCGATGGCAGCGGAATTGGCGATATCGGACACATCGTGTTGAAGGACAGAAGGGTGCTGTCACAGGACGGACTAGTCATCGTCACGATGATGATTGACCGTGAGAAGAAACAGCTAGTCAACAAACCGACCGTTGTCACACGGGGATTCGTCTACGTCAGGGAATCAGGCGATTTAATGAAAAATGTCGAAGAACTGATCACCGATAAAATCGTTACCGAACTGGCAGGCGGCACAAGAGACTGGTCCAGCATCAAAAAGGCAGTCATCGACGTCGTCAACCCATTCCTATACAGCAAGACAGGCAGAAGACCAATGATCCTGCCAATCATCATGGAAGTATAATACGAAAAAACGATCCTTTATGGGTCGTTTTTTTTTGTGTGTGTTGCAGCAATGGAAGGTACGGACAAAACACGGCGACGACTTTGAATAATTGTTTGAAGTCATCCAAAGTTCGGACAAAATGCGGCNANGAACTCGAAGAAATGTCCGAAGTNACNCCAGGTTCNGACAAAACGNGTNNACCAACNCGAGAAAGTGTCCGAAGTCACCCCAAGTTCNGANAAAANGCGGCTGCGAACTCGAAGAAATGTCCGAAGTCACTCCAGGTTCGGACAAAATGCGGCGAGGAACTCGAAGAAATGTCCGAAGTTACCCCAGGTTCAGACAAAACGAGTGCACCAAATCGAGAAAGTGTCCGAAGCCACCCCAAGTTCGGAAAAAACGCGGGTACCCACTCACGAACATGTCCATTGCCTCATACCCAAAGCAAAAACCACAAAAAGCCCCGCTGAAAAATCAGCGGGGCTGTCAGTATTATTCTTGTTTCTGTTTTCCATAAAAGCGAAGCAAATCGCCGTAAATGATTTGGTCTGAGTAGCTCAGTTCATCTTTGGCGGTCTCGATATATGGTTCACAGCTTGCCATGTCTGTTGGCTCTTCTGTCGTTTTATCGTAGCATGTGCCTTTCGTGTAGACGAGATCTTCCGTGATGAAGCTTCCGTCTCTCAGGACTACGAAGTTATCCTGGTCTTTGGAAAACAAGTCTCCGCCGAACTCGATATCCTGCTTCGTATCAATGCCGGCAAGGCTCAACAGTGTCGGGCGAAGGTCGATTTGGCCGGAAACGGTCGAAATCGTTTTTCCTTCTTGGCCCGGAATGTGGATGATCAATGGTACACGCTGCAATTGCGTTGAAACAAATGGCGTGATTTCTTTTCCAAGATACTGTGACATTGCCTTGTTATGGTTCTCGGAAATGCCGTAGTGGTCACCGTAAATCACGATGATTGAATCGTCGTAAAGTCCTTCAGCCTTCAATTTCTCGATGAATTGCTTCAGTGCTTCATCCGTATAGCGGACGGTCGGGAAGTAACGGTTCAAGGTACCGCTGTTTGAATCATACTCATCGATGAATTTATCCTCTTCATCCAATTCGAATGGGAAGTGGTTCGTCAGCGTGATGAACTTCGCAAAGAACGGTTTCGGCATTTCTTTCAAATGTTCAACCGACTGGTCAAAGAAGTCCATGTCCTTCATGCCCCAGCCTACTGAATTTTCCTGGTTCACGTCATAATCGGGCAATGAGTAGAAGCGGTCATAGCCGAAATTATTGTACATGACATCACGGTTCCAGAAGCTCTTGTTGTTCGCGTGAAGCTTAGCCGTGTAATATGAATTCTCTTTTAGCTTTTTAGCGAGTGACTTGTACTCGTTACCTGAGTGGGTGAAGAATACAGCACCGCGACCAAGCGGGTACAACGAGTTCTCCAGCAGGAATTCAGAATCGGATGTTTTACCCTGTGCAGTCTGATGGTAAAAATTATCAAAGTAATAGCTGTCTTTGATGAAATCATTCAGGAATGGCGTGATTTCCTGGCCATTCACCTTCTGGCCGATGACGAAGTTCTGGGTAGACTCCATTGAGATTACAATGATGTTCTTGCCCTTTGCTGCGCCGAACAATTCCTTTGAAGGTTCAGTGTATTGAGCTCTCGTATAGTTCTCGATTTCAGTCAGCTGGTTGCCATCTGCCAGAGCTCTTTGTGCCGTGGTCTTTGTTTGTAAATAGGCATCGTAGATATGGTGATTGTAGGTCCCGATGTTTTTTACAAGGATTTCCCTGTCAAAAGTACGAGTCAGTAATTCAGGACGCTCAGATTCAGAAAGGCCAAGGTTGAAAAATGCCAGGCCGATCGCACTGAAGTAAAAAGCAGCAGCATAAACGCTTTTGTACTTTTTAAAGGTAATCTTCGGCGTTTTTACAAAGGCCAGTGCCAGAATCAGCAGGGCATCCGCAAAATAAATGATGTCACCCCATCCAATCAACTCGCCGACACTGCTTTTTAAATCACCCATATTGCTTGTCTGTGTCAGCAGCGGGATCGTGATGAAATCGCTGAATTCGCGATAATATACGACATTGGCATACAGGACGAAGGAAGTGATGAAGCTTGTCGCGACGACAAAGATCTTCTGCTTCGTGCCTGCCATGAAAATTCCGAGCCCCAGCACGAACATCAGGAAGCTCAATGGATTAATGAACAGAATGAATTCCTGCATTTTATTTTCAATATCTATATCAAAATTGAATTTATAAACAGTGTAGGTTTTAAGCCATAATAAAACAATGGCGATCAAGACGAAACTAATGGACAGTTTGTTCCTATTTGTCCCCATGCAATCCCTCCTAGGAATCTATTGAAGCTTACATTTTACCACAAACGAAAGTAGATTTGTAGCTGTACCAAAGTCTCATTCCTTTCCGATAGTTATTGTACTGCGGGATTGGCGCTACCGTTCTTGGTAAAATGTTCTAGTTTACTTAAGCAAACTTTTTTGCCTGCATATTATATACGTGCATAAAGGTAAAAAGGTTTCTATAGACTCACTCGCTTTCTGATTGTTAAAATGTTCTAGCAGTTGATTGGAGGCTGGTCCATTGAATGAACAACGTTATACCAATTTAAAACAAGGCGAACGCGGTGCGATCATCAGCATTGCTGCCTATATAGTCCTGTCCGCTTTGAAATTATTCGTTGGCTATATCAGCGGTTCCGAAGCATTGAAGGCGGATGGTTTGAATAATACGACTGATATTCTAGCCTCGGTATCTGTCCTGATCGGACTCAGGCTGTCGCAAAAGCCGGCGGATGAGGATCATCTTTACGGACACTGGAAGTCGGAAATGGTCGCGTCGATGGTCGCGTCCTTTATCATGATCCTTGTCGGCGTCGAGGTTTTAATCAGTGCCTTCACCTCGGTCTTCGAAGGAACCAGGGAAGCGCCCGATTTGATTGCCGCCTGGACAGGCTTGTTTTCAGCTCTAGTGATGTATACCGTCTATCGCTATAATCAAAACCTCGCACGCAAAATAAAAAGCCACTCGGTCATGGCCGCGGCTAAAGACAATCTCTCCGATTCATGGGTGAGTATCGGTACAGCTGTCGGCATCATCGGATCCCAGTTCGGCTTGCCCTGGCTTGACCCAGTCACTGCCGTCATCGTTGGCGGTTTGATCCTGAAGACTGGCTGGGACATTTTCCGCGAAGCATCCCACCAGCTCACTGATGGCTTTGATGTAGACCTAATTAAAGAATATAAACAAACCATCTGCAATATTCCTGGTGTGAAAGGAATTAATGATCTAAAGGCACGAAGCTACGGAAATAATATCGTCGTCGATTGTGTCATCACCGTGAATCCGACGCTTGATATCAGCACCGCACACGATATTTCCACAAAGGTCGAAGAGAAGCTGATGGAAGACTTCGATATTTATGACGTCCATGTACATGTGGAGCCGGATTGATAAAGAAAAAGTTATGAACGACTATGGACTTGTTAATGCTATACTTAGACAGACTATTAGATTTTGAAGGGTACAGGTAAAAACAGATGAAGTTTGTAAAATCACAGATGAAACAATTGATTAAGGATAATCCAGAACTACAAACGCGCTTATCCAGCTTGATAAAAGAACATGATCTGGAGAAAAGCTTTGCTCTAAAGGCTTTGTATCATTCTGAAGTAGCTGAGGGCGGGAAGTATCAGCTCGCATACCAAGCACTTGACTTGCCCAAGGGGTAAGTCATTTTTATTTCAATTTTAACAAGGCAAGTTATATGACAAGGAACGGAAGGGTTTGTAAATTATTGGGATTAACTAACTTTAAGCCTAAGTCTTTTATATATAATTACGCTTTTCCAGGTGAAGAAAAAGAGTTGTGCGCACTGGAAATGCGCTCGTTTTTTGGGGAGGATACAGAATCCAGCGTCCTGGAGAGCACATTGAAAATCAATCCAAGCCGAAGTCCGTTTATGAGGGGACGTATGGATGTCATCCTTGAAGGTGAGCAATTAGAGGACCTGATTGAGCAAATGAAGAAGATAGATTTGACTGGCTCTACTTTTAAAGTGATGTATGTAAAAGTGACAGGTCCTGATAAGGTGGATTTTGAAGAGAGGCGCCGGATTGAACGGGAAGTAGGTCTGCAAATTCCCGGAGAGCCGGAGCTCGTGAATCCAGATGTGCTGTTTGGAATCGTGCATGTAAACGGGCGTTGGGCATTTGGTGAATACCACAGCAGTGAACCGGTCTGGCTGAACCATCAACAGAAGCCGCATAGCTACTCGACTTCATTAGGCACTCGTGTCGCAAGAGCCGTCGCCAATATCGCAGTTCCTGATCCAGCTGGAGTTAAAGCGATCGACCCATGCTGCGGAATTGGAACGGTAGTGGTGGAAGCATTGTCGATGGGAATCGACATCGTGGCCAGTGATATCAATCCGCTCATACTGCCTGGAACAAGGGAGAACATCGCGCATTTTGGCTATGCAACGGAAGTGGCGTTTAAGGACATCCGAAAGGTCACTGGGAACTATGACGTCGCAATTATTGATATGCCGTACAATCTGTGCTCGGTCATCACATCCGAAGAGCAGCTTGAAATGCTGAAAAGCACATACGGATTTGCTGATAAAGTAGTCATCGTCACGATTGAACCAATCGACTCGATCATCGGAAATGCCGGATTTGAAATTGTTGATCGCTGTGTCGTGAGAAAAGGGAACTTCGAACGCGAGATTATTGTATGTAAAAAATAAGATAAATTTAAGGACGATTATGACTGGCATAATCGTCCTTTTTTCTGCTGTTCTTAATCCAGCTCCTGCGCTTTTCGGGGCTGAATGAGACGCTTGCGCTTTTTGCTCTATTTAATAGCCTTGCTGACTCTGAGCTTCTTTCCCTTGATCGTTGCATTCTCCATTGCCTGAATGACAAGCGAACCCTTTCCGTTCAGGATATCTACATAGGACATGGTATCGTGGATGGTGATGATGCCGATATCGTCTGCTGATACCCCAGGGATTTTCGCGATCGTTCCAACGAAGTCGACGGCGCGGAGCTTCTTCTTTTTTCCGCCGCTAAAATGAAGCTTCATGATTCCCTGGTTGATGCGGGCTGTCTTGTTATTTTTCACGACACGGCGCCCGCTGATTTTTTCATCGAATGCAGCCTGGTTTCTTGTAACTTCCTGCTTGCTCGGAGCTTCTGCCACAGGAATCTCAAAGCCAATGTATCGTTCGATAGCCTTGATGAATTTTTCCTCATAAGGTGTAGCAAAGGTAATCGCTGTTCCTTTGTTGCCAGCGCGTCCAGTTCGGCCTGTACGGTGGACATAGCCTTCCTTTTCCATCGGAACGTCGTAATTGATGACAAGCGAAACGTTATCCACGTCAATCCCGCGCGCAGCAACATCGGTCGCCACTAGATAACGAAAATTCCCCATCTTGAAGCCATTCATTACAGCGAAACGGTCTTCCTGTTCTAATCCGCCATGAAGTCTTTCGCAGGAATAATTGGCATCCTCAAGCTGTGCAAACACTGTATCAACATTTTCCTTCGTCCGGCAAAAAATAATGCAGCTATCTGGGTTTTCAACAACGGTAATGTCTTTAAGAAGTGAGATCTTATCTTCTTCTTTCACTTCCATCAGCATATGGTCTATCGTATTCGTTGTAACTCCAGTGGAAGCAATTTCGATATTGACCGGATCTTTCATATATTTGTGACAAAGATTTTCAACATCCTTAGGCAATGTCGCAGAAAACACCATCGTTACTCTGTCTAATGGAAGGTCTTCAATAATCGATTCCACATCATTGATAAAACCCATATTCAGCATTTCATCTGCTTCATCTATGATCAGGTACTTGATTTCATCCAATACAAGTGTTCCTCTTTCGATATGATCGATGACGCGTCCTGGTGTACCAACAACAACATGTGTTTTTTGCTTCAATTCCTCTTTTTGTTTTGCAAAAGGTTCCTTCCCATAAACGGCCATTGCTTTAATTCTTTTAAACCTGCCAATATTCGTGATGTCTTCACGAACCTGAACGGCCAACTCCCTGGTTGGCGTGAGAATCAACGCTTGCGGATTTTTTTCCTCCCAATCAATCAAATTACAAATAGGAATGCCGAAGGAGGCTGTTTTGCCGCTTCCTGTCTGGGATTTTACGACAAGGTCTTGCTTTTCCAATGCTAACGGAATGACTTCTTCCTGAACCTCTGTTGGCGATTCATATTTCAATACTGAAAGGGCGCGTTTAATTTCGTCGCTTAAGTTGTAATCGTCAAAACTTCTGTTCCTCATGTAAAAACCTCTTTTTATTTTATTATTCCACTTATTTATATTTAGGATTCTCGCAAAGAATCATCATATGCATAAACTGAATAGTATTCATTATACTTCAAACGCGAGACTAATCGACTTAAATTTGAGAAAGGGAAGCCTTCGAACAAATTGTGCTCCTAAATCTGAAGTTACGTGTAAAATAAAAAGTTTCACAAATTATCAATAAACCCACCGATACCCAAAGGGGTTACCGGGATATAATAAAAATAAGAAAGAAAACGATTTCATTTTTGTGAAAGGGTGTTGGACATGAACTATCAAGAAATCAAATCCCATTTAGAAGCAATGCAGATGCAGCTGGCGAATAAGATGCAGAATCCAAACCTGTCTATAGATGAAAAAGCCGAGCTGAAAAGAGCAATTGCAAACTACGATTATATTATCGAACTGACCTGCATGAACCATTTTGAGCGCGGAACGGCCATTCATTAAGGCTGTTTTCGTAAAAATTTATGCCGATTTTAACGTGATCATAAGCCAATTTGTAGTTCGGAATTAAGTGTGCAGGCTCTTTTCTCTTATTTAGCTGTAATATTGTGAAGAAATATTTGTCTTTCAATCTAATTTTGCAGCCAAAAGCAACAAAGTTTGAGAAAAGAGCCTTCATTAAAAAAGTAAGCCTGGAGGTGGATTTCCTCCAGGCTATTTTTATAAGGTAAGAAAGGATAATTTCCACATCGATCCAGTCTAGTTCAGTGCTTCTCGTGGCTGACGCTTTCTCATAGTACTCCGCCCAAAGGCTTTTGGCTGAAGTAATCCAGTGCGTAATTAACCTGATGGATGTCATATATATTTCTTTCAATGCAAAATTGAATCACAAGGTCGGAGGTTTCGCTGTCCGACAAAGAATAGCCGGCAGAGCTTAACAGCTTGTCGGTTTCTTTTTTGCTCAATTCCAGTCCCAGCGCAAGGGCGATCACTGTATTCTTGCCCGGCCTGTAATCAGGGTTCGAGCGGATTTTCGAAAAAAGTCTCCGGTCAATTCCCGCCTTTTTATAAACCTCTGCGTCGGTGGACCCTTTTTTATCAATGAAGCCAAACAGCACCTTTTGCAATGTCGGCTTTCGTTTCTGCTCGATGAAGCTTTCAATTTCTAGCGGGGAAATGCTTTCGAGGACATAATCCTCGATGGGGCCCATTGACTTTTCACAAACAACATACATCATGTTCCGATCAATATACTGCTGCAGTTCTTCCAAAATCCGGTGATCCAGCATGTGGCCAGCCTCCTTAAAAATGTCGCTTAACAGGCGACCAATATATGGATGAATCTAGATATGATTATATCAGATTCAGCTTAGGAGGATGATAGACATGAACAAGAATTTAACAGAAATCATTTTTTTGCTCGACCGCAGCGGTTCGATGGCAGGGCTTGAAAGCGACACGGTAGGCGGCTTCAATGCTTTCGTGAAAAAACAGTCGGAGCTTGCAGGCGAAACGCTCCTGACAACCGTGCTCTTCGATGATGAATATGAGGTCCTTTGGAATGGAATTGACGCCAGGCATGCAAAGCTGACAGAGGATGAGTACTTTGTCCGCGGAACAACTGCGCTGCTGGATGCCGTGGGAAAAACGATCCTGGACGTCGGTTACCGGCTGGCAAAGACATCGGAAGACCGCAGGCCCGGCAAAGTCATCTTCGTCATCACCACGGACGGAATGGAAAATGCGAGCCGGGAGTTCACATATGGAAAAGTGAAGGAACTAATCCAGCATCAGCAGGAAAAGTATAACTGGGAGTTCATCTTCATGGGCGCTAATATCGATGTCGCCAATGAAGCTGAAAGTTTAGGAATCAATCTTGAGAACTCTTTTAACTTCGAAGCCTCTGAAAAAGGCATCGAAATGATGTATGAGAAGGTGTCAGAATCAATCATTGAAAAAAGGATGAAATAAAATCAGGAGGTAGGATCATGACGAACAATAAATTGGGGAACTGCAAGACATGCGGAAAAGAAATCGCCAAAGGGGTGAAGAAATGCCCTCATTGCGGCAAAGACCAGCGCAGCTTTTTCGGAAGGCATAAGATATTGAGTTTCATAGGCATATTGATTTTGTTTGGAATCGTCGGTTCAGCGCTCGGGGGCGGGGAAGAGGAAGTGAGTAAGGCAGACGGTACTTCAGCAACAACAGCAGCAGCCCCGGCAAAAGAAGAAAAAGTATATAAGTTGGGAGAAGCTGTTCAGAACGACAAAGTAGAAATCACCGTAACGAAATTTGAGGAAAAAGCCCAGGTTGGCAATGAATACCTCAACAAAGATGTATCCGAAGGGGGCACATTCGTAGCCATCCAATATAAAATCAAGAACACTTCAAAAAAGCCAGTCGGAATGTTCGACTACCCTGCTGTCACCCTGGTGGAT
Source organism: Mesobacillus thioparans (assembly GCF_965138835.1). Classification (NCBI taxonomy): domain Bacteria; kingdom Bacillati; phylum Bacillota; class Bacilli; order Caryophanales; family Bacillaceae; genus Mesobacillus; species Mesobacillus thioparans. Next base: position 200,225 of record NZ_CBCSFH010000005.1, on the reverse strand, counting down.
GAAGAAGGGACAGCGTACGACGCGGACATCGATGCATCCTCCAACTATGCAATCGAGACAAATGTGGACAATGCCAAGATTGCGAGTGACCTGAATCCAGGAATCACCGTTACGGATACGAAGGTTTTCGAAGTATCGAAGGAAAGCTTTGCAGCAGGTAAATGGTTCATCGAGGTAGGCGGCGAGAAAGTGCAGCTGAAGTAAAGTCAGAACCCGGAGAATTTCCGGGTTTTTGTTTCTGACATCTTCCGGACATGAAGGAATCTCGAAAACAGCAAAACGTGCATGCTGAAATCAATCCGTCCTTCCACTTTCAGTTCACCTGATATTTTTAAATCTTTTTTTCACCTGACATTTTACTGACATATTCAACCTGTAAATTAAAAGTATAAGGTCCATGTCCATCCTGGACCTAAAAAAGAGATTGTTTATAGGAGGATGTCAGAAATGAAAAAGAAATCAGTCGTTGGATTCACCATTGCGGGTGCATTATTGCTGGGAGGCTATGCTACAACATCTTTGGCGAATGATGACAGCACGCCAATCACTGCCGCAAGTACGGTTAAAAACTTCTTTGGACAAGGATTTGGGCATAGAGGGTATATGGGAGGCAATTCAGAAGCCATGCTCCAAAGGGCAAAGGACCTTGGCATCAGCACTTCCGGAAAAGACGCCCAAACATTGATGGGTGAAATCCATGAAGCAACAATCACAAAAGAAGCAAAAGAACTGGGAATCAAGACAGACGGCAAGGATATTGCTGTGCTTGCCGAGGAAGTTCGCTTGGTCAATCTTAAGGGAAAAGCTAAGAGTCTGGGCATTTCCACAGATGGAAAGGATGCAGAGGCGCTTCGAGATGCCATCCGTTTGGCTAATCTAAAAAATGAAGCCAAGGACCTGGGTGTCTCTACCGACAATAAAGACGCCCAGACTTTAATGGAAGACATCCGTACAGCGAACTTGAATAAAAAAGCGAAAGAGCTGGGCGTTTCCACTGAAGGCAAAGACCTGCAGACACTTCAGCAGGAAGTCCATACAGCCTATATCAATCAACAGGCTAAAAAGTATGGAATTACCGTAGACGGCAAGGATATCCGCGAACTTGCGCAGGAAGTCCAAACAGCCAAAGTAAAAGCAGATGCAAAAGAACTGAATATCAAGATCGATGGCAAGACAATCGGGGAGATTGCCCAAGAAGTCCAGGAAAAGAAAGTCGTGAACCTCGCTAAGGAACTTGGTATTTCCACTAAGGATAAGGATTCACAAGAACTAATCCAGGAAATCAGGGACAAGGATGCAGACAAGCTTGATGAGCTGTTTGAAGACGGAATGGGCCGCTTTGGAATGAAAGGCATGGGTGGCTGTTTCGGACATGGTGAAGGCTTCGGCGGTGGCCAAGGTGGAATGGGACGAAAAGGTGGATTCGGCAGTCATGATGGAATGGGACAAAAAGGCGGATTCGGCGGCCAGGGTGGAATGGGTCAAAGTGACGGGTTCGGCGGAAAAGGCGGCCGTGGCGGCATGCATCACAATGGATTCGGCCAGGTATTTTTATAACCGGCTGCCTTTGGAAAGCTTCTTGAAAGATTAAAATTGTCAAAGTCCCCCGCTCCCAAGCAGGGGATTTTCTTGTAAGATGAATATAAAGATATTTCACTTCGAGAAGTTCCAGCTTTAGCGATTGGTGGGGCTGTTCAGGCCCTGAAGCTTTTATGGTAACAGGAGGAGCGGCAATGAAGACGATCTTAATAATAGAAGACGAACATACGATTTCGAGAGTGCTGGCGGTTTACTTGAAGCATGAAGGTTATGAGGTGGTACAGGCCTATGATGGAGGCGTAGGGCTGGCATTGTTTGGTCAGCGCAAGCCGGATCTTGTGCTGCTGGATGTCATGCTGCCTGGGATGGACGGCTGGGTTATTTTACAGGAAATCCGCAAAACCAGTGCCTGCCCGGTCATCATGCTGACAGCCCTCGGAGATATTGACTATCGTCTGAAAGGCTTGAATCAAGGCGCAGACGACTATATCTCAAAGCCGTTCGTCGGTGAAGAAGTGGTGGCCAGAGTCAATGCGGTTCTGCGCCGCTCCTCCAATGTCCTCGATACGGAAAATGAAAAACAATTTGGCAGCCTTAAAATTAATATGGAGTCACATGTCGTCACAGTAAATGGCGAAAAAGTGGTGCTGACGCCAAAGGATCTCAGTTTGCTGATTTTCCTGGCTAAGTGGCCTAACCGCACCTTCACGAGGGAAGATTTGATCGAAAACGTGTGGGGAATGGATTATGATGGAAGCGACCGGGCGGTGGACCTGTCCGTCAAACGGATTCGCCAATCACTGGCGGCTTGGCCTGCAGCACAGGGAGAGATCAGGACATTAAGAGGATTGGGGTATCAGTTCAGTGTTTACGACAAATAACAAACAAACAACTCTTCTGAGATATTGGACAATGAGATATCTTTTTACCCTGGTTATTGGACTGCTGTTGCTCGGCGTCGGTTCGATGTGGTGGATCAGGCAGACCACGGTGGAGAACCGGTTGAATTTAATGGAGTATCTGGCGGTGGAAACAGCGGACCGATTCGGGCAGTCCACTGCAAATAACGATTATGGCCGCCTTGACCGCAGGCTTCAGGACAGGGCCAGGATTCTTCAAATGGAAAATCAGCCTCAGCTATTCATTACCGATTTGGAAGGGAATATCCTCAATTCGGGGCCAATGAAGGGTGGAGGTGGTCCTCACCACGCATCTGGAGAAGTGCCTGCCTCCGTTTTTGGAAATGAAGATACTATCATCAAGCTGAATATAAATGGTCAGCAAGTCTACAGTGTTAAATCGCCTATCTTAATGAATGACCTTCAAACCGGCTGGGTTGTTGTAATGCAAAGTGGTGACGAGTTGGCCGATGTCAATCAGGAATACCGGCTGTTGATTGTTTTATTGCTGGGGCTCGGTTTGCTTGGATGGATTGTCATTTATCTTCTTACCAAAAAAATCCTCAAGCCCATCCAGGATGTCGCACAGGCTGCGGCACAGGTGCGGGAAGGCAATTATGATATCAAACTGGATTCCAATCCAAAAGAACTTGAAATACACCAACTCGTCAATTCCTTTATAGATATGACCAATCGCCTGACACAGCTGGAGCAAATGCGGGCCGAACTGCTGGCTGGTGTGACGCATGATCTGAAAACGCCTGTTACGTCGATCAGCGGCCTTGTCCAGGCAGTACGGGATGGAGTCGTGACAGGGGGGGAGCGCCAGGAATTCCTGGATATCACGCTGAAAGAAATCCAGAGATTGCAGAGGATGATTTCCGATTTGCTCGACTTCAATTCCCTGGCTGCCGGTGCCATTACCATCCGGCCGGAAAATTGCGATCTGAACAAGCTGGTCGAGGATATCGGGCGGCAATGGCAGCTGACACAAACTGAACCCGTTGACCTCAAGGTGATCACACCGGAATCAACGGTATCCAGAATGACCGACCCGCTGCGGTTGCAGCAAATCCTCATCAACCTGTTGAATAACTCTTATCAGGCTATTGGCGATTCAGGCTCAATCTCCATTATCCTTACAGAGGAAAGAATTGATGTGAAAGATACAGGTTCAGGCATTCCAGATGAAGAGCAGACACTAGTATTTGAACGCTTCTTCCGTGGCGAGAAGAAAAAACTTAAAGTCAGGGGACTCGGCCTTGGGCTTCCTTTCAGCAAAATGCTTGCCCGGTCGCTCGGGGCAGACTTGATTTTAAAGGAGAGCCATTCAAGCGGCACGACTTTTTCATTACTGTGGTCAAAAGAAACATAAGAAAAGGGCTGCATCGATCTTTGCAGCCCTCTTAAGCGTTTAGTAATTGTTCAATGGATGAATGCAGTTTTTCAGGCTCACTGCCCTCCAGCCATTCTTCCGGAATGATGATGAATCTGGCATCGCCCCCATTTAAATAACTATAAATGATCTGGGCTTCATCAAGTTCCTCCTTGCCGATGACGACAGATTTACCTATCTCATTCTGCTTGAAGAAGTAAATGATGGTGTCCCTTATCTCCTCTGATAGCTGCCTGAACTTCTCGGGGTGGTATTGTTTACTAAAAATGACGTTATGCCCTTTGATCAGGAAAACCTTCAAGATGCGGTCATTGATCCAGTCAACGACAACAATGTTTTTATTTCCTTCCGTGAATTGAATCAAATTTTCCTTATACAAAAGGATGGAGAATGATTTCATGTAATTCCTGAATTTTGCTGCTTCTTCAAATTGATATTCTTCGGATGCCAGATTCATCTTCTGCTCTAATTCTTCCAAGATCTCTTCATTAGATCCCTGAAGGAAAGAAATGAACCTTTCCACGATCCTATTGTATTGCTCAACACCTGATCCTTTTAAACACAAACCGTTGCACTTCCCGAGGGTATAGTTCAGGCAAGGGGAACCCTTTAGTGGCTGAAGGCAGTTTATTTTAAAATACTCCTTGAAGTTCTCGATTGCTTTTTTTACATAAATAGAGCTGGTATAGGGTCCAAAATAAATCGTGCCGCCACCCTTGGATTTTTCAGGTGCAATTGAGATTTTCCGGAACGGCCCGTCCATTTTAATTGCAATATAAGAGTAAGGAAGGTGGCTCTTCATTTTCTTGTTGAAAAGAGGCTGTAATTCTTTGATGAGCTTGCATTCAAGCAAGAATGCCTCGAATTCCGTATCAGTATGCAAAACATGAAAATCATTGATGTTAGCAACCATTTTTTTGATTTTTTGCGGATGTGCCGCAGAGTTTTGAAAATAGGTTTGGACCCGTTTCTTGAGGCTTTTTGCTTTCCCGACATAAATAACTGTACCCATTTGATCTTTCATAAGGTAAACACCAGGAGTCAAAGGAAGGTTTTTGACCTTTTCTTTTAAGTTCATGTCCGCTCCCTCAATTATCTCTTATTTTTGAATCCTTATATATCTTCATATTTTAGCATAATAGGTGATTAAGGCTCTTTATAAGCAAATAAAGGTGTGATTCTTTAAAATGTTTCCGCTTTCATTCACTATCTCGGCCATATGCTCGCGAATCACTCTGTATCCCTTGAAACTCATCCTCAGGATGTTACGATAGGTAACGTTGATAAAAAGCGAACGGAAATCAAAACGATGAGGTGAATGCGGTTGTTAAAACATAAAAAAGTAGCATTTTTAGGTGCTGGGTCTATGGCGGAAGCGATGATTTCAGGTGTGGTCAAGTCAGGTAAAATGCGTGCGGAGAATGTTTATGTTACGAACAGAAGCAATGCAGCGAGACTGGAACGTCTGGAATCCAGATATGGAATCAATGCGATGCCTCAGTCTGAACTGCCATATGAAGAAATAGATATGTTCATTTTAGCGATGAAGCCAAAGGGAGCATCAGGCGCCCTTGCGGATTTGAAGGATAAAGTAGTTCCTGGCCAGGTGGTTGTTTCGGTCCTTGCCGGCATTTCGACCGGCTTTATGGAGGAAAACCTGAAGGGCGGACAACAGGTGGTCCGCGTCATGCCGAACACATCAAGCATGATCCAGGAATCAGCCACTGCGATGTCTCCAGGTAGACATACATCGAACGAAAACATAGAGGATACAAAAGAACTGTTAAGCAGCATGGGTAAGGTATTCCTGATCGAAGAGGAACAGATGGATATCTTTACTGGATTGGCCGCCAGCGGCCCTGCATACTTTTACTATTTGATGGAGCATATGGAGCGTGTTGGCAAAGAAAACGGCATGGACGAAAAAATGGCCCGTGAAATCATTGCCCAGACCATCCTCGGTGCTGCGAAAATGATCATTGAAAAGGATGAAACACCAGAAGTCCTCCGCAAAAATGTAACCTCTCCGAATGGAACGACAGCCTCCGGATTGAACGCTTTGAGAAAATACAATGGCGGTACGGCAATTTCCCAGGCCGTCAACCACGCGGCGAACAGGTCGAAAGAAATCAATAAAGAACTTGAAGGCGTGCTTGTTCCGTCTTAAGAAAGTGAAAGCTCCCGGCAGTTACAGCCGGGAGCTTTCTTTCTACATATACACTCGATAACCGCGCCATTTTTCGAAGAGGAACTGAAATCCATACAATAAGTATGTTTTGTAATGGAGATAGAAGAAGAACTGGATGTGGCTCAATTTGTTCAGTCTTATGATTTTGATCCTCTTTAATACATCAATCAAAAAGAACGCGAAAAGGCCGTCGGCAATTGCATTAAGTGTGATGAATTTTTTGAAATTCCCATATGAGATTTTCAAAAGCCACATCGACAATGGCATATAAGGTCCAATGCTGAATGGAAGCTCATCACGTACAAATGACTTTCGTTTGTTGTAAAACTTCCACCAGTTCCGTTTGTGGCCATACATATGGTTGATGATTTCAAAAACAATGATAAAAACACCCGCAATAGAGTATCGCTTGAAGCTTCTCTTGCCAATGAACAGCAACGATAACCAGGGAACAATAATCAATACAAGATTAAAAACGAAATGCCTCTTCGCAATCTTCAGATGTCTTCACCTCAAATCCATTTCATTCCTTCTATAAACTAGCCATAAATTAGAAACTTTAATCAAGTATAAAAATCAGAAATTCATTGGGTTTATTTTTCATAATTATTGAAAAAGTGGCACTCCTTGACATATAATCACTTGAAGATATTAAAGGAGAACATGTTATGATACGAAGATTTTTTACCTATTACCGGCCGCATCGAAGGCTTTTCATCATTGATTTCAGCAGTGCCGTCATTGTCGCTTTGCTGGAGCTCGCATTCCCGCTCGCGGTCCAGTGGTTCATAGATACCCTGCTCCCAGGCGGAAACTGGAACATGATCGTCAGCGTAAGCATCGGGTTGCTGCTGTTGTACATTATCAGCACCTTCCTTCAGTTCATCGTTAATTACTGGGGGCACAAGCTTGGCATCAATATTGAGACAGACATGAGGCAGCAGCTGTTCCAGCACGTCCAGAAGCAGTCCTTCCGCTTTTTCGATAATACGAAAACCGGGCATATCATGAGCCGGATCACCAATGACCTGTTTGATCTGGGAGAACTTGCACACCACGGACCGGAGGACTTATTCATTGCCGTGATGACCTTCGTCGGGGCGTTCTGGATCATGCTGACGATCAATGTGAAACTGGCGCTGATTACGATGATCATCGTGCCATTCCTGATCTGGCTGATTACGTATTCCAACCTGAAAATGAACGCTGCCTGGAAAAACATGTACACAGATATTGCCGACGTGAATGCCAGGGTAGAAGACAGCGTATCAGGGATTCGGGTGGTCCAGTCTTTTACAAATGAAGAGTATGAGATTGAGAGATTCACAAAAAATAACCGCAAATTCCGCCGTGCCAAGTTGACGGCATATAAGGTGATGTCGTTCAGTTCGTCCGGAATTTACCCGTTTTGGACGGGATCGATCTGGAAATCAACCATGGCGAGACAGTTGCGTTCGTTGGTCCGTCGGGGGCAGGGAAGACGACGATTTGTTCGTTAATCCCCCGTTTTTACGATGTGAACAGCGGCAGCATCACGATTGATGGCATCGATCTCCGGGAAATGACGAAAAAATCGCTGCGCTCGCAAATCGGGATTGTCCAGCAGGATGTATTTCTTTTTACAGGAACGCTGCGAGAGAATATTGCTTATGGTTCATTGGGTGCCACCCATGAGGATATTGTCAGAGCCGCAAAGCAGGCACATCTCGAGGACTTTATCGCAGCATTGCCTAATGGCTATGAAACGCAAATAGGTGAAAGAGGCTTGAAATTATCAGGCGGGCAAAAGCAGCGAATCGCCATCGCCCGCATGTTCCTGAAAAATCCGCCCATTCTGATTCTCGATGAAGCGACATCAGCGCTTGATACCGAGACGGAAAGGATTATCCAAAAGGCACTAGCGGAACTATCAAAGAACCGAACGACGCTGGTTATTGCCCACAGACTGGCAACGATCAGAAGTGCCGATCGAATTGTCGTTGTCACTGAGGATGGAATTGCCGAACAAGGCACTCATGATGAATTGCTCGAGCAAGGCGGCATTTTTGCCAACCTCCACAAGGTCCAATTCGAAACTTCTATTTAAGGTTGGTTTATTTTACCTATTTTGCTATGATAGAAATAAAATCATAATAGATTTGGAGTGAAGTTCCATGACCGGAGCTTTGACAGGGGCTTTAGGTATCATTATGGTGTTTTCGATTCCGCTTGTCGCCATTGTTACAAGCCATTATCAAAAAGTAGCCAAAATCAAACACAACATGATTAAAGACGAAATCGAGCTTGAACGGCTCAAGCATGAAAATTACCTGCTTGAAACAGAAAAAATGAAGCTTGAACTTATGAAGCTGGACAGCCCTCTTGATAAGACGAATGTATTATAGCAGCTGCCCTCTCGTGTAATGCGAGAGGTTTTTTTTATATGGAGAGTAATCAATGAATTCGAAGTTTTTTCCAGTATTAGGGTGAAGGTGCAATTATTTTGCTAAACGGTGCAATTATAGCCTCTGAGTGTGCAATTTAATAAATTTTTTTAAATTGGTTAAATATCCCTTGAGTAATTGCATAATATGTTATATAGTACATTACAACAGTAATGCACTATGTGACCTGTTAGAGGAGGTGCGGGGTTGATCCTTAATTCAGATAGCATGAAACCAATTTACGTCCAGATTGCTGAGTGGCTGGAAACGGAGATCCTCAGCGGAAGTATCAAGAAGGATGAGAAGGTTCATTCGCAATATCAGCTTGCGGAAATGCTCAATATCAATCCGGCTACAGCGGCAAAAGGGCTGAATATTTTAGCAGATGAAAACATTCTTTATAAAAAGCGCGGTCTCGGAATGTTTGTATCGGAGGATGCGAAAAAGATTATCAGTGCGAAACGGAGGAACCAGACATTGAAGTCATTGGTGCTAGAGTTGGTGCGGGAGGCGGAGCATCTCCAGGTGACTGAGGAGGAATTGGTCGCGATGATCAAGGAAGCCAAACGGGACTTGAAGGGGGATTCATGATGAGTGTGCTGGAATTCGAAAATGTAACAAAGACATATGGTAAGAAGAAAGCATTGGATGAGCTGACATTTTCAATCGGGGAAAACAGGATTACAGGGTTGATAGGCAGGAACGGAGCCGGCAAGACGACGATGCTGAAAATCGCCGCTGGTTTCATGCGTGAGAGTTCAGGTGAGGTAAGGGTATTTGGAGAAAATCCGTTCAATAACCTGGCTGTCTCAGCAAACATGATCATGGTCGATAATGATTTGAATTTGCCAGCCTCCCTGAATATTGGCGAACTATTGGATACGGCAGCGAGTTTTTACCCTAACTGGGACATGAAATTGGCCAGGAACCTTATGGAATATTTCCGTCTCGACCTGAAGCAGCACCATACCGGGCTGTCGAAGGGGATGAAGAATACCTTCAATGCGATTCTGGGCCTGGCTTCCCGCTGTCCGCTGACGATCTTTGATGAGCCGACAAACGGGATGGATGCTGGTGTCAGGAAAGACTTTTACCGGGCGCTGCTAAAAGACTACATTGCCAACCCAAGGACCATCATCATTTCAAGCCATCACCTGAACGAGGTCGAGGACATCCTCGAAGACATTCTTCTCCTTAAGGACGGTAAGCAATTTTTGCATATGACGGTTGAAGACCTGAGGGAATATGCAGTCGTTGTCAGCGGGAAAGAAGAAGTGCTGAATGGCTGGCTCAGTGGACATGAGGTGTTCCATCGGAGCAGTGCTGGTTTTGGCAGGAGTTACGCGGTGGTGCGCAACGATTTGTCAGAGGACCAGATTTCGGCAGCAATGAAAAATAGCCTGGAGTTTTCGGGGATTTCAAACGAAGATCTCTGTCTGTACTTGACGAGCCAGGAGAAAGGCGGGATTGATGATGTCTTTAACAAAAATTAACCTCTGGGATATTGTGAAAAAGCAATTCCGATTCAAGTTGAAATCCTACCGGGGAATGTTCACTTCACTTATGATATTGCAAATCATCGGAATTCTGTTTTCGCTCGGAGGAGAAGGAGGCGGGGGCGGAGGATCTGATACATTCTCTTATGATATGAGAAATTATTCGGGCAATATCATCCTTGCCTTCATGATGATCTGGGCGTTCATTTCAGCGATTGTCGTTACGACCCAGGCGTACCGGTTTGATGATTATGCATTTGTGGCCAACAGGCTGAGTAGCCATTTGGCGAATATCCTGTTCCTTGGCTGGGCAAGTGTCATTGGCGGAGTGACCTTCTTGCTTGCGAGCCAGTCGCTGAAGCTGTCCGTCTTGTTCCTGCAGGAGCGGGAGTTCATTGAAAGCCAGCGATTATCAACGCTGCAGATGGCTGAGGGCCTTGCCGGAACGATCCTGTATCTGTTCCTTTTTACGGCACTGGGCTACCTGGTCGGGATTCTCGTGCAAAGAAGCAGGATTTTCATCATCATCCTTCCAGCATTGTTTTTCGGCAGTCTATTTGTTAATGCGTTCTTTGCCAGTGAACCTACCTTACTGATTGATGTAGGACAGATATTCGTGAGAGAAGCCTCCTTCCTATTGTTCCTTTTTAAGGCCGTATCTTCATCAATCATTGCCTTTGGATTTGCAATATGGATCTCGAACAGCCTGGAGGTGAGGAAATGAGTCTGGTTATCTTACTATTTATTATCTTGCTCTTAATGATTAGTTTTGGGAGTTTCTCCAATAAGTTCTTAGGTTCCAGGTTCATAAATGGGAGGGGCGTCACAAAGGTGTTCACAGGTTATGTGACCGCCCTGCTTTGCGCCAGTATATTTTCTTTCATGGTCCCCAAGGGTGAAATCTTTCCAGCAGAATATCTGACCGACGAAGAAATACAGGTGAATGAACGTTTGAACAACGATATTTATTCCATTATCGAATCTGGTAATATAGAAGAAGCAGAGGGGCTAACGAAAAAGGCGTCATGGGCCTTCCCACTGGACGGAAAGAATTTAAGCGTTAAGGCAATGACCAGCGATGCCATGGTGTTCATAGAAAAGGCGGAATCTCACGGGAGTGAGATAGAAGTGACCCATTTTTCCACCTATTCGTATATAGACAATATCAATATAACGGATCGAATCACATCCCCAGACATAAAATTAACCGAAACTACTTTAGAAATTTCTCCTTCAGTGCCTGTAAACGTCGAACTTGTAAAATTCACGAATGCTTTTCCTTTTAACCAGTTCTCTGAGTATGGAGAGCAGTTCAACGGCGGTTACGGAATGATGCAAGGCTTAAATTTCATCTATATCAAGGTTCCTGCGGATATAGAGGTGTCTGGTGAAGGCTATGTGATCAATGAATAGAAACTCCTCCTTGAGGGGTTTCTTTTTTTATGTTGTTTTCATATCACTGGACCCTTACGTTATAATAGTACGGTAAACGGTCTTTAGAATGAGGAATGAGAAAATGGCATTTTTGAAAAAATTCAACTTTGTTGGAGGCAGGGTCCTTAAAACGGGGATTGCTGTCTTCATTACTGCACTGATTTGTGAGCTGCTCGGCTGGCCGCCAATGTTCGCGGTCATCACGGCGATCGTGACAATCGAACCGACAGCAGCTGATTCCATCAGAAAAGCATACGTAAGATTCCCTGCATCGGCGATCGGCGCAGCGTTTTCCGTCGTGTTCAATTTTGCCTTCGGACACAGCCCGCTAACCTATATGCTCGTTGCCGTTGCGACAATCATTGCCTGTCACCGGCTGAAGCTTCATGATGGGGCTTTGGTGGCGGTACTGACAGGAGTGGCAATGGTTTCAACCGTTAATGACCACTATTTGTCGAGCTTTTTCATCCGTCTGGGGACGACATTGACAGGGCTGACCGTCTCTACGCTTGTGAACCTTCTGGTGATCCGGCCGGATTACTCCAAATCCATCAAGACCAAAATTCAGCAATTGATCCACGAGACAGGCAATCTGATCGCCAGCAGAGGGACAGAGATCACCAAGCATCAGCCTCTGCACCGGGAAACGAGATCAGACTTCCAGAGGATTCTCAAAGACATGGAAAGCATTGAAACACTGTGCAAATACCAAAAGAAAGAATGGAAACTGCATCAATTCGACCGGAAGAATATGCGGAATATCCATTACGAATTCAAAAAGCTGACGATTTTGAGACAAATCCATTATCACGTTGGAAACCTTTTTTCGCTGCCTTCGATTCATTTATCTGAGACAAAAGCGAGTGTAGTAGAAGCGATGGTTAAATCGATCAAGACCGCACTCCATCATCCTGACTTTTTGTTGGACGAGGAGCATGATGCTGTCGTCAATGAATTGCTTGGCTTATTGAGACATGAAGTAGATGAGCGTGAGGCGGACGCCCACCGGTTCTCGGAAGAAACGATCATCTACTATGAACTGGTATCGATCCATGACCTGCTCGAAGAATTGAACCACATCCACAAATTCGAAATCAGGCATCAAAAGCTGTTGGAAAAATCATTGGATATAAGCTGAAGCTCCTTTTATTGATAATATGAGGGGCTTTTTTCTTTGTTTTACGTAACTGACTGCAGAGGGTCAGTAAAGTATAGCAATAATGCAGCTAACATTTTGTTACAATTTTATGGATAATATCAATTTAATGTTGTTTAGCGTGGAAACCTCCTGTAAAATGAGAATTGTTATCAATGTAAATGAAAATCATTATCAATAACTGTGAGGTATTATTTCAATGGATAAGAATACATGGAAGAAGATTGTATCTGTTTCAATGGCAGGAAGTTTACTTTTTGCTGCTGGCTGTACAAAGGAAAGCGTAAAGGAAGAAAGCATTTCTCCGAAAGCCGCTGAAAATAAAAAAGATTATTCCGTAAAAGTAACCGACTATAATTTTGATACAGCAGCAAACATGTTTGCCTATGCAGAATTTGAATTATCAGGTGAACCATTGCTGGAAGGACTTGGAGTGGACTTGGATATTCTCGACCCCAAGGAAGTCGATCAGCCTGCCAAATTTGATTACACAGCAGGCATCGAAGCCTATGAATATTCTGAGGAAGCAATGTATGAAGTAACGGAAAAATCAGGGCTTGGGCTGCATTTGATTAATGGTCCGATCGTCAGTCTTTTGGCAAAAACAAAAAACCAAGAAAATCATGAAGCACTTGCGGAGAGATATTATGAACTTGCGGATGCAGTCGGATATCCTCGTGAAGAGATCTTTTCGAATATGTTCCCAACTCTAATCGAGTATTCGAAAGGAGACCCCCACTATGTTGGGAAAGTGGATACGGAAGAGTATGCTTCAGGTGATGGAGATACATATGTACCTAACTATCAAGTAAACTTCAAATCTCTTCGCTGGGATCGTGAGAAAATGGATAAGGTGCTGAACCCGGCAGCCTATGGCGGAACCTTTTTAAAGCAGGCTCTCTGGGCAGGCGATTTCCTGGGCGGCTTCCATACAATCGATAAGGATGAGGAGCTTGAAGGCGAAACACCAAATGACGACAAAGATGAAAATGTGGCCCTGGGTGTAAGTTCACCTGACGGCATGCAGGGAATGTTCCTTGTAGAAGGCATTTGGAATAAGCTCAATTATATTAAACAAGGTCTTTTTTACAATGGAAAAGAGCTGACTTCAGCAGGTATCGGCAGCCAGTACGATCCTTCGCAGGGGTTTGTTTACCTGCCTCACAAAATTGAGGTTGAGGAAGATGGCAATGATATGATGCCGAACGCAAAGTCTATGAAACTTACAGACAGCCGAAGCCTGTTGAATGATCAGTGGCTGATGCTATGGCCGGCAGCTGAATTCTATGGAATGACGGACCAGCGGGCAGAGAACCCGAATGTCGCCCCTTCCTTCAGGGCTCTATTGGACGGAAACCCATATCCTTCAGCTCCAAAAGATAACTTAGATAAAGAGAATCAGAATGATGTAGAATCTACTGACCCTTATTCTGTCAATAAGGATGTCCTGCTTCACGTATTTAAAAACATGGACGCGATGCATTTCAATAATGATGAGGGAACCTTTGTCACTGAACATGACGGCAGCAAGCAGGGGAACTATGTTGATACATTCCAGGCGGGATACACAATTGAATCTTTGAGGATTTTCCAAAGAGCAATTGACGGATTGCCGGTTGGCTACGCCAGCGGGGAGAGTGCAGAAGGACTAGGCACTGAGGAAGGCAAGCGCGCAATCGAGCTGATCAAATCCCAGGCTGATTTTATCATGAATGAACTGATCATGGAAAATGGCTTGGCCGCAAAAGGCTATACAATTGGGCAGGGTGCCGACAACGAGGAGTCGTTGCAGGCACAGCTTGGTGCACTCCGCGGTCTGACTGGAGCCTATCTTGCTACGAAAGACGAAAAATACCGTGAAGCGGCACGTAATATTTATGCTGCAATGGATGAAAAACTTTGGGATCAAGATGTGAAAGCTTATAAAACTGGCAAGGAAGAAATGAAGTATGATGCGTATACTGCCGGCGGAGTAGCTGCGGTATTCAGGGTTGCCATCAACAATTTAAGCAATAATGAAAGCGACAAGGAGCAGCCTGAAGCTCTGGAGATCGATACGATTACTTCCAGATACACTGAATTTTTTGATTCTGTCATTGACGGCCCAAGTCTTGAAGAAGGCATGCAGGCAAGCGAGTTCTGGGATACTGGCGATTTTTATCTGAAAAAAGGAAAGTTAGGAAACACAGATAAGGACAATGTCCCGCAAATTCAAGCAGGCCACGGCAAATACGGTATTTCTCCTGTTCTGCTGCCAGTTGAGATCAAGAAGTAGATTACTAAAAAAAGAGGCGTTTCCTATGAAAAAGCTGATTCTTTTCCTGTTAGCTGGCCTGATTGCTGCTGCCATCGCCGGCTGTACGAATAAAGCGAGCGGTACGATGCGGTTTGACACGACTCGTGAATATGCGGTGAATAGCAATAATATCGTGATGAATAAAGAAGGATCGATGATTTATACGGCTAACATCGATATTAATACCGTCTCCTTCATTGACGCAAAAAAGCAGAAGGTAGTGGCTGAGGTCAAGGTAGGGAAAGAACCGAGGCAGATGACACTCAGCCCGGATGAAAAATATCTGTATGTAGCCAATATGTATGACAACAAGATCGATATAGTGTCGATTAAGGACAAGAAAGTAATCGAGTCGCTTGAAACAGGGATTGAACCGTTTGGCGTCCTAACAAGCCAGGACGGAAAAACCCTGTATGTGGCAAATTACCGTTCTGGTACCGTTTCTGTTTTTGATTTGCAGAAAAAGAAGCAAATCAAGGAGATTGAAGTGGGAGACCGCCCCCGTTCACTGGCTATCACTGCAGATGGCGGCAAAATTTATGTACCACAGTATTTAAACGGAAGCATCACGGTAATCGACACAGCCCAAAATAAAGTAATCAAGGAAATCGAGCTGGCTGAATCCCCTAATAAAAGCGATCAAAAAAAGAGCCAGGGGATTCCCAATTCCCTTGAACAATTTGTGATCAGCCCCGATGGTAAAACAGCTTGGGTTCCTCACATGCTGACAAATGTCGATACACCGATCCACTTTGAGGAAACCATTTTTCCGGCCATATCCGTCATTGATCTTGAACGGGATGTGGAGATCCTTGATGAACGGAAAGAGCTCTTTGATGAAATCAATGTGTCTGACAGCCAGAATCAGACCATCATTGTCTCGAATCCGTATGACATCGCCTTTAAGCCTGATGGCAGCAAAGCATATGCGGTCATGTCAGGCAGTGAGGATTTAGTAGTGTTTGATCTAAAGCGCGGTGGGAATGCTACACAAATCGTGAGACGGATCAATGGGAACAATCCAAGAGGTGCCGTGGTTTCGCCGGATGGGGAAAGCCTATTCGTCCATAATGCGATGAGCCATGACTTGTCCGTTTTAAAAGCTGGCGGAGGATCCTATTCCCGCGTTAAGGCAGCTGGGGAAAGTATCGCTTTAGTTTCGAACGATCCAATGGACCCGCTTGAACGGGAAGGAAAGACGATTTTTTACAGTGCGAACAGTGATGAATACGCAGCGGATATTACCGGGAACAACTGGATGAGCTGCGCTTCCTGTCATGCCGACGGCGACATGAATGGACTGACGCTGACGACGCCTAAAGGGCCGCGGAATGTTCCGAGCAATGTGCTGACAACAAAAACGGGACTTTTCATGTGGGATGGCACCCGCGATGACTTTGAGGATTATCTTTTGACAGTCCAGGGCGAAATGGGCGGCATGATGAAGTATGATCCTGGCCAGCCGCTTCCTAAGGATGTTGCTCATATGTACGATGCGATGTTTGCCTTTTTGGACAATCCGGAGTCATTCCCGCCTCCAAAGAGTCCATATCGCTCAAAAAACGGAGAGCTTTCTAAAGCGGCCCTTGAAGGGAAGGAGCTGTTCGAAGGCAAAGCCGGCTGCATTTCCTGCCATGGCGGTGAGAATTTTACGGATAGTGTAAAAGCTGTGGATGGGAATGGAGACCTGACAACAGACAATCAAGATTTCCTTTATGACATCGGCTCAGCTAGCACTCTCGATAAGGAATCTGCCGGAGATGCAAGAGCGGCAATGAAAAATGCTCGTGATCACAAGCGTTTCGATACACCGACATTAAGAGGAGTATGGGCTACTGCGCCTTATTTCCATGATGGAAGTGCAAAAACTTTAGAAGAGGCGATTTCTCGTCATAGTACAAAAGAAGTAACTGATTTAACTAAAGGTGAAATCGTTAAGATTGCTGAATACGTCGGTACACTTGAATAGTTTTGAAGCTCCTCTTGGATTGAGAGGAGCTTTTTTTTGTCATCTATACGTTAAACCAACATTATCCAATCTAATTGAAAAAAATTCTCATTTAGTTATTGACTTTTATTATCCAGACCATTTAATATTTAAAGAGGTTAACTGATAATGATTATCATTATCTATCGATAGATTAGGAGCATGGCCATGAAAAAGCGTTATTTGATAGCATCTTTGATAGTTCTTTCATTGCTTTCTCTCTTTGTTGGAGTCAGCAGGATCACACCGCTCGAACTGATTGATTTCAAATCAGAGGAGACAGAAATCTTCCTGATCAGCAGGGTTCCGCGGCTGATTGCAATTCTGCTTGCCGGTGCAGGGATGAGCATCGCCGGATTGATTATGCAGCAGCTAAGCCGGAATAAGTTTGTGTCCCCAACAACTGCAGGCACGCTCGATGCGACGAGACTGGGAATCCTCGTTTCGATGCTGTTTTTTGCGAATGCATCCACTTTTGAAAAAATGCTGGTTGCGTTTGTGTTCGCGCTTGCCGGAACGTTTTTGTTCATGCAAATCCTTGACCGGATCAAGTTCAAGGATGCGATTTTCATTCCGCTCGTCGGGATGATGCTCGGGAATATCCTTTCATCGATCTCAACGTTTTTTGCTTACAAAGCTGATGTCATCCAGAACATGTCCGCATGGCTGCAGGGAGATTTCTCGATGATCATGAAGGGCCGTTACGAGCTGTTGTACATAAGCATTCCGATTCTGGTGATTGCCTACTTGTTCGCCAATCGATTCACAGTGGCGGGCATGGGCGAGGATTTTTCCAAGAATCTCGGGCTCGCCTACAAACGGGTCGTCAATACTGGATTAATCCTGGTCGCATTGATTACAGCCACCGTCGTGCTGACGGTCGGAATGATTCCATTCCTCGGCCTAATCATCCCCAATATCATCTCGATTTTCAAAGGCGACCATTTGCAAAAAACATTGCCGCACACAGCACTGCTGGGAGCGAATTTTCTCCTTGTTACTGATATCCTCGGCCGTGTGCTGATTTATCCTTATGAGATTTCCATCTCCTTGATGGTCGGCGTCATCGGAAGCGGAATTTTCTTGTACCTGTTGTTTAGGAGGAAGGCATATGCGTAACTCAGTCAAATTAATCCTCCTTGCTTTAATCGCAATTGGTGCGAGTGCCTTGTACTTATTCCATGACCTTAATGGCAGCTTTGATTATGCATTGCCAAGGAGGGCATACAAAGTCGCTGCGATGGTGATCACCGGAGTTGCGATTGCCTACTCGACAGTCGTATTCCAGACGATCAGCCACAACCGCATCCTGACACCAAGCATCATAGGCCTCGATTCGCTTTATATGCTGCTGCAGACCGTGCTGATTTTCTTCCTTGGTTCCGGGCATGTCACAGTCGTCAATAAACAGGTGAACTTCATGTTAACAGTAGCCATCATGGTTGTGTTTGCCCTGCTGCTTTACCGGGTTCTTTTTAAAAAAGGGAATCAGCCTATCTACTTTTTGCTGCTGGTCGGAATCATTGTCGGAACGTTTTTCTCAAGTATTACGACCTTCCTGCAGGTGCTGATCGACCCGAATGAGTTTCAGATTGTGCAAGACCGAATGTTTGCTAGTTTCAATAATATCAACACGGATCTCGTGTGGCTGGCGGTTGCCCTAATCATCCTGCTGATTCTTTATGCATGGAGATTCACGCCCTATCTCGATGTGCTGTCACTCGGCAGGGAGAACGCGATTAACCTTGGAGTTCCCTATGACTCTATCGTAAAAAAAATGCTGGTGCTCGTTGCCGTATTCATTTCAGTATCCACCGCTCTTGTCGGACCGCTGACCTTTTTGGGCTTGATTGTTGCAAATCTTTCCTATCAAGCTTTCAAAACTTACAAACATAGTGTCCTCATTAGCGGAGCGATTTTAATCAGCGTGATTGCCCTGGTTGGCGGCCAATGGATTGTGGAAAGAGTGTTCACTTTCTCCACGACGCTGAGTGTCATCATCAATTTTATCGGTGGCGTGTATTTCATTTACATACTGCTGAAGGAGAGTCGATCAAAATGATTTCAATTCGTTCACTGTCCAAGTTTTACGGAAGGAAAAGTGTCGTGGAGGATGTAACAGTCACTATCCAAAGAGGCCAGATCACTTCGTTCATCGGTCCAAATGGCGCCGGGAAATCGACGCTGCTCTCGATGGTCAGCCGGCTGCTCGATGCCGATTCCGGAGAGGTGCTGATCGACCAGACCGATGTACGAAAAATGAAGTCGAATGAATTCTCGAAGGTTGTCTCGATCCTGAAACAGTCCAATTACATGAATGTCCGACTGACGATCCGTGAGCTTGTTTCCTTCGGAAGGTTCCCTTACTCAAAGGGAAGGCTGACTAAGGAAGATGAGCGGTTTGTTGACCAGGCAATCGACTATTTGCACCTTAGAGATATGGAGGACCGTTACCTCGACGAGCTTTCAGGCGGGCAAAGGCAGCGGGCGTTCATCGCGATGGTCATCGCCCAGGATACCGAGTATATCCTGCTTGATGAACCGCTGAACAATCTGGACATGAAGCATTCCGTCCAGATCATGAAAATCCTTCGCCAGCTGGTCGATGACCTCGGTAAAACGGTCGTCATCGTCCTGCATGATATCAATTTTGCTTCCGTGTATTCAGACCGGATTGTCGCCCTGAAGGATGGCAAAGTCATCAAAGATGGCCTAACGAGAGAGGTCATCCAGTCGGCCGCGTTAAAAGAAATCTACGATATGGACATCCCAATCCAGGAAATGAACAATTGCCGGATTTGCGTTTATTTTAATTCTTAGTAAAAGGGGAGAAATACCATGAAAAAATTTTATTTAGTTGCTTTAGTTTTATCGATGTTATTCGCATTGGCAGCATGTGGTTCTGAGGAAACAACAGAAAAAACAGCAGCTTCTGGCAAGGATGAAGCAAAGGAAATGACCATCAAACATGAGTACGGTGAAGCTACAGTCAAAAAGAATCCAGAAAAAGTAGTCGTTTTCGATTTCGGTGTGCTGGATACACTGGATGAGCTGGATGTGAAGGTGACCGGAGTACCACAGGCCATCGTTCCTGAGTACCTGAAAAAATATGCCGGAAAAGACTATACGAATGTCGGCAGCCTGAAGGAGCCAGACTTTGAAGCCATCCATGCGATGAAGCCTGACATCATCTTCATTTCCCCAAGACAGGCAGAACTGTATGATCAGTTCGCAGAAATCGCACCAACCGTATTTGTCGGCATGGACTACACCGATTACATGGCATCATTTGAAAAGAACATGAAGCTGATTGGTGAAATTTTTGAAAAAGAAGATGTTGTTGCTGAAAAACTGGCCGACATCAATGCAAGCGTCGATGAGATCAATAAAGAAGCATCCGCTGCAGATGAAAAAGCATTGCTCGTGCTCGCGAATGAAGGCAAAGTCAGCGCATATGGCTCCGGGTCACGTTATGGATTCATCCACGATGAATTCGGCTTCAAGGCAGCAGATGAAAATATTGAAGCATCCACCCATGGCCAGAGCATTACTTTCGAATACATTCTTGAGAAAAATCCAGGAATCCTGTTCGTCATTGACCGTACTGCCGCTGTAGGAGGCGAAGTCGGTGCGAAGGAAACAATCGAAAACGAACTCGTGAAAAAGACAGACGCCTTCAAAAATGGAAAAGTCATTTACCTGGACGGAACCAACTGGTACTTAAGCGGCGGCGGCTTGCAGTCACTGAAATCGATGATTGAAGAAGTGAGGTTGGCATTGTAATGTTCTATCAAATGAAGAGATTGCTTGTGAAAGAGGGACATTCAAGCCAAGTGGTTGAACGCTTCTCGAAAAAAGGCATGCTGATTGAAAGTCAGCCCGGCTTCCTTGATAAACAGGTTCTCGTAAAAAAGAGCCGTCGAGGCGAGGAAGAAGTCCTGGTGATGATCAGGTGGCAAACAGAACAGGATTGGAAGAATTGGGAGAAGCACCCCGACCATATCGCCGGACACAAAGCCAAAATCGGCCAGCCAAAGCTAGACTATATCATCGAATCCTCCCAGGATGTTTATGATGTAATGTAGGAGACTCGATTCAGAGTCTCTTTTTTAATTGGAAAAGATCCGCGTTTTTTTCCAATTCGCTATATAAATGAAAAAATCGCTATATAAAAGAGAATGTCGCTATAAAAAACGAAAAGTCGCTATATAAAAAGAAAACTCGCTATATAAATGAAAAAGTCGCTATATAAATGAACATTCCGCTATCGGGCGCCTGATTTTACGACTAGCTGGCTTGTAAAAAGAAGACGATCAATAGGTAACCGGACGATTTTTAACACGAAACGCCATAATTATCGTTTACTGAACCTTTCTTTGAGGAAAATCCATAAAAAAACGTTTTCACCAGAGGGATGTTGTTTTTGTAATAAATTCGTCAATTCTTGGTTAGGAAATGGCTATTTGTCGTGCTATTCTATGTTGTGTAGATTTTCACAAACGGATTTATTTGGAGGAATCATCTGTGGACGGCATAAAGGGTTTGCTTGAGGAACCGTTAATTTTATTATTTGTGATCTTATTTTTAGGCTCTGCGCTGGGTGAAATCAAAATACGCGGACTAAGTCTCGGAACGTCCGGTGTATTGCTGGCGGCCATGGTGTTCGGGCATTTCGGCTACCAGGTGTCACCGGTTATCCAGCAGCTGGGACTCGGCTTATTCATCGTGGCCGTGGGCTTGTCAGCAGGACCGCGCTTTTTCCGCATGATGAAAACGAGCGGGATTGTGTTTGGCATCATTAGCTTGCTGATCGTTCTGGTTGCTTCCATAACAACGATTATCGTGTCCAAGCTGTTCCATCTGTCGCCGGCATTGAGCATCGGCATCATGACGGGCGCGCTGACTAGTACACCAGGTCTTGCCGCCGCCCTTCAGGCCACTGGCGATCCGCTTGCCTCAGTCGGCTACGGGATT
Organism: Mesobacillus thioparans; assembly: GCF_965138835.1. NCBI lineage: Bacteria > Bacillati > Bacillota > Bacilli > Caryophanales > Bacillaceae > Mesobacillus > Mesobacillus thioparans. Next base: position 178,437 of record NZ_CBCSFH010000005.1, on the reverse strand, counting down.
GCCTACCCATTCGGCGTCCTCGCAGTGGTGCTGTTCGTGCAGCTATTGCCGCGCGTACTGAAGGTCGATCTTGCGGAGGATTTGAAAAAGAAATCAGGCCCTGTCCGCAACGATGAGTCGCCTGAAGTCATCACGATTGAGGTGACCAGTCCTTCTATTAATAAAAGAACGCTAAAAGAGCTCAAATTCAATCGAAACAACTCGGTCGTCATCAGCCGGGTCATCCGCGGCGACCGGAATATCATCGCCCTCAATGATACCGTTATTCTGGTAGGGGACAGGCTAGTCGCTGTCGGATTGCCAAACGATTTGAAAAAGCTTTGCGGGGAGATCGGCCGTGAAGTGGAGACGAACACCGTAAACCATGACAACGTAGAACTCCGCAAAGTTACGGTGGACGCACTAGAATTGATTGGGAAGACCATCAAGGAACTTGAACTAAGACGCACATATGGTGTAACAGTTACCAGGATCGAACGTGGCGGCTTCGAATTCAATCAGAATCCAAAATGGCGTTTGGAGCGCGGCGATGTCCTGGCGCTGGTCAGCAGCAAAGACCGCTTGGATGATGTCGAAAAGCTGTTCAGCAGAAAAAAACTGACAGTGACCAATATCCACATTTTATCGCTGAGCCTTGTAATGCTTCTTGGCGTCCTAGCTGGGATGGTGCCAATTCATTTTCCAAAACTGGGGACAATCACATTCGGTGTCGCCGGCGGACCGTTGTTCATTGCGCTGATTATCGGCCACTTTGGAAGACTTGGACCGATCCGCGCGCGCTATTACCAGCCGTCGAACCAGGTCATCCGTGATATCGGACTAGTCCTGTTCCTTGCCGGTGCCGGTACGACCGCCGGAAAAGGCATCGTCCAGGTCATCCAGCAGGAAGGCTTCAATCTCGTCATCGGCGGAGCGATCATCACGATTCTGCCCGTGGTCGCCGGCTTTTTCATCGCCAGAAAGCTCTTCCGGCTCAGCATCATTCACTCATTAGGCGCCTTATGCGGCGGAATGACAAGCACCCCTGGACTCGGTGCGACCAACCAGCTGATGGACTCAGAAGACCCAGCCATCGCCTATGCCGCCGCCTATCCATTCGCGCTGATCTCAGTCGCGATTGCCTCACAGGTTTTGATTTTCTTTTTATAAGAACCGGGGTGAACATGAAATCCATATTGTCGAAAACATGGACCATGGGTTCGGAACTGCTTACACCCATGACTCCATCAACCTAGAAGAAAGATTATTTGAAGTCGAAAAACCGATCTTCCAGAGGCTGTCATCTGCCTTCCTGGCTGCAGAGATATTCTTTAACGATAGAAGTCCCATTACCATAGTGGTAACGGGACTTCTCTTTTTTTTTATAGGAAATACACTACCCAACAAACAGCCTTATTTTTGGAAACACTTTAAGTGCCGTATTATAAAATACATCCTCATGGTGCTCCGGAGGGATCAGGTCCTTGATAAAATCGATGTAAGGTCCGATCGGGATCAGCGGCCAGTCTGTGCCGAACAGCAGCTTATCGTATGAATCGGCAAATTCCAATGCATGGCGCAGGTGGTCGAGGAAACGCCCTTGACTGCGCTTATCCAATTCCGCTTTCGTCCCGACGATCAATCCTGACAGATCAGCAAAAACATTCGGGTTCTTATAAATGATTTCCGCACCGGTCAGTGTCCATGGATCCCCAAAATGGGCCATCATGAAATTGACATCTCGATGATTGACCGCGACCTCGTCAATGGCCATCGGATGGGAATATTTCAGATATCCGCGTTCCGAATACGTATCGCCAGTATGGAACACGACCGGAAGCTGGTATTTTGCCGCTAGCTGATAGACGGGTTCATACACAGCGTCATAAGCATAAAACGGATAGTATCCGAGATAAATCTTAATTCCGACTGTCTTCGGATTTTGCAGTTCTGTCTCAAGTCGGGTGAGCGCTGCCTCATCAAGGTCGTACGGATTCACCCCGGCACACCAGAAGATATTAGCTGGAATCTCAGCTTCCAAATCCAATCCCATCGGCGTCCGGGCTTCATAATCCGGGAACCCCATCTTGTCGGTTTCGGTCAAACCCATGCCAATTCCGAGAACCACATTGGCATCCTTGAACTCTTGCAGGATGCCGGCTGCGGAATAGTCGACGAACGACAGCTTCTCGGCCGTTTCATAAAAGGATTTTATATTTGATAGATGGATATGGGCATCGATGATTTTCATGTTTTCTCCTTTTAAAATTGGACTCTTCTCAGCTTTTTCAACAGATTTGCTGACAATTTGCGGTCATCAAACAACAGGAACAGCGGAGCGCTTTTTTCAAAATTGCCCTGATGTTTGGAAGTGAGCTGGAGCACTTCTTTATTCGTATATGCCTCGGTAACTCCCGCATCGTTGTTAGGAACAAGATAAAGCTTTTCTTGTGAATGAACCGTTCCGATATAGGAGTCGCCATCAAGCAGCAGCGGAATCTCCTCACTGCCAGGGTGGTAGGTGCGCATGGTTTTGTCATCGTCCACGGAAATCCTGAAGTCTGCCAGATTATCAGCTCCGGCAAAGATATCTGTCATCCACTCTTCCTTGGCGATATTTTTGCCGGCATCATTCACGACCTCGGCAAAAGAAGCGAATACCGGCACGCCTGGAAGCAGTAAGTAATATTGAACATACTGAACGCCTTTCCAATCTTTATGCTCCTTGAATTCGGTGGTGATCCCTAGACCCATCCACTTGTTGCCGTCATTGTCCTTCCGTTCGACCACGGAAGCGGTGCTGTTTTCTTTTAACAATGAGAAGGTGTTGATTCCGTACGGCGCTGTCTTCATGCCGCCAGCCCATGGATTCCACCAGCTCTTCGCCGTCGGTTCAGGATAAGAATGGGCGAGCCATTCCTGGCCGTTCACCTGGAGTGAGTAAACCCCTGGATAAAAATCAGGATCTGCCTTCAGCTTAATGACACCATTATCAACAGTGAAACCTCCGCCTTCAATGCCAGAAGAAACCGTGCCAGCAGGAGACAGCAGCAATTCCGAGAATCCGGCCTCCGTCCCGTTTCCTTCATAAAAAGCGTCAACGATAGAAATTGGCCTCCATTGCAGATCGGAGGTAACGGAATAAGCCGTCCTCTCCAAATCAGAGTTGATGGCATGATTTTCATTTTCTATGGTAAGCTTGCCATCCAGGTAGCTGTTCCTGTATGTTTTTAACGTAAAAGTTGGCTCGGCATCAGGACGGACGACCAACTGCTCCGCCTGGAATCCGAATTCGCCTGTCGTCTCCGGCTTTTTAAAAATTGAAGTCTGGTTTGCATAGGCCATGAATTCCTCGAAATTCTGGAACGCCCCAAGTGACAGCGTGATTTTTTCTGTAACAGCCTTCGCACCGGGTTCCATTTTGCCGAATTGGTCCTCAATCACAAACTGCCAGCCCTCAGGAGCTGCGTTACTTTTTTCAGACCAGCTCAGCCCGATTGGACCTGAAGAACCCTCGGAAAAATACCAGTTTCCTGTGATCATCTTGGAATCCAGATCCCCGAACTCGATGATGCGATTGCCGGAAAAATGGACAACCTGATTGTCCAGCGGGAAATAGGCCTGCTCGATCTCCTGATAGACAGGCTGGCTGAAAGCAACGTTCTCGTGGGCCAATGTTCCCTGATTTTCAATTTCGGCCCACGTATGGATGATGCCGTCCCCAAACAAACGGTAGGTCTGAGTTAAAAGGAGACCTTCCATTTCGCCTGAAGCCAGCTTTATTTTCAGATCGATGGAATCATCATTTGCTTCCCACGTGACTGATTCCGGGCTTTTTTTCGTGAACTCGAGAGAATAAGGCTTCCCGAGCTTCGGTGTCATGAATGCAAAAGGCTGCTGTCTTTTGGGATTTTTAGCAGCAGTCGTCAACAGGTCCCGCTTGCGGACATTGATTTGGCCAAGACCATTGAAGATATGCCAGAAATCCTTCGATTCCCCGCCGAATTTCTCGCCCATCCCTTTGAACGCAACAGAAATCTCCTGTTCAAAGGTTAGCTGAGCACCGTTTTCTTTTGTGGCGGTAATCTTCAATTCAGGGTTGTAAAAACCATACTCTTTTACTGTTAAAGGAACTGTGATAGTTTTTCGTCCGTTCGCAGGGACATTTACACGGTAAGTATCATTCTCTAAAACTACCTGTCTTGTTTCAGGGAATTGTAAAAGGAACTCCGCGTCATCCCGCAGATTGTTTTTCACTTCTACTTGAATCGTAGTTTCTTTGTTTAGAAAACTGAGATTGCCGTTGTAACTGGCTTCAATTTTTGCCGGGTCGATCGGGAAGATTCCCAGTTTCAGCTCACATGCAAGCCCGTTCACCAAGACCGTAGTATTGACGCTTGGGTGGGTCCGCCAGTTGCTTGGTTCCTCACCTTTTCTAACGGTAAAAACTTCCGAAATAGTAGATTCATCAAGTACTACTACATCAGAGTCGAATTGGTAAGAGACACGACCTTCGGAGGCGCCGCTTGCTTTAAAACTGAGTGGCTCACTGCTTTTGTTGACAATCCTGATTTCGAATTTTCGTTCTTCCTCCTGGATGACTTCATGGTCGGCCATCTTCATTTCGAGAAGGAAGTCATCTGTTTCAACGAGCGACATGCCTCTGCTTGTTCTCTCGAATTGAACCCTGGCATTAACGTTTCCGTTCTGCCAGCTATATTCATAGAAGGTAAAGCCATTTTCCCTGATTCCGTCCGGCTTCACTTCTATCATTCTCGTACTGTCCTCATACCAATCCAGCTTTTCGAACACTGGCTGCAACAGTGGCGTGTTCAGCACTTGCGGAATGAAATTCATCAAATGGGTTGAATCATCCCGGTCTTCCCAGAAAAAGCCGCATTTTTTATACAGTGGTACCGCCTTCGTGTTCCCGGCCCATGTGTAAAGATCAAGCCGTGGCCAGCCAAGTTCCACGGTTTTTACCAGCGCATGAAGCACGAGCTTCTTGCCGATTTTGTGTCCTTGATAATCCGGGCGTACATTGAGCAGGGGAATATACAGTGAACCTGTATCCTCCTTATACTCCGACAGACCGCAGTATCCGACGACTTCTTCACCGTCCAGCGCGAGGTACAGCTCGATATTGTCCGAGTTCGCTTCCTTTTTCTTGACCTGCTCCTCCGTCATGACGCGCGTATCACCGCCCCAGCCATCACGGCTCAGGTTCCACATCTTAGCGACCCTTGCCGCCAATCCATCGTGGTATTTCTCAATTTGAATCACCTTGTTCAATTGTGTCACGTCCATTCTCCTCTCTTAACTACGGGCCATCTTCCTTTTTAGATAAAATAAGCTGCTTTTTTGCATTGTCCATGTTTATGACCTCCTTTGATTTGATGGGAGTGTACTAAGCACTCCATCTTCATCGTAAAGGGAAATTTTGCTAGTGTAAAGAAAATTCAATCTATTTAGTTTGCAAGATTTTTAGATATAATGAAGAAAAAGAGGAGTGAGGCTTTATGGAACAAACGATTCATTGGGCAATCCTTGAATATGATCAAGGAAAAATTTATATTGCAGCAACGTCTAAAGGTCTATGCTATGTCGGATCGCCAGAGGAAGACTATGAGCAAATGGTAAAAAAGTTCCCGGGCGCGGAATTCACAGAGAATGCAGAAGCACTGGAACCATACTCAGGTGAATTGAAGGAATATCTGGAGGGAGCACGCACTGATTTTTCACTGCCGGTCGATGTAAAAGGAACCCCCTTCCAGGAAGCCGTCTGGACAGCATTGAGGGAAATCCCTTATGGTGCGACATATACATACTCAGACATCGCCGAAAAAATCGGCAAGCCCGCCGCAGTAAGAGCAGTCGGAACCGCAATTGGCGCAAACCCCGTCCTGATCACCGTACCCTGCCACCGGGTAATCGGGAAAAATGGGTCGATCACAGGGTACCGAGGCGGAATTAAGATGAAACAGCATTTGTTGGAGTTGGAGAAAGAGTATAGTAAGCGTTGATGTGCCTGAAAAAGGTGAAAGTCGCAGATTACAGTCACAAGTGAAGCTGACATGTGCCCGAAAAGAGGGGAGACACAGGTTTGGGTCACAAGTGAAGGTAACATGTGCCCGAAAATAGGGGAAGACACAGATTTGGGTCACAAGTGAAGCTGACATGTGCCCGAAAANAGGGGAAAACACAGATTTGGGTCACAAGTGAAGGTAACATTTGCCCGAAAATAGGGNGAGTCNCGGATTTCGGTCACAAGTAGAGCTAAAATGTGTCCGAAAAGAGGGAGAATCACAGATCTCGGTCACAAGTAGAACCAACTGTCCCTGAGCAGGTGAACCACCAATAATCACATCAGATAAACTCAAATTGTAAGAAATCTGCCATACATCTCTCACACTTTTTCTGCACCCAAAAGCTATAATGAACCCAAATGGACGGTTGCAGGATACCAGAGAGCTGATGGGGGCGATTGAATGAAGAGTTTGATTGTTTACTGCTCAACGCATGGTACGACAGCAAAAGCGGTGCATCTTTTACGAAAGCAGATTGATGGGGATGTCATTGCCATCAATCTTGATAAAACGAAGCTTCATTCGGATTTGGAGCTGTTTGATTCGGTGATGATTGGCGGTTCCATCCATGGCGGCAGCATCCAGGGGAAGATTAAGAAGTTCATGAAGGAGCATGAGGATGTGCTCCAGAGGAAGAATCTTGGATTATTTCTCTGCTGCATGAGGGAGGGGAAGGACGCTCACGAGCAGTTTGAATCGGCGTTTCCGGTTAAACTGAGGGAAGCGGCAATAGCGAAGGGGCTGTTCGGCGGCGAGTTCATTTTTTCGAAAATGAATTTCTTTGAAAAAATCATTGCGAAAAGTGTCAGCGGAGAGACAGAGGATCTGTCGAGGTTCGATGTGGAAGCAATCCTTGATTTCGCCGATGCATTCAATCGGAACCATAAATATTTACCTGTTTAGAGTTGGAGGCTTTAATTAGAGCCTTCATTTTTTTTTTGGGGATAATCAAACGAATAAGAATAAATTGACAGCCGAAGAAACAAAGAATCTTTGATTATGAAACCTTTGTGCCGGGTAAACCGTACATGTATGAGGCTGAGCTAGAGTATTTGATTTATTTACTCTGGACCAGTAAAATATATTCTGACAAATTTTTTTTCGGAGAGTGAATTTTTTTGGAAGTTCCCATAGGTTTAGTCATTTTATTAGGTGTTTTAATTCTGTTGTCTGCCTTCTTTTCTTCGGCAGAAACCGCTTTTTCCAGCGTCAATAGAATCAGGCTGCGAAACTATGAGTCTGAAGGCCGCGCTGGCAGCAAGAATGCTTTGTATATTTCGGAGAACTTCGATGACGCGCTGTCTACAATTCTAGTAGGTAACAATATCGTGAACATTGCGGCGGCGAGTATTTCATCCAAGGTAGCTGTCGATCTGTTCGGTGCAAGCACAGGTCTTATCATCAGTACTTTTGGTATGACGATCTTGATTCTGATTTTTGGTGAAATTTTGCCAAAGTCGATCGCGAAGGAAAATGCAGAAGCTTATTCGTTAAAGATTTCCGGTATTCTTTTGTTGCTGATTAAAGTCCTGACGCCGATCAATTTCTTGTTCAGTAAATTGAAGGCATTCGTATCGAGATTGTTCTCGAAGGACGGGGAAGCCCAGCCGTCTGTCACTGAAGAAGAAATCAAGGTGATGGTCGACATCAGTGAAGAAGAAGGCGTCATCAACAACGAGGAGAGGGAGCTTGTACACCGTTCCCTGGAATTCAACGATGTTCTTGTCGGCGAAATATTAACACATCGAATGGATATGATTACAATCGAAGTAAACCAGTCCATCGAGGAAATCAAGCAAATCTTCCTTGAAGAACGCTTCTCGCGGATCCCGGTTTATGAAGACAATATAGATAATATCATCGGCTTCTTGTCTGAACGTGAGTTTTTTGCCGAGTTGATCCAGAATAAAGAGGTCAATGTGCGTGAAATGCTGCGCCAGCCGATGTTTGTGGTGAAATCAATGAAAATCGCCACGCTGCTGCCTGAGCTGCAGAGAACGAAGAGCCATATGGCCATCGCTGTAGATGAGTTTGGAGGCACGAGCGGCTTGATCACACTTGAAGACATCCTTGAAGAGCTGGTCGGCGAGATCTGGGATGAGCATGATGAGAAGGTCAATATCATGACAAAAATCGATGAGAGCACGTATGAGTTTGAAGCAGCCTACGATCTTGATGACTTTGCCGAATTGTTCAATGTGCCGATGCCAGAGACGTCGTACCATAACCTCGGCGGCTGGATTTTTGAAACACTGGAGAGCATTCCGGTAAACGGCGACACATTCGTTTATGAAAACCTGCGGATCATCGTAAAAGAAGTAGAGAATCATCGTATCCGTAAAATTAAAGTGGAAATCATGCCCGTTTTAGAGGTAGAAGAATAAAAAAGAAGGTGGAATCAGGCGTTTTAGATGCCTGGTTCCACCTTTTTTGTTTACAGGAAAAATTATTCTCTTAACGATGAGCGATAATCTCGCGAAGATTACCGGTAATTGCACAATAAAGCTAGGGAATTGCGCGTAAAATGATGCTAATTGCACGTAAATTCATGCTAATTGCACCGTCTTCCTATTATTGTAAAAATACTAGCAGCAAGCAGCATCCCCGCCACAGCAAGCCTCAGCTTTTTCTTCTGTTTCCTCAACTTCTTTTATTTCCACGCTGCAGCAATCAGACTTAGAGTTGCTGCCCAACAGGATTTTAATAAAGTTAGCCATTGAAATCACCTCCTTTCATCAATGAATTTTGATTAATTAAACGAAGTAAAACACAAACCCAGAGATGGTGGACATTGTGATCACGGATGCAATGAAGGCGATCACAAGCTGCTTTTTAAAGATTGATTTTAACAGGATGACTTCCGGCAGGCTGGCGCCAGCTGAACTGATCATCATCGCCATTACCGGACCAAGCGCCATTCCTTTTAAAATCAGCATTTGCGAGATCGGGATCATGCTTGATAAGCGGATGTACAATGGGATGCCGGCGATTGCCGCTACCGGGATGAGCCACCAGGTATCGTGCCCGAACCATTTGGTGATGAAATCCGTTGGCACGAGGCCGTGGATGACCGCACCGATCGCAGCGCCTATCAGCAAGTAAGGGTATACGCTTTTCATCAGCGCCCAGGTTTCATTCAAAGCGTAACGCCAATTGAATTTCTGATTCTTTTCTTCATAACCAGACATAAGGACGTTTTTTACATAACGTTGGAACCCGAGTTTATCAAGTGAAAAACCGATGATGACCGAGAAAATACTTGTGATGACGGTGTAAATGATCGTAACCTTCCAGCCCATAACGACACCCATTATGGTTAAAATCGTCGGATCCAAAACAGGCGAGGCGAAAAGGAAAACCATGACGATTGAAAAAGGGATTTTCTTTTTGAGCATATTGACGACGACCGGAATCGTGGAGCATGAACAGAATGGTGTGATAAAAGCGAACAGGATGGCGGCAAAGCTGGCCAGCACCTTATTGCCCCCTGTCAGTTTCTTTTCGATTTTTTCATAAGGAATGTAACCCTGAAGCAGGCTGATCAAGAAGGAAATCCCAATAAAAAGCACGGTCAATTCAAGGGCTATCCATAAAAAGCTTTGAAGAAATTCAATCATATTCTTCTACCTTCTTCCTTTAGCAATTAGCTGGTACTGGGCAGCATGTTGGCTGCTGTTTTTGTTTCCGTGAGAACAATGGGAAATGCTTCGTTTCAGGCTGTTCAAAGAACTTCCACGCGTTGCTGGCTTTCTTTTCAACTTCTCGCTGTTTTAACTGTGCCAGAGCTTGATAATCGTGATAAAACATGTATATCCTCCCCTTAATCAAAATATATTGATTTATTTATCAAAAAAAATTGATTTATCCTTTGAAAAGTAAACCTAACTATCAACAGCTAGGTCTGAAAAGGCAGCAAAGCTCTGGAGATAATAAGTGATTGATTTCTTTCGTGTTTACGGTGTAGTAGCTCCAGGTTCCCTTTGTCTCTTTTTGGATCAGATTGGCATCAAGCAAAATTTTTAAATGATACGATAATTTTGATTGCGGCATGTCAATCAGTTCACTTAGGTCGCAAACGCAGCTGGAGTCTTGCTGGCAAAGAAGATTGAGGATGTGCAGGCGTTTTTGGTCGGCAAGGGCTTTGAATTTCTTTTCATATTTTTCGAAGGTGCTTTGTAGCGGCGGTTCCTTAGGTGCTTTAATGTCAGTTGTCAGGTCTGTTAAAGGAATGAAATTTTCCACTGTCAGCTCTCCTTAATCAAAATCTCTTGATGTATTGTATTATATTTCCTTTAAAACCATTTTGCAACCGTTAAATCAAAATTTTTTGATTTATAATTCGTGAGTCAAAAAAATGTCATAAACAAAACTATAAAACTAGAAAAATAGTTATATAATACAAATAGGAGGTGCAGTGAATGAGTTGCAGAACAGGATGGGAAATTAAATCGTCAGAATCCATGCAAGGAATCATTTCAGAAGCCGAGAAAGAATTCCCAGTAGTGAATGCTTCAGAAGAGCTTGAAAGCACGGCGGCATTTTTCAAGTCACTTGGAGATGAAACACGGCTTAAGATCATTGCCTTATTATGGTTCGATGACCTATGCATGTGTGAAATTGTCGATGGGCTGTCAGGTGCCGCTTCGACGGTCAGCCACCATTTGAAGATCATGGAAAAGGGCAGGCTCATCAAATCAAGAAAAGAAGGCAAATTCACTGTCTTCAGTCTGGATAAAGACAGGCTGGCACCGCTGATTCCATATATAAAGAAGGCGATCTAAATGTTTTATGAAATGGCCAATTGGCTTGTCGTCGATGTTTTGAACATGGAGCTGTCCTCCAGAATTGGGGGAGCATTGCATTTTTTCATTTACGACACGACAAAAATTTTGTTCCTGCTGGCAATCATGATTTTTGTGATCTCTTTCATCAGGAGCTTTTTCCCGCCCGAAAAAGTCAAAGAATGGCTTGAAGGCAGAAGGAAGGGAGCTGCAAGTGTCATGGCAGCCGTCCTGGGTGTCCTGTCACCATTCTGCTCTTGCTCGACCGTGCCGTTATTTATTGGCTTTGTTGAAGCCGGTATCCCGTTAGGTATCACATTTACGTTCCTGATTTCATCACCGATCGTCAATGAAATCTCGTTAGTCATGCTATTTTCTATTTTTGGCTGGAAAGTAGCATTGAGCTATGTTCTTGCCGGAATGATTTTGGCGATTGTAGCGGGTACCATCATCGGCAAGCTGAAAATGGAAAAGCATGTTGAGCCATATATCTATGAAATCGCTGCTGGGCAGGAACGTATCATGGAGCCTGAAGAAGGTTCTGAATCGTTTGCCGAAAAAATAAACGCTCTATTTACCCGGGAGGAGCTTGTAGAAAGAACCACTTTCGCAGCCCGGAATGTTGTGGAGACAATGCAGAAGATTTGGCTGTATCTTTTGATTGGCATTGGCATTGGCGCGTTCATACACGGATATGCCCCGCAGGAACTGCTTGTCAAATATGCGGGGGAAGGGAATTTCTTTGCGGTGCCGATTGCGACGATTTTAGGTGTACCGTTATATTCGAACGCTGTCGGGTCTTTGCCAATTGTTGAAGCATTATTGAACAAAGGTGTAGGTGCCGGAACGGCGCTGGCCTTTATGATGGCCATCACTGCCCTGTCATTTCCAGAAATGATTCTGCTCAGGAAGGTAATCAAGCCGAAGCTGATTGCTGTATTTGTTGGTGTTGTTGCTTCGGGCATCATCATTATTGGCTATGGTTTTAACGCCATTCTATAATTTTTGAGGAGGAATTGAACAATGAACATTAAAGTTTTAGGAACAGGCTGTAAAAAATGCCAGGAGCTTGAAAAGAATACTCGTGTGGCTGTCGAAGAGTTGCAGCTTGACGCGCAGGTAGAAAAGGTGGAAGACATCAGGGAAATCATGAAATACAAAGTCATGAGCACTCCAGCCTTGGTCATTGATGAAAAATTGGTTTCCACAGGCAAACTTCTTTCTGTGAATGAAGTAAAAGCTATGCTTGCTTAGGCAGATCGATGAATTGTGTAAAACGCTTTGGGTATACCCAAAGCGTTTTTATATGGAGTTAAATAGGATTCGCTGCATTGGACTAAAATAACGGTAATAGAGACCTTTACAAAACCTTAATATTTTCTTATATGAAACAATATTGACCATATAAGCAAATCATTATATGATAATACGGTAATTGGAGGTGGAGAGTAATTGAGTAAGCAAAGTATCGAAATGAATCAGGCTGCGGCGATTTTGAAGCTGCTTGGTGACAAAACGCGTTTGACGATGATGGGGATTCTGGCTGACCAGGATTGCTGTGTCTGTGAGTTTGTGGCGATTTTTGAAGCCAGCCAGCCGGCGATCAGCCAGCATATCCGTAAGCTGAAGGACGCGGGTCTGGTAAAAGAAAGCAGGAGGGGGCAGTGGGTATTTTATTCACTGAACCGGCAATATGAACATTTCGAATTTGTTCAAATGCTCTTGGATGCACTGCCAAGCCAGGAAGAAAAATTAACAGAACTTGAAAAGCAGGGAAAACGGATTTCCTGCGAATAACGGAGGGTATGAAAATTGTCCACAGCAATCATTGCTTCACTGATTTTCCTAGTGACGCTGACATTGGTGATCTGGCAGCCTAAGGGGCTGAGCATCGGCTGGTCTGCTATCGGTGGGGCGTTAATCGCTTTATTATTTGGTGTTGTTACTTTCCAGGACGTAATCGACGTAACCGGAATCGTCTGGAATGCAACACTTACATTTATTGCACTGATTATTATTTCACTTATATTGGATGAAATAGGATTTTTCGAATGGGCGGCTTTACATATGGCGCGGACTGCAAAAGGAAACGGCGTCAGGATGTTTGTCTACGTTACCTTGCTTGGTGCAGGTGTGGCCGCGTTATTTGCTAATGACGGGGCGGCATTGATTTTAACCCCGATTGTCCTGGCCATGGTCCGAAACCTGAAATTCGAAGAAAAAATGGTATTCCCATTCATCATGGCAAGCGGGTTCATAGCCGACACGACATCATTGCCGCTGATCGTCAGCAACCTGGTGAATATCGTTTCTGCTGACTACTTCAATATTGGGTTCGTCGAATATGCATCACGCATGATCGTGCCGAACATCTTCTCATTGGGTGCCAGTATTTTGGTGTTGTATTTATTTTTCCGAAAAAGCATCCCGAAGAACTACGAGATGTCACATTTGAAAAAGCCGGCCGAGGCGATCAAGGATCAGAAGATGTTCCGCTTATCGTGGATTGTGTTGGGAGTCCTGCTCGTTGGTTATTTTGCGAGTGAATTCCTGAACATCCCTGTTTCCTTCATTGCCGGGGTTGTTGCGATTTTCTTCTTGATGATGGCGAGAAGGAGTCCAGCTGTCCACACGGCTACGGTTGTAAAAGGGGCGCCGTGGGCAATTGTGTTCTTCTCGATTGGAATGTATGTAGTCGTTTATGGACTGCGTAACGCTGGTTTAACGAACATTCTTGCGGATGTCATTCAGGCAGCGGCTGACCAGGGCTTGTTTGTTGCCACGATTGGCATGGGCTTCATCGCTGCGATTCTTTCTTCAGTCATGAACAATATGCCAACTGTCATGATTGATGCGCTGGCGATTGCAGATACTAACACAACAGGTGTTGTCCGTGAAGCGCTGATTTATGCGAATGTCATCGGATCCGATTTAGGACCGAAAATCACTCCGATTGGCTCATTGGCGACACTATTGTGGCTGCACGTCCTTTCATTGAAAGGCGTCAAAATTTCTTGGGGCACTTATTTTAAAACGGGAATTATCTTAACCATTCCTACTTTGTTCATTACATTGGTAGGTCTATATATTTGGTTGCTAATTATCTAACAAGGGAGCGAATCTACTATGGCTAAAAAAACAATCTACTTTTTATGTACAGGAAACTCTTGCAGAAGCCAGATGGCTGAAGGCTGGGCAAAAAAATATCTTGGTGACGAGTGGGAAGTTAAGAGTGCGGGGCTTGAAGCGCACGGCTTGAACCCAAATGCCATTAACGCCATGCATGAGATTGGCATTGATATTAAAGGTCACACTTCTGATGTGATTGACCCAGAAATCTTGAACAACTCTGACCTAGTGGTTACACTATGCGGCCATGCAGATGAGCATTGCCCGGTGACACCTCCACATGTAAAACGCGAACACTGGGGTTTTGATGATCCTGCCAAAGCGGAAGGAACGGAAGAAGAAAAGTGGGCTGTGTTCCAGAGCGTGCGTGACCAGATCGGCGACCGCATCAAGACGTTTGCTGAGACAGGGAAATAAAATGAAGCCAGGGGGAAACTCCTGGCCTTTTTCAAAGGAGGAAATGTGAATGAACAAAAATTATCAAGCGCTAGTCCCAGGGCGGATTTTTATTGGCGGGGCAGATGCAATCCCGGAACTGCTGGAGAATGAAAAAATCGATATGGTGTATGATTTGCGTGCGGAAAATAAGGAAGGTAATTACGATTATCCACGCACCCATTTGCCAATGTATGATAATGACTCACAGCAGGATGAGTCGGTTGTAAAGGCGTTGGATGAGGTTGCGACTGCATACGAGTCCGGGAAAAACATTTACTTCCATTGCTCAACTGGCAGAACACGGACAGGCACGCTGGCGGCAGGTACTTTGCTTAAGCTGAATCAAGCAGACAGCATCGAGGAAGCGAAGTCGAAGGCACGAGAAGTCCGCGAAGTCCTGAATCTTAATTCCCAATTGATCACATCCCTAGAAAGAATCTTCCCTGAGAAAAAATGAAGATAACGGACAAAGCACGTGAGCAATTAAGGAAGAAACAGGTGTCTTGCATTCGACTTTACTTTGGCGGCATCAGCTGAAGGAGCTCCAGAATTGGACTGGCTCTGGATGAGCCGGATGAAGATGATGAGATTATGCTCGTCGATGGAATCAAGGTCGCAGTGGACCCTTCAATCGAATATGAAGCAAAAACGGTGACAATTGATTATGTAAAAGGTGATTTTGTACTGACAAATAAGAATTTTTGCTGACAGCCGCAGAAAATTGGTGGCTGTTTTTCATTTCTTATTGAAAATCGCTTAGCATAAAGTTTATTTGGCGAAAATTAAAATTTATCGACCACATTTCTAGATTTTTTGGCGGATTTCAAATTATTTCGACCACATTTCCGATTTATTCGACCACATTTTGAATTAATTCGACCAAGTCGTTCATTTCGCTAAAAAAAGCCCGGGCACGCAGCCCGGGCTTCCACTTATTCACCACAAATTCGGTTTCACGACCATGAACCAGAGCATCGACATCAAAAGAATAATGTACGTCCAGATGGTGCGCTTCAATTTCGCGGCTAATTCCTGCTTGTCCGCTCCTTCTTCGGCAAATTTCCGAAGTGTTGGCGAGAATGCCCGTGCCAGGAAAAACAGGGAGGCAAACAGCAGCGCCAGAGTTCCGACAATCCACGGTGTTTTCCATGTCCATGGGCCGAGGATGACGAGCAGAACCCCTGATCCAATCAGCACATGGCCGGCATGCTTGGACAGCCGCACGACTGACTTCAGCAAAGCCAAGTGGGATTCCAGTTCTCTCCCCACAGCATCAGGCAGTTTTTTTACGATTGGCATCAAAATAAAAAATGGGCCAATCGAAGCAATCACGCTTGCGACGTGAAGATAAATGATGATTCGGTACAATAAATCCATTGCTTATTCTTCGACAGGGCTGAATTCATGCACCCAGACGCGCATTTGCGGAAGCCATGGCATTCCCGGGTGATAAGAAAGGATCGACTGCTTGTACTCATCTACATTTTCAAAGCCTTCGCGCTCGGCATCGGCATCTGTCAATTCTCCAAGTGATTGAGAGTAGACATTGTCCACGACAAATTTCTTTCCCTTTAACTCCATCACTTCGCCTACATCGGCATAACGACCGTTACGGCGTGTCGCTGTTTTCGTGCCTTCCAGTACTTTATTAATGTCGTCTTCCATAGTGACCAGACGCTCGATCTCACATGTTTTTGGCGGCAAAGCATTGTTTTGTTCTGTCATTTAAAAAACTCCCTTCCATATGTTCCTATCTAATGTACCATATTTGTAAAAAAGAAAGCCAAGCCATATAACCTGAAAATAGTGTTTTTAAAAGTTTTTCCCAAAATATCGGAAATAGAGTGTAACATTTTACATGGTTCATCGTTTTAGTAGCGAGATTTTAAAAATAAGGGGCAGTTGTATGGACGAAAGCAGAAGGAATGAACTCGAAGATTTGTATAGGAAGTACACGAAGCCCCTGTATTATTTTTTGCTGAAGCTTTCAGGGTCGCCGCAGCTTGCCGAGGATTTGACCCAGGAAACATTTGTCCGGGCAACGATTTCGCTTTCTTTTTACGAAAATGAGGATGTCAGGGCCTGGCTGTTCAAAGTGGCGCGTAATGCTTACCTGGATGAATGGCGTAAGCGGCAGCGAAGGAAATGGGTGCCATTTGCCGACTATTTGTTTGCGAAGGTTGAGATGGCAAGTCCTTATGGGCTGCCGGAGGATGAGGCGATAAAGGCGGAGACCTCCGATGACCTGCAGCAGCTGATGACTTTTTTGCCGGAACAGTACCGGTCGATCCTCTATTTGCGCGAGGTCGAAATGTTCAGTTACCAGGAAATACAGGAAGCGCTCGACCTGTCGGAGAACCAGGTAAAGGTGACACTGCACAGGGCACGGAAAAGGCTCGCGCAAATGGCGGAAAAACAAGGATGGAAGGACGATGAACATGGAATGGACTAAGGACAAGGAAAAGAAAATACTTTTTAAATATCGATTTGCATTGACGGTGAAGGTCATTAAGGTCATCCTGGCCACGCTGTTTTTCTTCTGGCTGTATATGTTGATTGTTTCAATCAGCTATGACGCCCTGGGGCTAGACAAAAAACATATTTTTTACAGCAGGGTGGCGATGGATTGGACGCAGCCGAATATGCAGGAGGAGTTTGGCACCATTGAATCAGCCGAAATCACCCCTTTCTTTACGCAAAAGATTTCCTATCCAGTCTTCAAGATGGTCGGAAAGGAGCCGGAACTGGTGGGCACGAATAAGATGGCCAAACGGCTGATCCCGATGTATTCAACGAATACGACGGAATTCCTCAAACCGAAAACCGAAAGTGAATACCATTTTTACCTGCCGGAGCATCCGAAGACCGGGAACAAACTTGAAGCGAATGAGGATCCAGCGGTCTGGACCAAGCTTGAGAAAGTCCATGAAGGCACGGTTGCCGAGCTTTCTTTTTCAACAAAAGAGTATATGACCCCAGAAGAAATGATGGAATTCCTGGAACCCTATGACCTCGATGTTCTTTGGATGCCATTGTATACAGGGGAGCTGAAGGATTATGAAGAAAGCTGGTGGGGCAGCAGTGATTCCTTGTCAGTCGCACCTTTTGGTTTCACAGGTGGACGTGAAGCCAATGACGGATTCAATTCACAGAGCAAATTAAGCCTGGACAAGAAATTCACTGAGGAAAATAAAAAGCTAATGCTGAGACAAATGAAAAACCTGCTGGAAGATGAATCGACCAGCTATCGGGAGAATTTCCTTGGCCTTACCCATTTAGAGGAGCGGTACAATTACTTGATGAAAGAGGGCTTCCAGGTTTACGGCGCAGTCGTGACCGGACCGGTAAAAGAACTGCTCAAACTGAAGGAAAACGAGCAAATTCAGGGTGCTAGCCTAGGGGATATGACGTACTGGAATTGGACAGAGGAATAAAATGAAATTTATGAAGGAGCAAAGGTCTTTTTTAGGACTTTTGCTCCTTCTTTTGCATTTGGAAATATACTAAAATAGTGTTTTCTAGTACAATGGAAGTAGAGGGAGAACAGCTTTTCTTGCTGTAATCGCCTTAAACAAAATAAATACTTTCGAGGGGAAAGCTTGAGCCTGTAGTTCTGAATCAGGCATAGCCTGCTGGATCGTTATCGATGTCTGGCGGCTGGGGAGATGAGAAAGATGTTCACTAACTTTGATAGTATTGATGAGCTTAAACGAAGTGTCTACATGTGGATGCTGCCGATCATCACGGTTGCCCTTGTCATAAATAGCTTCCTGAATAATCAGAGCCAATTTGATATGATCATAAACTTCACACTTATTTTTTGGTTTTCTGTTAGCTGGGTCCTGGCATTTATCAATCGGGGAATCCGGTTTGGAGAATATTCCAACTTATTATTAGTCAGCCTATATCATGTCTTTACCTTGTATGACGTTGTCCACAACGATCTGGCGACAACAAGCGGCTCGCTCGGTGATTTCATCGTATGGATGCCGCTGATCATCATGTTATTCTTCCTTGTGTTGGGAACAAAAAAAGGATTGTATTACTCGATTTTCATCTTCCTGATCACCGTAACAATCGCGGTGGTCCACAGTGGACAAATGACATCAGAACCAATCGATTCCCTGACTCAATTCCATGCAGCGAACATCGTCTATATTCTCGTGCTTTTTTATGCGCAAAATATGTTCCGTGCTTTTACAGAAAGGGATTTCTTTAAAAAGCACGCTTATATCGATTCCCTGACCCGCATTGCCAACCGCCATCAGATTGATGCCTGGCTTGAGGTAAAGCTCGCAGCAGCAGAGGAGGATGAGAAGCCATTTTCGATCATCTTTTTCGATATTGACCATTTTAAAAAGGTTAATGATGAGTTCGGACATAAAATCGGCGACTGTGTGCTCAAGGAATTATCAGCCATTGTTTCTGGCAATTTAACAGACGGAGACCTTTTCGGCCGCTGGGGCGGAGAGGAATTCATGCTGATTATCAATGATACCGGCGGACAAGCATATGAAAAAGCCGAGCATTTCCGCAAAATCGTAGAGAACCATTGCTTTAAAGGAGCAGGCAGCCTGACTGCGAGCTTCGGAGTGACCGATTATCAGTCTGACGATAATATTGAATCATTGCTAAATCGTGCCGATGAAGCATTGTATGCATCGAAAAACAGCGGCAGAAATAAAGTCAGCGTGAAGGAACCATCCTGATTAATTTGGGGTGGTTTTTAAATTTCCAACAATAAATGATTTAACTATATAGATAATGTGGTAAGATAACTATGGCTAGGATTCTTTAAAAATATTATTATATGAAATCGCTTTCAATAGATTGGTAAAAGGAGCAGATCACCATGAAGTATCGTTCTGCATTTGATATTATAGGTCCGGTGATGATCGGGCCATCGAGTTCGCATACAGCCGGCGCTGCAAGGATTGGCCGCGTGGCGCGCACATTGTTCGAGAAGCAGCCGACAAAGGCTGTCATCTCGCTTTACGGTTCTTTTGCTAAAACTTATAAAGGCCATGGTACTGACCGGGCACTCGTTGCGGGAATCATGGACTTTGATACATTTGACGAACGGATTCCCGACGCTTTGAAAATAGCGGAGCAATCCGGGATCGAAGTGGAATTCATTACCGAAGATGCGGTCACAGAGCATCCGAATACGGTGAAAATAAATTTATACGATGGACAGGGCAAGGAGCTAGAAATTATCGGGATTTCCATCGGCGGCGGTACAATCGAGATTACCGAAATCAACTCGTTCAAATTGAAGCTTTCCGATGGCAATCCGGCCATCCTCGTCGTCCATCATGACAGATTCGGTCTGATTTCAGCCGTGACGACCGTTTTATCAAAGCATCAGATTAATATCGGCCATATGGAAGTTTCCCGCAAAGACAAGGGAGACATCGCCGTCATGGTCATCGAAATGGATCACAAACTCGAAGACGGAGTTTATGCAGAGTTAACTGCCCTTGATGGCGTTGACCAGGTCATCCGTCTCGTTGACTAAATATGAGGAACATCAGGAGGGCAAGCCATGTTTCGTAATGTTGCGGAGCTTGTTGAATTAGCTGAAAAAAATAACGTGAAGATCGCCGAAATCATGATTCGGCAGGAAATAGAAGTTTCAGGCCGTACCCGCGAGGAAATCATTGCCCAGATGGACAATAACCTGCAGGTCATGGAACGCGCTGTGGAAAGAGGCTTGAACGGCGTTAAATCCCAGACCGGTTTGACCGGAGGGGACGCAGTCTTGTTGCAAAAATACATCGACAGCGGAAAATCGCTGGCTGGCAATCTATTATTGGATGCCGTCAGCAAGGCGGTTGCCACAAATGAAGTGAACGCCGCAATGGGCATAATCTGCGCGACACCGACTGCAGGTTCAGCAGGCGTCGTGCCGGGGACACTTTTTGCCGTAAAGGAAAAATTGAATCCGACACGCATGGAGATGATTGAGTATCTGTTCACGACAGCTGCATTCGGTTTTGTCGTTGCCAACAATGCGTCGATCTCCGGAGCTGCGGGCGGATGCCAGGCAGAAGTAGGCTCAGCTGCAAGTATGGCCGCGGCGGCAATCGTCGAAATGGCAGGCGGAACACCACAGCAGTCATCTGAAGCATTTGCGATCACGATGAAAAATATGCTTGGTTTGGTCTGTGACCCTGTTGCAGGGCTAGTCGAAGTTCCATGTGTAAAAAGAAACGCAATGGGTGCTTCGAACGCCATCACAGCTGCCGACATGGCACTTGCCGGCATAACAAGCCGAATCCCATGCGACGAAGTCATCGGCGCGATGTACGCCATCGGCCAGACAATGCCATCTGCACTGAGGGAAACAGCAGAAGGCGGACTTGCCGCAACACCTACAGGCAAGCGTTTAGAGGAAGAAATCTTTGGGAAGCCAAAGGAGAAGCTTGTAGATTATTTGATTCAGAAGTAAGCCACTCTCAATCGAGGGTGGTTTTTTACTTTTACATGAACCGAAAAGTCGACAGATTTAGCAGCTTCTCTGCTATATACTGGTAGAAAGAATACATATAATCAGTCATGCAGACTTGTATAACGGAGGGAAAGGGTGTTAAAACGCAGTGTATTTCTCGCAGTGGCGATAGGACTGGCTGGAATGAGTGCAGTCTACGCTGAAACAACGGAAGGTCTTCCCGAAATTCGCCAGAAGCGTCTTGACCTGAAGCAGGATTTCACCGAAAAAGAAGAGCAAATAAAATCAATGGATGCAGCGGAGCAAAAATATCTTTCGGAATTAAAGGCATTGGATGACGAGATGTCGGAGTTGAATCAGGAAATCCGGGACCTGCAAAGCATCATGATTGAGTCAGAGAGAACGGCAGCGGATTTGAGAAATGAAATCGACAAGCTGGCCAACACCTTACAGCATCGAGAGCAATTAATCAAAGAGCGGCTGCGGACGATGCAGACCAATAACGGATTGGGCATGTATGTGGATATAATATTCGACTCGAAAAATCTTTCACAATTATTTGATGCCGCAGTTGCCGTCAGAACCTTCATTAAAGCAGATAAAGATTTAATGGAAAAGCATCAGGCAGATCTTGAGTTGAAGAAAATTCAGGAATCAGAGCTGGAACGGAAAATTGTTTTAATGGAAAAAGACCATCAGGAATTGCAGTCTCTCGAAGCTGAATTGCAAAAAAAGGCTGAAGAAAAACAGAGTTTGCTTGATTCCCTCCAGAAGGAGAAACAAGAATACGAATCGGAATTGATGGACATGTATGAAGTCTATGTCAACCTTGCCTCCCAGGAGATTGCGATTTTAAAAGAAAAACAGAGAGTGGAGTTTAGCAGTGCTCAACCTGAGGTTGGTTTCATCATGCCTGCCAGAGGCGAGCTGACTTCCGGGTACGGTCCAAGATGGGGAAGGCTCCATGCCGGGATTGACATAGCCGATGAGTCTCCGGATTCGATCGTTGTCGCCGCTGCCTCTGGGACTGTCATCCGCTCATACTATTCTGCTACTTACGGAAACTGTGTCCTGATTACCCATAAGATCGAAGGAAGGACCTTCACGACACTATACGCCCACCTGGAAAAAAGCACAGTCACAACCGGACAGAGCATCAAGAAAGGGGAAATGCTTGGCTACATGGGTAATACCGGAGACAGCCGCGGCAAGCATCTCCACTTCGAAATCCACGAAGGACAGTGGAACTATCAAAAATCAAACAGCGTCGACCCGCTGCAATATGTGAAAAAATAAGCCAGGTTTCCTTTGGGAATCTGGCTTGCTCTTTACGTTAACGTCAATGGTATAATTTATTTACTGATTATTCTGTTAAAAAAGAGGTTTTGTTGATGTATTGTATTTCTGATTTGGCCAGGGAGTTTGGCGTCACCACCCGGACCATCCGCTACTATGAAGAACTTGGTCTCCTGAACCCAGAACGTTCCGAAGGAGGCCGGCGCATCTACTCCAGCAGCGAGCTAGCGCGGTTAAAGCTAGTCATCCGAGGGAAACGGTTTGGCTTTTCACTCGAGGAAATCAAAGAGATGATCCTGTTATTTGACGAAGACCGGACAGGTGAAAAACAGCTGAAGCGGACGATTGAGTATGGTGAAGAGAAGCTGGCAGAAGTGAATGAAAGAATCTGTGAACTGGTTGAAATCAAGGAAGAAATCGAAAAGCTGATGATTGAATTCAAAGGGAGGCTAAATGAATGAATTTTTACGAAGAAGAGCCGCAGTTAAGGGCATTGCTGAAGGAACTTTTGGATGAGGAATTTTTCGAGTATGCAGACAGGGAGCTCCTTGCGTTTGGAGAAAAATGCGCCAACGAAATCGACCAGCGCGCCAGGTTCACCGACCGCGAAGGCCAGCCAAAGCTGATCAAGTTCGATGCCTATGGTGACGATATCTCCGAAGTTTGGGTGAACGATGGCTACCGGAAAACTGTTGAGGATTCTTATAATACAGGAATTGTCGGTTATGTTCATAAGGATATCCCCGAACTGGGACGCCGTGGGAATTATATCTATTCTTACGCACAGGGTTATCTCCTGTCCCAAACAGAGGCCGGCTTTTACTGTCCTGTCACTCTGACAATGGCCACCGCTTATTTATTGGACCAGTACGCATCACCAGAGGTAAAAGAAAAATTCCTGCCACATGTTTTATCAACAGGAGAGGCAACATTATATGAAGGGGCTACCTTTCTAACCGAACGACAGGGTGGGTCAGATGTTGGTGCGAATGTGGTAAAGGCAGTCCAAACAAGTGAAGGCTACAAACTCTACGGTGAAAAATATTTCGCATCAAACGCAGGAATGTGCGGAGTTGCGATGGTTCTGGCAAGAAAAGAAGGAGCTCCATCCGGCACAAAGGGTCTAACTCTGTTCGCCGTGCCGTGGCGGAAAGAAGACGGAAAACTGAACGGCATCAAAATCCGAAGGCTAAAAGATAAGCTCGGCGTTAGGGCAGTCCCATCAGCCGAAGTCGAATTTGAAGGAGCAGAAGCTTATGTAGTTGGCGATCCAACAAAAGGCTTTTACTACATGATGGAAGCGTTGAACCTGTCCCGCGTATGCAATACCGTCGCCTCACTCGGCATCATGCGCCGAGCGTACAGTGAAGCTCGGGAGTATGCATTGAAGAGGGATGCTTTCGGCAAAAAGCTCGCCGAATTCCCAATGATCAAAGACTCACTAGTTAAAATGTCTGTAAAACTCGAAATCGAAACCCGAACCGTCTTTAAGTACCTCCCTTTGTTTGAGAAAGTCATGAGGAATGAACCGGGAGTATCAGAAAAGGATATCGTTTTGAACCGACTCTACATCGCCCTACTGAAAAAGGAAACCGCAGAACAAGCAGTTCACTTCGCACATGAAGCAATCGAAATGCATGGTGGGAATGGGTATATCGAAGACTTTGTCACCCCGAGGTTATTGAGGGATGCTCAGGTGTTGACCGTTTGGGAGGGGACAGCTAACATTCTAGGGCTTGAGGTGTTGAGGTTGATTGAGAAGTTTGGTGCTGGAGAGTTGTTTTTGGAGGAGATGAAGACCCTGATTGCTGGGATGGATGGAGGGCATGTCGGCCAGGTGCGCGGTGGAATAGCACAGCTTCATAAGTTGCTGGAGTCTCTGCAAACAGCATCTCAAGACCATAAGACGTTTCACTCAAAGCGGATGGCTGAATTGATGGTGAAGATCTTTGAGAGTGTGAATGCGTTAGAATATGCAGCAGGTGGGGATGAACGGGCGCAGAAGGTGATGGATGTCTATATAGAAGAAACTTGGAATTCAGGATATGAATTTAGTGAACAATTAAATCCAGTGAATTATTTTCATGAGATAGTTAGCGAATCCTTACCTCAAGGAAAATCCTTGGTAAAATAGCCATGCAAAAGCGTCTCCTTATTCAGGAGGCGTTTTCTGTACGATTGCCGTTCTTTATATATAACAAATCGTTCTATTTAAATTACAAAATATTAAGAATACGGAAGATAATAAGAGATAACGAACGATATTTGTGCGTTATTAAGAAGAAATGGCCGAATTTGGGGTTTTTCAAAACTAGTATGTTGCAATATACTCACAATATAAAGTTCGTTAAAAAGAACGTTTGAGCGAACGGTTACTGACTGGAGGTGGTCTCTATACGGTACGGTAGACTAAGAAAGTTTAAAAAGAAAAATGGTTATCATTTTCTTTTGTTAAAATTTTTGGCTGTATGGTACTTACTCATAGGGATATCTTCCACAATAACTGGCCAAACGGGTGCCTATTTCAGTGACTCAAATTCAGTAAGTGGAACAATAAAAGCTGGAATATGGGAAACGCAGGAGAATAGTGGATGTTCAGATGATAAGACACATGGAGATTGGGATTGTAGTTCATTAAAGTTTACTAACAGTAAATTTGATGGACAATTTATAATCGCTACTATTAAGAATACGGGATCTGATATGAAGGCTAGTGGGAAATACGAAATTTATTATAGTGAAAATGAAAATCCCAAAAAAGGTCAAAAACTTTCTGAAACTATTTCATTTAAAGCTCTGAAAAAAGGTGAAGAATTTACGTTAACATTTACACCTGAATTAAGTGGTAAATATAAGTTTAAAGCATACCAACATAAAGATCATCCTGGTGGAGGAGAACTATGGAGTGATGAGATTATCGTCAGTATGAATAAGGTTTCTCAACCTGCCAATGATGAAAAGAAAGTCGAGAATGGAGATCAGATAGAGCAAGAAGAATCAAAGGTTGAAGAAGATAGTAAAAGCAATGATCCGATCCAAAATACTGACAAAGAAACATCAAGTGTAAAGAAAAATGAGGAGCAACCTGCGCAGGAACAGAACGAGGGAGCAGAAGGCAAAATCCAAGAAGATAAAAAGCAAAAAGAAGATGTAAAAACATCAGATCAGACTGCTAATCAAGAAGAAGTCATTACTGAAAATATTGAAAGTACTGACAGCAATGAACAGAGTTCTAAGGAGGGTAACTAGTTTGAAAAAGGCAATAAAAATATTTAGCAATCTTATTACTGCTGTCTTATTTATCAATCTAATACTTATGGCATTTCTGGTTGTTTCCTCTAAAGCATCTGGTGGAGAGCCTCAGGCATTTGGTTACCAGTTAAAGACTGTCCTCTCGGGTTCCATGGAGCCTACTTTTAAAACAGGATCGATTATTGCAGTCAAGCCAGTTGATGCCAAAGAAAAAGAAACACTAAAAAAAGGCGATGTTATTACCTTCCAGGCTAGTGAAGATAAACTTGTAACACACCGAATCATTGGTGTTAAAACCAGTGGAAACAATGTGATGTACGAGACAAAAGGTGATAACAATAAAACAGCTGATATGGACCCAGTCCTCTCAGCAAATGTAAAAGCAGTATATACAGATTTCACCATTCCTTATGTAGGTTACTTCATAGATTTTGCTCAGTCTAAAGAGGGAAGCGCATTACTATTAATTGGACCAGGATTACTGCTTCTTGGTTATGCAGGTTTCTCTATATCCCAAGCACTTAGAGAACTTGACCCAAAACAGAAAAAAGATGATCCAGAAGAAAAAACTGCTTAACATGGTTGCACTCCTTGTTTTCAAGCAAGGGTCAATATATAAAATTATACATACCCGAATGGGGTAAGAGGAGGAAATTGTAATGAGTTTGAAAAAGAAATTAGGTCTGGGCATTGCATCAGCAGCAATGGGTATTTCACTTATTGGTGGGGGCACATTTGCTTACTTTAATGATGTGGAAACAACAAACAACACTTTTGCAGCAGGTACTTTAGATTTGTCCATTGATCCATCAACAATTATTACAGCAACAAACATTAAACCTGGAGATAGAATGTCACGTACATTTAAGCTGAAAAATACTGGTTCATTAGACATTTCTAAGGTATTGATAAAGACGGACTATTCAGTTGTAAACAAAACAGGCGCACCTGCAAACGTTGATGATTTAGGTAAGCATATTCGTGTTAACTTCTTGAAAAATGAAGATAAAAATGGTGTTATTCAACCTGAGGAAAATATTATTGTAAGCACTACTTTGGCTGATCTAAAAGGTCAAATGCCTGATGCAGTTGAGAATAAAATTTGGGCTTGGTTTGGCTGGGGAGACGAAGCGAGTGGAATCGCAGCAGGTACACAGGATGAACTTTATGTTCAGTTCGAATTTGTAGATAACAATGCAGATCAAAATGAGTTCCAGGGAGATACTTTAAAACTCGAATGGAAATTTGATGCAAAACAAACAGCTGGAACTAACAGATAACATCTATTACTTAAAAGGTGGGGGATTCTCCCACCTTTTGTTAAATTAAAAGGTGGGATTAGAGTACTATGAAAACACAATGTTTCATTTATAAACTATTAACAGTTTTTATTGCAGGGATTTTCATAGTAACTGTCTTTTTTTATGAGATTGCTGTATATGCGGAGGAAAATGAAATAAACATACATGTAATTGAAAATGGTTTCATATTTAATGTAGATGATCTTAAACCTGGTGACTGGATGCCACGCGATCTAGTCATCAAAAACGACGGCAAACAAGACTTCAAATACACTGCCCAGGTTGGTGAAAAAAATTCCTACAAAGGTCTATTCGAGGAACTTGAGCTTTTGGTCAAAAAAGATACCAATGTTCTCTTCGATGGCAAGCTAAAAGACTTTAAAGGTCTTAATCCACGTGTGCTACCAAAGGGTTCACAGGAAAATTTGTTTTTTCAGGTGACGATGCCTTATGAACTGGGGAATGAATTTCAGGGTTCTGCCGCAGAGGCTGAGATTATTTTTTATGCTGAGGCAATTACCAATACTCCCCCGAGTTGTGAGGAGGATCCATCGCAGGTAGGATGCGGGCAGCCTTCAGGTGAAACTCCAAAGGGTCCGAACACGCCAGATGTCAAAGATGTAGTTGTAATACCTAAAGATGTTAATCGACTTCCGAATACGGCTACTAATAATTATAATTTACTTCTTGCTGGTGGAGTCTTATTGGGTGGAGGAAGTTTTCTGCTTTTACTCCATCGCAGAAGAAATCGCCGTGATAACTGATTAAGGCCTGGAGTTATTTACTTCAAGGCCTTAATAGTTTATCAAGGATACTAATGTAATGAATGTTAACAGTGCCCTTTGTTTGGGAAAACTATGGATAGTTCTCTAACTAGTTCTTTGAGGTGATTCCTTTGACATTACTCTTCTATTACCTAATAATACTTAATCTATTTGACGCTGCGGTAACTTGGATTGGTTTAGAGAATTCTTTGATCTCTGAATTGAATCCGTTTATACTTGCTGTCTATGAAGCACATCCTTTCTTATTCATCCTCATCAAAGTCATTCTTTCCATTTTCCTTTTATTATTTGTTCTTTTTAAAGTAGTCCCTCAGTCTTCAATTATCAAGGGCATCACAATTTTTGCATCAGCTGCTTACACTGCCGTCTTCTTTATGCATGCCTTCTGGCTCATCCACATCTTTTAATAGTGTTTAACTTAAAAAGTTCCTCAAAAGTTCATTTCTTTCATAGTTAGCTATATTAATTATTCATCGTGATAGGCGTATAATTTTTCTTATAAACATATAAGAAAGAAGGCGTATCGTACATGTTTCAAACGCTCAAACGTGAGCTTTTGGCCGGGATTACGGTTTCGGTTGTTGCGCTGCCTCTGGCATTGGCTTTTGGGATGCAGGCGACGGGTAATTCTGATGGTGCCATTATTGGTTTGTATGGTGCTATCATCACTGGTTTCTTTGCTGCTTTGTTTGGCGGGACGAAGAGCCAGGTTACGGGTCCGACTGGGCCGATTACGATCATTTTTACAGGGATTGTGGCGACTCAAGGTTTGGAGTATGCGTTCATTGCCGCATTCATGGGCGGGGTTTTTCAAATTGTCTTTGGGTTACTAAAGGCAGGCAATTATTTAAAATTCATTCCATTGCCAGTGGTCAGCGGTTTCATGAATGGGATTGCCATCATTATTATTATGGGGCAGCTGCAGTATGTAACCGGCAGTTTTTTGGTCGTTGTTTTGACGATCATTTTCATGCTTGTTTCAATGAGGTGGATCAAGGCGATTCCGCCTAGCTTGATGGCGTTGATTTTAGGGACAGTCGCTGTGGTGCTTCTGGAGAAAGCTTTACCAGCTGTTCATTTCACATTGCCATTCCTCAACGATTTTATCTTCTTTGACAGTGTTGCTAGAATAGGAGAAATTCCAAAAGGACTTCCGCAGTTTCATTTGCCTGCAGCAGACGTTAGTACACTGATCCAGTTGATCCCTGCCGCATTAAGCATTGCAGTCCTGGGTTCGATTGACTCTCTTTTAACTTCTGTCGTCATGGACAACATGACAGGTACAAAGCACAAAAGCAACAAGGAATTAATCGGCCAGGGGATCGGCAACACGCTTGCTGGTTTGTTCGGCGCGATGCCTGGTGCGGGAGCTACCGTCCGATCAGTGGTAAACTTAAGAAGTGGTGGCCAGACTGCTCTGTCAGCGATGGTCCACAGTGTGGCCCTGTTGCTGTTCATGCTAGTGTTTGGACCGCTTGCAGAGGAGATTCCGCTGGCCGTGCTTGCAGGGATTTTAATCATGACAGGAATCACGATGTTTGATTATGACAGCTTGAAAATTTTAAAGGATGAGCCAAAAACCGATGCAGCCGTCATGCTGGTGACAATGATATTAACAGTAGCCATTGACCTTATGGTAGCGGTGGGCGTTGGAATCGTGATGAGCGCGCTGATTTTCATGAAGCGGATGAGCGAGGAAGGTTTCAAGATTACTAGTAGGTTCGAAAATAGTTTAAAAGTATACACGCTCGAAGGACCACTATATTTTGGCGCGACAGAATTGATTACCAAAACGATCAGTTCGGATAGCAGCGAGGATATCGTGATTGATATCGAAAAAGTCACTATAGTCGATGCTTCGGGAGCATTACTTCTGCTTCAGCTTAAAGACCAATTAAAAGAGCGTGGCCAGAATCTTTATCTTGTCGGCAATGACCTTGATCTTGGCGGAATCCTGCGGAAGATGAATATTTTCCATGAATTTGGCACAACAGGGCATTTTGAAACCCTGGAAGAATTAATCACCTTTTTAAAGTTCAATAACAAATTAGTTCACGGTGCCTGAGTAAAATCAGGCACTATTTATTTTTTTATAAAAATATTGCCATTTTTTTCTTTTACAGGTACAATATGAAAGTATTAACTTAAGGAGGCAGTCGAAATGATTACCACAACTAATGGAACAGCAACAACAATTTCATATATTTTTCCTTCGGCCTGCCTGTATTGTGTGTAGTAGCGCTTATTTTTGTCATCTAAAATAATAGCTAAACCACGGACTGGGATGTCTGTGGTTTTTTTGTGCCTAAAAATCGAATGTATGTTCTTGGGGAGTGGTATTGTGATTACTGTTGAAAATTTAAAAAAGGAATATAAATTGGTGAAGCGTGACCCTGGTCTTAAGGGTGCGGTCAAATCCCTTTTTAACCGGAAGTATGAGACGAAGCATGCGGTGAAGGGGATTAATTTTTCCATCCAACAGGGGGAGACGGTTGGCTATATCGGTGCGAATGGTGCGGGTAAGTCGACGACGATCAAGATGCTGACGGGAATCCTAACACCGACGTCTGGCAAGGTGACGGTGAATGGGCTGGTGCCATATGAAAACCGCCAGAAGAATGCGGTGAATATCGGGGCGGTTTTCGGCCAGCGGACGCAGTTGTTCTGGGATATCCCGGTCCGTGAATCTTATAATCTGTTAAAACATATTTATGAGATTCCTGAGGACCAGTATCAGGAGACAATCGGGATGTTCACCGAGGTACTGAACCTGGAACCATTGCTCAGCATTCCGGTCAGACAGCTTTCGCTCGGGCAAAAAATGCGTTGTGAGCTGGCTGCGGCCTTCCTTCACAGACCTAAAGTTGTTTACCTGGATGAGCCTACAATCGGCCTTGATATTGCGGTAAAAGTGAAAATCAGAAAGTTTATCAAAGAAATGAATCAGCGCTGGGGCACAACAGTGCTGCTGACTACACATGACATGCAGGACATTGAGGAAATCTGCGACCGGATCATCATTATTGATGGCGGTACGATTTTGTATGATGGCGGGCTGGAGCAAATCAAAAAGCAATTCGGGCAAAAACGTGTGATCCATTTTGAACTGGCTGACAAGGAAAGATTCGTGTTGCCAGATCCACTCAATGGACAGGTGGAAATTTTACCGAACGAAGAAGAAACGAAGGTCAGTCTGTCTTTTGATCATGAGGCTGTTAAAAGCTCGTTCGTCATTTCAGAAATGATGGGCATGTATGAGATTGGCGATTTGAATATTGCAGATCCTAAGATTGAAACGATCGTTGAGGAGCTGTACAACAAGCAGGAACAGGGGGGAGAGCATGAGAAAGTATTGGCAAATAGCTAAGGGACGGATGCAGGAGAACACAGCTTATTCTGCCTGGTACTGGGCTGGGACTCTATCTGCGGTAATGAGGCTATTGATTATTTACTTCTTCTGGCAGGCGGTCTATGCTAACCAGACGACGATTGAAAACATTAATTTGGAAACAATGCTCACATACATCGTCATTGCCATGATGCTTCAGGGATTTGTCGGCGGTGTTGGGAATGAGCTTGCGGAAAATATTAAGGACGGCCAGGTCGCGATCGAGCTGATGCGTCCGTACGATATGATCTTTAAACTGTTCGCGGTCGATATTGGCTCGAAAATCATGTATTTGATCCAGGGGACGCTTCCGATGGTGCTGATTGCTTACTTCTTCATGGATTTAAGTTTTCCAAAATCCCCTGAGACGCTCATTTTATTTATCCTGAGTGCACTAGTGGGCATCTGGATCGGAACGTTCTTTGATTTCCTTGTCGGTGTGCTCGCATTCTGGACCGTCAATGTATGGGGAGTCAGGGTGCTGAAGGAATCCTTGATTACATTTTTCTCAGGTGCACTCGTGCCGATCACGCTTTTTCCGGATTGGCTGAGAACGATCACGGAATTCCTGCCGTTCCAGGCGATGGTATATCTGCCGGTTTCGATTTATTCAGGCCTCATCAGCGGGACGGACGCTTATATGGCACTTGGAGTCCAGCTATTCTGGCTACTGTTTTTATATGTTTTGGTTAGGGTAATCTGGTCTCAGGCGATTAAACAGATTACGATTTTTGGAGGTTAGGAGGCGATTGTATGCGTCGTTATACGAAATTATATTGGGAGTTTGCGAAGAGCCATATGAAGGTGATGATGGAGTACCGAATCGACTTTTTGATTGGTGTCGCCTCAGTGATGCTCGAGCAGTTCGCTTCGATCTTTTTTGTAAAAGTGGTGTTTGACCATATTGAGCAGATCAATGGCTGGTCGTTTTATGAGATATTGTTCATTTATGGGATTGCAGCTACGGGCCGGTCGATTCATCAGATTTTCTTTGATAATCTGTGGACGCTCGGCTGGCAGTATATCAGGCCAGGGAAGCTGGATCGTTTGCTGATCAGGCCAGTTAATCCGTTATTTCATGTTGTTGCAGATCGACTGCATCAAGATGGTTTTGGCCAGTTGATCATCGGGTTGATTATCCTCGGAACTGCAATTCCACAGCTTAACCTTGTTTGGGGAGCGACGGAAATCGCGATGCTGGTCATTATGATCATCTCCTCCGGTTTGATTTTCGTGGCGATTAACTTATTTTTCGCGACATTCAGCTTCTGGATGATCGACAGTCTGCCGATTGTATGGGCCGTCTTCAACCTGAGCGACTTTGCGAGATATCCGCTGACGATCTATCACAAGGGAATCCGCATGTTCCTGACATGGATCATTCCATACGGTTTCACAGCATTTTTCCCGGCAGCTTATTTTATCGATAAGTCTGGCTACAAGGAGTTCGCGCTATGGACTCCGGTTGCTGCGGTTGTTTGCTGTGTGCTTGCCTATGCCTTCTGGAACAGGGGTCTGAAAGCTTTTGCAAGTACAGGTAGTTAATTTGAAAGCAACCCGAAAAATGTAGGGAGTTTGCGCCTAACACTTTCATTATCGTATTGCCCCATAGGATTTCAATCAGGTAAAATGGAAAAAAAATAGATTGATAGGGGTGGCAAGGATGTTGGAAAGCAAGTCCATCAGAGAAGTGTGGCAGGAAGTCGAGAAGGTCATGAATGAAAAACCAGAGCCAATACTAGAGATGAAGGCCGTATATCAGTATGACATTACGGGAGATGACAGCGGAACATTCCAATTGCTAATCTCTTACGGAACGGCACATGTTGTCGAAGGTACTGAAGCAGCTCCAGATTGCACCCTGACACTGTCAGATCAAAACTTCAAGAAAATGATCATGGGCAAGCTGAACGGAACCGTAGCCTTCATGACCGGAAAACTTAAAATCCAGGGAAGCATGGGACTCGCGCTCAAACTTGAAGGAATCCTAAATGATTACAATCTAAGCGAAACAGCATGAAGCAACGGACCAGGGACTTAATCGCCTGGTCCATTTTTTATTCGATAAAAAATTCTTTTCCATCCATAAAAAATATTTATTAAAAATCATAAGCGCGATGAGACAAAAAGTAACAAGATGTGACACATCCTGCTATAATAAGGCTATCAAGTTTAAATATTTAAGGAGATTCCGGATGGAACCATTCCCAAAAAATTCTATTTTAATATATGAAGAAGTAAAAGCAGTTAAATTCTTTTTATGGACTTTCTATATAATACTTTTACCTTATGATTTTATTTATTATTTTCTAGTTCCTTATTTCAATAAAGGAACAATGGGATTACCTGAGGGCGGACTTGGCTTTTTCTTTCACATCTTTTTATTTTTGCTGCTTCCAGCGGCTATTTTCCTGGTAAGGCGTGGTGAGCCAGAGAAAGTAAAGTATTTATACTTTATAGCATTTGTGCTAATTGACTCTATTAATAATTTCATGATTTACTGGGGAACTGACCATGAGTTTAAAAGCGGGCATGTCCTGGAGATCTACTTTATCCTGTTCTCACCGATATTCGTTAATAAACGATTCTTTTGGACCATGACTTTAGGATTTTTCATAAAATATTCCTTACTCGGGTTTGCTTTTCAGTCGCCTAAAGTGTTAGTGCCGATGGGGCTGATTATTTTTATAGCGATTATATCCTGGATCCTGCTTACACGTTTCCAATCTTATATAAATGCTATTACAGCAATCCATAATGATTTGAGACAAAAAGAAAAGTTGGCTGTTATTGGACAAATGGCTGCAGCGGTTGCACATGAGATCAAAAATCCTCTATCTTCATTAAAGGGCTTCACACAGCTTCAACAGGAGAAAGATAAAGGGGATGATCAATATTACCCGATCATGCTCAATGAGATTGACAGAATTAATTCGATCGTCAATGATTTATTGATTCTGGGAAAACCGAATACCGCTGTTAAGACTCCAAAAAACCTTGAAAATATCATTGATTATGTAACATCTGTTATTGACCCGCATGCGCAAAGAAAAGATATAACAATAAACCTGGACATTAAGGAACCATATTTCCTTTTATGTGACGAAAATCAATTGAAACAGGTTTTTATCAATTTGATTAAAAATGCGATGGAGGCCATGCCTCAAGGCGGCACGATTACCATCAAGGCAAAGCCAGGCAGCGATCATGTCAAAATTTCTGTTATCGATGAAGGCTGCGGCATTCATCCTGATAAACTGGCTAAACTCGGTGAACCATTCTATACAACCAAGAATAATGGCAATGGTTTAGGTTTAATGGTTACAAAGAAAATCATTGAAGAACACGATGGCAATATTGATATCCAGAGCGAGCTTGATAAAGGCACAAATGTGACCATTACATTGCCAACCACTCAAAAAAATGGCTGAATTATGCAATGTTATCCAATAAATAAACCAAAAGGACTATTTTATTAAATAGTCCTTTTGGTTTATAATGAAGAAAAATGTCGAATACCAGAATTTAGTTTTATAGGTAATATTACTTATATTTATTATTATCTTACGAAAACTATAAACCTGGAAAAATTATTGGCGATTATAAAAGTAAAAGGTTTTTGCATTTAACAGAAAACGTGGGGTACTCGCATCATGCAGATTAAAGCAAGGGATACTAGTTTAAATTACGAAGAAATAAGAGCAATAGGCTGGTTCATGGCATTATTCTATGGAATATCGATAGTCTATGACTTTTTCTATTACTTTGTTTACGCAAAATATGTTCTAAATCTAGCTCCGGGACTTCCTGGTGCCTTCGGATACTGGTATTACTTAGTGATGCTGCTGCTTATCCCGTTAGCATTCTATCTGAAAAAGAACAATAGGACATCATCGATAAAATTTGTTTTCATCATAAGCTTCGTCATTCTTTCCATTATCAATGATGGGGTTACTTATTGGGGAAACACTCTGGATTATGCAAGTGGCAATGTAGTAGAAGTGTTTTTAATTCTCTTTTCACCCATTTTTGTGAATACACGATTCTTTTTTGTAGTATTTGGCGGAATGCTTTTTAAATATCTATTCATAGGGTTTATGCTACAAACTAGTGAGGTTTTGTTCCCGATTGTCCTTGTTCTGGTGTTATCGGGAATTGCCTATACGGTATTATTAAGGTTCCAAGGATACGTGAAAGCGATGAAGACCTCATACGATAAGCAATTGGAAGGAATCGTTAAGGGCGTTATTGCCACTATAGAACTAAAAGACCCTTATACGAAGGGCCATAGTGAACGAGTAGCGCAATATGCCCGAACACTTGCGAAATCCACCGGGATGTATTCAAGTGAGGAGTTAGAATCTTTCTTTTATGCATGTTTGCTGCATGATATAGGCAAGGTCAATATTCCAGACCATATCCTCATGAAACCTGGAAAACTTACAAAAGAAGAATACGATGTAATCAAGAAACATCCTGAAGTGGGAGCAGAAGCAATCATGAAAGTGGATGGTTTAGGTGAAAGTATCGAAATTATAAAATCTCATCACGAAAGATGGGACGGAAAAGGATATCCAGAGCAGCTCTCAGGAGAGGGAATTCCTTTTCTAGCCAGGGTCGTTTCAATAGCTGATGCATTTGATGCCATGACTTCTTCAAGGTCATATCGCTCTGCAATGCCTGTTGGCGAGGCCTATAACCGGATAATAGATGGGGCTGGGACCCAATTTGATCCACAATTAGTTGTACTATTCAAAGAGATCTTTTCAACATGGGTTGAATGTCATGATAAATATCAAAGATCTGCAGATACACCGCTTCCAAGTCCAACATACAGGTTTGTCAAAGAGGAGGTGACGATATGAAGATCCGCAAACTTAAAAAAGTTAAAACAACTTGCTGGTGGTGCAACTATCTTCCGATTTTCCCTTGATGTTAGAAAAGGATGCTTTTAAGGAGCATCCTTTTTCAATCCAGTATGTTTGAAAAGGCGGATTCTCGATGGAAATTACCTACGATACAAAAATTAAGCTGTTCCCACTTAGTGTAAGGCAGGAGAAGCTTCACTATATTGTAGAGAATACAGTGACAAATGATTTTTTTGAAATGCCTGAAGTTTGTATTGAAGCAATCTCGATGATTCAGAATAATGGACTGTTAAAAGATATTGAGGAAAAATTAAGTAAAAAGTTTTTTGATGAGGATGTAAATATCATTGAGTTTATTAAGCAATTGATTGAATTGGATTTTGTAAGTGAAATTGATGGGAAGACAATAACCCGGATCGTGAAAATGAAAGAAGGCACGGGTTTTCAATGGATACCTCAAAAGATAGGGCAGATACTTTTTAATCGATATACCGCAAAGATCTATTTCGCCATGCTGCTCGGCAGTATTCTAATTTTGATTTTTAATCCTGAGTTGGTTCCTCATTATAAGGATATTTTTATATTTGATTTAATGATTGAAAATGTCCTAACTGTTTTTTTGATCACTTTACTGCTCGTTTTATTGCATGAACTAGGACATGTTATTGCCATTCGTGGAGAAAATCTGAATGCAAGATTAGAGTTGGGTCACAGATTGTTTTTCGCTGTGCTTGAAACGGATTTAACGCAGGGATGGAAGTTGCCTGCGGAGAGACGAAACACTCTATTATTTGCTGGCATGTACATTGATATCGTGGTCATTTTCATTTCATTACTGCTCCAATTATTCATGAAAGCTGATAGTGTCTATGCTGGGATTTTAGGTATAGTAGTCTTTAATACTATTGTAAGGCTTTTGTACCAGTTATGCGTCTTTATGAAAACGGACTTCTACTATATTCTTGAAAACATTACAGGTTGTTATAACCTGATGGAAAATGGCCGGAATTTTTTAAGCAGGTGGTTTCCGATTATAAAAAAAGATGAAACGACCATGCCATTCAATGGGGAAGAAATTATTGTGAAAAGATACGCCTATTTCTACCTTGCCGGCATCCTCCTAACGATCGTGATCACCGCCTACTACTATGTCCCGCAAATGATTTTTGCGGTGAACGAGATGATGGTTCCTGGTTTTGCAGAGCCGCTGACCAGCATACGTTTTTGGGACTC
This sequence comes from Mesobacillus thioparans, assembly GCF_965138835.1. Classification (NCBI taxonomy): domain Bacteria; kingdom Bacillati; phylum Bacillota; class Bacilli; order Caryophanales; family Bacillaceae; genus Mesobacillus; species Mesobacillus thioparans. The sequence goes on along the minus strand of NZ_CBCSFH010000005.1, from coordinate 141,450 downwards.
GGTTGTCTTTTTGCTGCAAATTGTTTTGGTTTTGGGGTTATTGCTTTATTCATGGACGAAGAAATATCGTATCAGCAGTTAAAAAGACAGCCGGGTGGCTGTCTTTTCGTCTGTTTTAATAGCTTTTGATGTAATCTATTAAAATTTCTTTATATTTTTCCAGCGATTCCAGCAAGACAAATTCATCATCGCCGTGCCAGTTCGCTCCGCTTGGCCCGAACTCGATTGCCGGGATTCCATGGGTTGCGAAAAACTGGGTGTCTGCTGCTCCATGCTGGCCAAACAGGATGGCTTCACCCTCGATATGTTTTTCCACTACGGGTTTCAGCTGGCTGATGAATGGGTCGTCTTTTTTTGTGGCGACCGGGATTCCCTTCAAGCTGACGGTGACTTTCCCGTTTGAAATGCTTTCGATCTGCTGGATGATTGCATCAGAATCCTGTCCAGGAAGGTAGCGGATATCAAGGGACATGATGCACCGGTCCGGTACTTTGTTGAAAACTTCACCGCCTGAAATGATGGCAAGGTTGATAGAGGGTGATTCATAGAACTCTGAGCTTTCTTTGGTAAAAGGCAGATCGAGCAATTTTTCATAAACTTGATAGGCTTTGACGATTGCGTTCTCGCCTTCCCATGGCCGGCTGCCGTGAGCCGATTTTCCTGCCACTTCAACTTCAAGCCGCAGTACACCTTTGGCCTGCAGGGCGATTCCGAGCTGGGTCGGTTCCGAGGCGATGACGAAATCCCCGCGATAGCCATTTTCGACAAGGTAGCCTGTGCAATTTTGACCGCCAATTTCCTCGTCCGAGACAATCTGCAGCTGGATTTTCACACCAGGTTTCTGATCCCGTAATTCCTTCATGGCGAACATCATGGCGGCAACGCCAGCTTTCATGTCCGCTGAACCCCTGGCAAAGATTTTGCCATCCTTCTCAACAGGGACAAACTGCTCCTTTTTCCCGCTGACAACATCGACATGGCCATTCCAGACGATTGTTTTATCGCCCTCTCCAATCTCGCAAACAAGCATTTTATATCCATTATTCTCAATCAAACTTGGCTGCAGTTCATGCTCAATCAGCCATTGTCTGCAAAACTCGACCGCCTGATTGGCCCCTTCCATGGTGGAGCTGTCAATCAGGAGCAATTCTTTTAATAATTCCTTCATTCCTTCAACACTCCTCAAAAAAGGTTCTATAGTACATTACCACTCTATCCATGTTTCAATCTTATAAATAAATAGTAGTACTTTTTAAATAAGAGAGATAATTAAATGATTCGCAGGAACTGCTATCCTTTTAGGGTAACTGAAAAAAAAGGGGTAACAAGTCCCGATTGTTTACTCAGATTTTACAAAAAGTTAAGAAAAGTCAGGTCCTTCAGTCCATTTCCTTCTATTTTAATCCTACTATAATTAAACTCGTATGCTACCAATTTAATTATTAAGGAGATGGATTTTCTTGAAGAAGCCTTTGCGTCAGATAGGAAAGACTGTTATTGCAACGACAATGGCATTGTCTGTATTGGCAGGACCTGTTTCATACACAACATTTGCAGCCGGAAAGCCTAGTCATGCAGGAAAGCCAGATAAAGCAGGGAAGCATGAAGTTCAGCTGAGGATCATGGGGACGACAGATATACATACACATTTATATAACTATGATTATTACAAAGATGCACCGACGAACGAATTTGGCCTGGCCAAGACGGCTACCCTGATCAAGCAGGCAAGGGATGAAGAAGAAGGAAAAAACAACCTCCTTTTTGACAACGGAGACCTAATCCAGGGGAATCCGCTTGGCGACTATAAAGCTAAGGTTGATGTTCTGGAAGACGGGGAAATGCATCCGGTCTTTGAAGCTATGGAACAATTAGATTATGATGCTGCTACAGTCGGCAACCATGAATTCAACTACGGTTTGGATTACCTTGACGAAGTGCTGGATGACGCGCCAATGCCATATGTGAATGCGAATGTTTTCAAGGATGATGGCGATGATAATCCGGACAATGATGAGAACTACTTTAAGCCGTATACCATTTTTAACAAGAAAGTCACAGATAATAACGGCAAGACACAGGTGATCAAGGTGGGGGTTGTCGGTGCTGTTACACCGCAAATCTTGCAATGGGATAAAGCGAACCTTGATGGCAAAGTGATTACAAAGGACATCGTGAAATCAGTACAAGCACAGATTCCTAAAATGAAAGAAGAAGGCGCTGACATTATCGTAGCACTCTCTCACTCCGGAATTGGTGATGAGAAGGTAGTGGAGATGGAAGAAAATGCAGCATACGACCTATCACTCGTTGATGGCATCGATGCGATCATCACTGGACACAACCATCTGACATTCCCTGGTGATTTCAAGAACCTCCCAGGAGTAGATTCAGTCAATGGAACAATCAATGGTGTGCCAGTTGTCATGGCAGGAAACTGGGGCAACCAGCTTGGTGTCATGGATTTGACCATTGCCAAGGAAAAAGGCAAGTGGAATATTAAAAGCTCGAAGTCAGAATTAAGAGCGATTTATGATAAAGGAACAAAGACTCCATTAGTGGAGGCTGACAAAGATATTTTGGAAGCTGTAAAGGAAGATCATGAAGGAACTGTAAACTATGTCCGCCAGCCGGTTGGGGAAACTGCTGCTGACATCCACAGTTACTTCGCACTTGTACAAGACGATCCATCGATCCAAATCGTGACAAACGCACAGAAATGGTATGTGGAAAAGCAGGTTAAAGGAACTCCTGATGAAAATCTGCCAATCTTATCTGCGGGGGCACCATTCAAGTCTGGCAGAGGCGGTGTGAGTGATTACACCTATATCCCTTCAGGTACAATTGCGATTAAAAACGTAGCGGATCTATACCTATATCCAAATACAGTGTCAACAATCAAAATCAAAGGCAGCGATGTAAAAGAATGGCTTGAAATGTCTGCTGGACAATTCAACCAGATTGATGAGGACATCACAACAGAACAGCCGTTAATCAATCCGAAGTTCCCGGTATATAACTATGATGTCATTGATGGTGTTACTTATGAAATTGATGTGACAGAGCCGGCTAAGTACGATGATAAGGGAAATCTAGTTGACGCTGGTGCAAACCGAATCAAGAACCTTCAATACAATGGCCAGCCAATTGACCTTGAGCAGGAATTCCTTGTTGTAACTAATAACTACCGTGCTACTGGAACTTTCCCTGGTGTGAAAAACCAGACAGCAGTAGAAATGTACCCGGATGAGAACCGCCAGGCAATCATCGATTATATCCGTGAAGTGGGAACAATCGATCCTTCTGCAGACAATAACTGGAGCTTTGCAGGAGTAAGCAAAGATTTGAATGTGACTTTCAACTCAACTCCGGATGCAAAAACTGTGTTGCCGGAGAATGGCCTTATTGACTATGCTGGTGAGGCTGCTAATGGCTTTGCAAAATACCAACTGCACCTCCCAATCGGTCTTCAGCTTTTAGGAATCAATGATTTCCACGGACAGCTGGACACGTATAATTCTAAGATCAATGCTGGCGGAGTAGATTATCTTGCGGCATATTTGAAGGAACGTGAAGCGACAAATCCAAACACATTGCTGCTTCATGCCGGTGATGCTGTCGGAGCAAGCTCACCCGTATCCGCTTTGCTTCAGGACGAGCCTACGATCAAGATTTTGAACGAGCTTGGTTTTGACGCAGGTACGGTCGGCAACCACGAGTTTGATGAAGGTGTAGACGAAATGCTGCGCCTGATCAATGGTGGAAGCCATCCGAAGACAGTGGATAAGTATGGCGAATTCGAAGGCGCTGACTTCCCATATGTTGCAGCAAACCTTGTATACAAAGAGACTGGTGAAAATGTTTTAGATCCATATACAGTGATCGATGTGAATGGTATTCCAGTTGGAATAATCGGGGTTGCTTTGTCTGACACACCAAGCATTGTCATTCCAAGTGCAGTCACAGACGTGGAGTTCACTGACGAAACGGAAGCAATCAACCGCTATACTGAAGAGTTAAAGGAACAGGGTGTTGAAACAATCGTTGTTTTAGCGCACAATCCATCATTCTCGAATCCTGATGGATCAAACGCTGGGGAAGAGCTTATTGAGATCGCTCAAAATGTAGATGATGAAGTGGATGTTTTGTTGGGCGGGCATAACCATGCATACACAAACACTAAAGTAGATGGCAAAATTGTCGTACAGTCGTATTCTTCAGGTACAGCTTTTTCTGATATAGACTTACTGATCAACCCTGTTACAAAGGATGTCATGGCTGGCAAGTCTGAAATCGTAACAACATACCGTGACCAAATTGAGCCAGATGCTGAAATCAAAGCGATGCTGGATAGCTATGTAGCGGATGTCGCGCCGATTCTTAATGAAGTAATTGGAACAACACCTTCTTATATTAGTCGTGATACCAGTGCTGCTGGTGAATCAGCAATGGGCAACCTGGTAGCTGACGCAATGCGCTGGCAGACAGGCACTGATTTTGCCTTCATGAACTCAGGCGGAGTCCGTGCAGACATTGACGCAGGCGAAATCACGTGGAAGGAAGCTTTCACCGTCCAGCCATTCGGAAATGACCTTGTGAAAATGAACGTGACTGGTGAAGTCATCAAGACATTGCTCGAGCAGCAATGGGGCAGCAAAGTGCGCATCATGCCAATTTCCGGTCTGAAGGTCACTTATGATGATTCCAGAGCTGACGGGGATCGCATCGTTTCCATTACCAAGAATGATGGAACACCGGTGGAGATGGATAAAACTTACTCCATTACAGTCAACAATTACATGGCCGGTGGCGGGGATGGCTACGCAATCCTTGCAACAATCACCGATAAGACAATTGATGTAGTAGACTTAGATGCATTGGTCAACTATCTCAAAGACCAGGGTGAAGTGAATCCGCAAATCGAAGGCCGCGTTACGAAATTAAATTAAATTAATAGGTTAGAAGGGAGCACATAATCATAGTGCTCTCTTTTTTTGTAAAAAAAATCTAGTTCTTTAGAATCAAATTTAGTGACACGAAGAAATTTTCCCAATCTAAAAAGTTAAAAAAATAGTTTTATATTCACTTATTATTGGGATGAAAACAGGAAAAAAGATTCATTTTCATTTTAAAAACGTTAGCTTTCGACAGGAAGCGCGCGATTTTATAGGTAAATATCATTATATTATAAAAATTTACAATATTTCAAAACCTTGCTACAATTCAAATCAGATTCTTCAGAAAATATGAAAAATCGAAACTTGGATAATAGCAGGGGGTAATCTTTTTGAAGAAAAAGAGTTCGTTGAAGGTTCTTTCAAGCGTTGCGGCAAGCGCAGTATTCGCTTCAACGTTATTTGCTGGATCATTTGCAGGCACACCTGCAGCAACTAAGAATGTGGCTGCTGCCACTGCACCAGAATCTGCACCAATCGACCTGAACATCGTGGATCAGGATCGCCTGGCAAAAGCGTTGGAAAAGCGCGGACTTATTGCAAAGGGTGCTTCGCAGGAAGAAGTAACCAAAGCGGTGCAAAAATATATCAAACAGAAACAAGGCGAGAAGCCTGGTAAGTCTGATAAAGCTTTGACGAAAGAAGAGAAGGCTTTTGACAAAAAAGCCAAAGACTTTGTTTCAAAACAAAAGGACAAGCTCGCTAAGCAGCTTGAAAAAGGTCATGACAACTTCAAAAAAGGAAAGCCGAACGGAGCAGTGAAGGTAGACTCTGCAAAGCAGGCACCTTATAACGGTGATGTGCGTGAGGATGAGGTTTTAGTCCTTCTTGTAGAATATGCTGATTTCAAGCACAACAACATCGAGCAGGAACCGGGATATATGTATTCCGATAACTTTAACAAAGAGCATTACGAAAAAATGCTGTTTGGGAACGAGGATTTCACGCTTTTCAATGGTGAAAAAGTAAAAACCTTCAAACAATATTATGAAGAGCAGTCCGGCGGAAGCTATACAGTCGATGGAAAGGTTTCTGACTGGCTGACAGTTCCAGGCAATGCTGCAGACTATGGCAGTGATAATTCTGCTGGCGGACATGACAATGCAACAGGTACAAAAGGACCTCGTGGACTTGTTAAGGATGCATTGAATGCAGCTGTAGCTTCTGGCATTAACCTGGCAGACTACGATAAGTTTGATCAGTATGACCTAGATGGTGACGGAAATCAAAACGAACCTGATGGCCTTGTCGATCACTTGATGATCCTTCATGCCGGTGTTGGACAGGAAGCTGGCGGAGGAGCACTTGGTGATGACGCGATCTGGTCACACCGCTGGACATTGAATGGTGTATATCCAGTAGCAAACACAACTGCTGAAGTTGATTATTGGGGCGGAAAAATGGCTGCATTCGATTACACAATCGAGCCTGAAGACGGCGCAGTAGGCGTATTCGCTCACGAATTCGGACATGACCTTGGTCTTCCGGATGAGTATGACACACAGTACACAGGACAAGGTGACCCAGTAGCTTCATGGTCAATCATGTCAGGCGGAAGCTGGAATGGTAAAATTGCAGGAACAGAAGCACCAAGCTTCTCTCCGCAAAACAAAGAATTCTTCCAGAAGACAATTGGCGGCAACTGGGCAAACATGACAGAAGTGGATTACAAAGACATCGATTCAAAAGGTCTGGCAACAGTCATTGACCAGAGTGTTACAAAATCAAAGAACCCAGGGATTGTAAAAGTAAACCTTCCTGGTAAAGAAGTGAAGGGAATGCAGACTTCATTTGGCGAAAAGTACTACTACAGCCAAAAAGGTGATGACCTTCATACAGCACTTGTCACACCTGAATTTGATCTGACAAACGCTACCAGCGCTGAATTTTCATACAAAGCGAATTATGAAGTTGAATTTGATTACGATTATGTATACGTCAATGCAATTGTTGATGGCAAAGAAGTAGAAATCGACAAGATCGGTGACACAAATGTTGCTGGTGGAATGGATACTACTAAAGGCAAATGGGAAGATGTCAAATACGACCTAAGTGACTTCGCTGGCAAGAAAGTAAAGCTTGCTTTTGAATACGTAACTGACGGCGGCCTTGCTCCAGAAGGTTTCGCAATGGACGAGCTTAAGCTGACAGTTAACGGCGAAGAAGTTTTCGCTGATGGTGCTGAAGGCGACGCAGCAGTAACGCTGGATGGTTTCATCCAAACAAATGGTACGTTCCTGAAGGACCACTACTACTACCTAGAGTGGAGAAACTACGCTGGTTCGGACAAGGCATTGCTTGAAGGACGCGGCGTGAAGTACAACACTGGTATGGTCGTATGGTATGCGGATGATTCATTCACAGATAACTGGGTTGGTGTCCACCCGGGTGAAGGCTTCTTAGGACCAGTCGATTCACATCCAGAAGCAATCGTTGGTACCTTGAACGGCAAGGATTCTGTTAAGCAGAGCACACGCTACCAGGTTGCAGATGCTGCATTCTCTATGGATCAGACACCTGCATGGTATGTCGATTCTCCATCTCGCGGAATCTTTGATTACAAAGGTCTTCCAGGAGTAACGGAATTCGATTCGACCAAGTCTTACATGAATACTTTGATTCCAGACGCAGGACGTAAAGTCCCAGCTCAATTCCCGATTAAGTTCAAGGTAATCGGCGAAGCGAAAGACAATTCTGCTGGCGCGGTTTGGATCCATAAATAAGACATTAAGGCATCGGGCGGATTTCCGTCCGATGTTTTTTTGCGTCAATTGGAAAAAATCGTGCGGATTTTCCAGTGCGCCAATAAAAATTGAAAATCGCCAATATATGAAAATTATCGCCAATAAAGTGGTGGAAATCGCCAATATATTTTAATTTTCGCCAATAAAGTTGTGAACTCCGCCAATAAAATAAAAACGAAAGTATTTCAACATGAAAAAACGTGATTATGCGGGGGAATACTGGACTTATAAGCGGGTTTTAGCTAGTATCAATACTAGAATGTTTAACTTAAGGAGAAAATCATGTCAGAAACTCAACCAATTATTTCACAACTGAAACCGTTCCTGCAGCAGGCCTGGGAAACGGCCGGATTCGAGACGATGACTTCTGTCCAGACGACGGCGATTCCATTAATATTTGAAGGAAAAGATATCGTCGCGGAATCACCGACTGGTACTGGCAAGACTTTGGCGTACCTGCTTCCTGTTTTAAATAAAATCGACCCTAAGATGCAGAATACACAGGCAGTGATCCTTGCTTCATCACAGGAACTTGTCATGCAGATCCTCGCCGAAATCCAGAAATGGGGAGAAGGCAGCGGAATCAAATCGGCAAGCCTGATCGGCGGTGCGAACCTGAAGCGCCAGATTGATAAGCTGAAAAAGAGTCCGCATATTATCGTTGGGACGCCTGGCCGCACGAATGAATTGATCAAGCAGAAAAAGCTGAAGATGCACAAAGTACAGACTGTCATCCTTGATGAAGGTGACCAGCTGCTTACCCCTGAACATAATGAAACGGTTAAAAGTATTGTAAAGTCGACACTTGCTGACCAAAGGCAGCTACTGCTTTTTTCAGCAACATTGCCCGAGGCTGTTGAAAAATCGATCAAGAGACTGGCGAATGATCCTGAAATCATCAAGGTGAAGAAGGATGAAACTATCGATGCCGCAAAAGTCGAGCATATTTACTTCATGAGTGAGCAGCGTGACAAAATCAAGATCCTTGAGAAAATCGCGCGTCTAGATGGAACGAAGTCGCTTGTATTCATCAAGGATATCGCGAACCTGACCATCGCTGCTGAAAAACTGAAGTTCAAAGAAATCCATGTCGGCCAGCTGCACAGTGATTTAAGCAAGCAGGATCGTCAGCGTTATTTGAATAAGTTCCGTGACGGCAACAGCGAAATGCTGCTTGTCACAGAAGTCGCAGCTCGCGGCTTGGATATTAAAGGTGTCACTCACGTTGTCCACTATGATTTCCCGAGGGAGCTGGACCAATACGTCCACCGCTCCGGACGCACAGGACGTTTTGGCGCGGAAGGAACAGTCATTTCGATCGTCAACGAACGCGAAGAACGGGATTTGAAAAGATTCTGCAAGGCACTTAATATTACGCCAATGCCAAAAGAATTTTACGGTGGTAAAATTGTTGACCCTGAATAATGAGGATGGAGCTATAGGATTTTTTCCTATAGCTTTTTTAATGTAAAAAAAGGTTTTTCGAGAAAAAATCAGAATTTATATATCGTAGTTTATTTGTGAAAGGAACTGTTGAACATGAAAAATCCACGTTTACATACAATGATGGAAGAATGGCTACCAGAAGCGACGATCGATGACATGCAGGCAAAAATGGAGAGCGGCGAGCTGACATCTCATGATCTTGTGCTGATGTATCAGGGAAGGATCGCTGCTTTTGATAAAACAATCAACTCTGTGCTTGAACTGAATCCCGATGCGCTCCATATCGCAGCTGCGCTGGATGCGGAACGGAAACAAAAGGGACCGAGAAGTCCGCTCCACGGCATCCCAATCCTGGTCAAAGACAATATTGATACGGGAGATAAAATGCATACAAGTGCCGGATCGCTGGCATTGAAGGATTCCATTGCTATAAAAGATTCTTTTGTTGCGTCCAAGCTGAGGGAGGCTGGCGCAGTGATCCTTGGAAAAACAAATATGACCGAATGGGCCAATTTTATGGGAATGGACATGAAGGGCGGCTACAGTTCACGCGGGGGTCAGGTGCTCAATCCATATGGACCGGGTAAGTTCGAGGTCGGCGGCTCAAGCGCTGGGTCTGGCGCGTCGATTGCAGCGAATCTTGCTGCAGCTGCGATTGGTACGGAAACAGATGGCTCGATTTTAAACCCTGCATCGCAAAATTCATTGGTCGGCATCAAGCCGACAGTCGGACTGGTCAGCCGGACTGGCATCATCCCGATTGCCCACACCCAGGACACGGCAGGCCCGATGGCAAGAACGGTAAAGGACGCGGTGTATCTTTTACAGGGTATTGTCGGACAGGACCCGCAGGATCCGGCAACAATGGTAAGTCTGCCTGAATTCAACCATGAATCACTTTTTGATAAAAAAGCATTAAAAGGAACGAAGATTGCTGTTGTCAGGGAAGAGTATATTGGCAAATGGACAGAGGAACAGGAGCAAATCTTTCAAAAAGCGGTTGAACAATTGGAGGAACTCGGCGCCGAGGTGATTGAAGCAGCTATCCCGGCAGCAAAAGCGAAGTGGGGATACAATGTTTTGAGCTATGAATTCAAAGCTGACCTGAATGCCTACCTAAACGAATTGGCACCGACTATTCCAGTCAGGACGCTTGCCGATGTCATTGCCTTCAATTATGAACATGGTGAAAAAATGCTGAAATATGGCCAGCAGGTACTGCTCGATTCAGAAGCGACAAGCGGAAGCTTGAAGGAGGCGGAGTATCTCGAAGAACTTGAATACAATCTTTATATGGCCAGGGAACAAGGAATTGATTACGCCCTGAAGGAATACGGAGCGGATGCGGTGCTTTTCCCGATGGATGGATCGACAATCGGCTCAAAGGCGGGTTATCCATCAGTTACGGTACCAACCGCTTATACCGAAGATGGGGAACCAATCGGAATCACTTTCACGGGCACAGCCTTCAGCGAACCGCTGCTGATCAGGCTCGCTTATGCCTACGAGCAGGCAACCACGGTCCGCCGCGCACCCGAACTTGGAATAAACACCAACGAAAAAATCCATACTACACCTTGAATCCATTAAAAGGAGCGAGGAAGCATGGGTAAGCAAAAGTTAGGCAACGGAAACGCCCAGCGCAACAACAACAAGAAAAAGGGAAATAACACACCAGAAGAACTTGTTGAATTTACAACCGGCCAAAAAGAAAAGAAATTCAACAATCCGATTGATTAAACAGTAAAATGCCCCTGCGATTTCCTCGCGGGGGCATTTTTTAGAAAACATCATTAATAATTGAACTCGCATTGGGAATTTTATTGGCGAAAAAATGAATAATTCGACCACTTTTGGAATTAATTCGACCACATTTTGAAATAATTTGGCGGATTTTTAATTAATTCGACCACATTCCTGAATAATTCGACCAAGTCTACATTTAATGCCCGCTGCTCTTATCAAAATTACTCCCCGAAACATCGGCCACATTCTCAATCGCGACGAGTGCGTTCGGATCGATGTCATCCACGACGGAGCGCAGGGTGGATAATTCAATCCGGCTGACAATTGTGTAGATGATTTTCTTTGGTTCGTTTGAAAAAACGCCCTGGCCCTGGATATAGGTCATGCCGCGTCCTAATTGCTTTAACAGGGCTTCGGCGATTTCTTCCGGGACATCGGAAATGATCGTCACTGATTTTAGCTCTTCCATCCCCTCGACGACGACGTCAATCATCTTGAAGGCAATGAAATAGGTGATGATCGAGTACATGGCTGTTTCCCAGCTGAACACAAGCAGTGCGGCCAGAAGGAAGATGAACAAGTTCATGACCATGACGATCTGGCCAACGGACACGGTGCGCTTTTTGCTGACAAGGATTGCGATGATTTCGGTTCCGTCGAGGGCTCCTCCTGCACGGATGACGAGTCCTACGCCGGTTCCAAGGATGACGGCGCCGATGATGGTTGCCAAAAATAAATCATCGGTCACCCGGTCGAAGTGATGGAAGTAGGCGGTCGCTCCGGATAAAATAATGACGCCGTAAAGCGTCCGAAGCGTGAATTTCGTGCCCATCCTCCTGTATCCGATATAGAGGAAAGGCAGATTGAACAGGATCAGGAATATACTCATCGAGATGTTACTCAATTCGGCTGCGATGATCGAAAGACCGATGACACCTCCGTCAAGGATGGCATTGGGCACAAGGAACATATCAAGACCGAATGCGGCGATGATTGCCCCGATGGTGATCGTCACCAGCTGTGTAACCTCTTTTATGACTCTTTTTTTCTTCGTTGCTGCCACTGCATATCAAACCCTTTTCTATAAAAATCTACTATTTAATTTCAATGTATGTACTATACTTATTGTATCAAACTTAAATGTCATCTGGAAATTTTACATGATATATCCATGATTAGAAAAAGTACGTTTTGGGGTAATGAGTAGGGAAGTGAATCGAAACAACGGAGGGACCATTTTGGCTAACGATACTCAAGTTAAACATAGATCCAACAAGCATCAGACATCATCAAAAAAACGGAAAAACCAACACAACAGGAAAACCAGCAAAAACCGGGGCAACGACTCATATCTCCGGACCAATCCGAGACCTGCTGTTGACGATAACCGCCTCAAGCGTGTAGATGAGAACGTTGACGATCAACAGAAAAGGGATTATAGCAACGAGACAAAGCAAAAAAGAAGCAAAGCATCAAACCAGGATAACGGTAGATCCACAAAACAGAACAGCGGCAATGCATCAAACCAGGATAAGAGTAAATCCATAACACAGAACAGCGGCAAAGCATCAAACCAGGATAACAGTAAATCCACAAAACAAAACAACAGCAAAGCGTCAAACCAGGATACGAAACAGAACAGCAGCAAAGCCGCAAACCAAAACAGCGACAATTCAAAAAAACAGAACACCGACAATTCAAAAAAACAGAACACCGACAATTCCAAAAACCAAAACAGCAACAACGAAAAGTCCCAAAAAACTTCTGCGCCTCAGGGCTCTTCAGATAACCAGGAGGTAAAGCATAAGGAGCAGTCCGGCAAGTTTGAGACGGCTTTTAACCGAATCCATAAAGCGCTGAAGGAAATGGTGAAGGGGACGGACAGCGATGCGTTTGTCGAGCTTCTGTACTCTGGCTATAAAAATCATTCATTGGTCCGCAAGTATAAAAGTGAGCTGCATCAGTTTGCCAAGCTGCGGAATGCGATTGTCCATGAGCGGGTGAATGCGGACTATTATATTGCCGAGCCGCATATCGAAGTGGTCGAACGGATTGAGGAAATCGCGAAGGAATTCGAGAAGCCGCAGACGGCATTATCGATCGCGACCAGCCCGGTGTTTTATTATTATGAGGATGCTTATCTAAAAGATGTGCTTAAGGTCATCAACAAGTTTGATTTTACGAGATTCCCTGTCTATGACAAGGATGATAAATATGTTGCATTGCTGACTTCGACGGAAATCATCCAGTGGATGGCGAAGCATTTTTCCGACAGTGTCGTCCACTTTGAAAATGTCCAAATCAAAGAATTGCTGACGAAGGGGAAGAATTATTTCGTCACGTTCGTGGATGAGGAAGCATCTCTATACCATATTGAGGAATTATTCGAGCGTTACCATACGAGAGGCAAGAAGCTACAGGCGGTCATCATCACGGAAACAGGCGACCGGCACGGAAAGCCAATTGGCGTCATCACCCCATGGGATTTGCTTGACAGCGACCCTGAGGACTGATTCACAAATATTTTGAAATTCGTTCATTGACGAGATTACGGCGAAATTGATATACTTCAGCTAATATAATGATTTGAAAAGAATAACTCTTATCCAGAGCGGCGGAGGGACAGGCCCTGCGAAGCCCGGCAACCTTCTTTTTTATAGAAAGGTGCTAATTCCTGAGGATCGATTTCTGAAGATAAGAGAGGCTGAGCAGTTGGAACCTCTCCTTATTTGGAGAGGTTTTTATTTTTTAAAAAAGCAGGTGGATGAAATGAACAACAGGTTTGAAACGGAAGTGCTTCATTCAGTACATACGAAGCAGCAGGGAATTAAAAGCAAGGCAACGCCGATTTACCAGACTTCGGCATTTACGTTCAGTGATCTTGATGAACTCGAGGGCTTTTATCAGGGTGAGGGCAATTATTTATACTCCAGGGTCGGCAATCCGAATACGGATGAACTCGGGCATGCAGTAGCGGCTCTTGAGCATGCCGAGGATGGAGTGGCTGCTTCCTCGGGCTTGGCTGCAATTTTGGCCGGGGTCCTCGCAGTGGTGAAGAGCGGTGACCATATTGTTGCCGCGGACGATGTGTATGGCGGGAGCTTCCATATGCTAAAAGCAGAGCTGGAGCGCTTCGGGATTGAAACGACCTTCGTGCCGTTCGCGGATCTGGGCAATGTCACCAACGCCATCAAGGCGAATACGAAGCTTCTTTACACCGAGTCGATCACAAATCCGCTGCTCCGCGTTGAAAAGCTGGATGAAGTCATCGCGCTTGCAAAGACGAGGAACCTCGTTGTATTGGTCGACAATACGTTTGCTACTCCGCTCCATGTGCGTCCATATGAGCTCGGTGCTGATCTTGTTGTTCATAGTGCGACAAAATACATTGGCGGCCATAGTGATGTCACTTCTGGCGTCATCGTTGGCCGTAAGGAACTGATTGCCGAAGTACGCGCGAGAATTGTCAATCTTGGAGCGAATCTGAGTCCGTTTGAAGCATGGTTGACATGCAGGGGCTTGAAGACGCTTGCTTTAAGGATGAAGGCACAATCGGAGAATGCGAGATTGCTTGCTGTTAAACTTCGTGAAAATAAGAATATCGCAAAGGTATATTATCCATTCGAAGAAGCTGAACAAGGCTTTGGGGCTATCGTATCGGTCGAGCTGGCGGAACATGTTGATGCTGATCGATTTTTCAAATCGCTGGGCTGGGTGAAAATCGTTCCGACACTCGCGGGCGTCGAAACCACGGTCTCCCATCCGCTGAAAACTTCCCACCGTGCCTTGCCTCCTGAGGCTCAGGCGGAACTTGGAATCACGTATCGTCTTGTGAGGATTTCGGTCGGAATTGAGCATGGGGAGGATATCGTATCCCAGTTTGAAGCAGCATTGGCTAAAGCTGTTGAGTGAGATAGGAATTTTTCCTGAAATGTCGATATTATTAATAGAAGATTATTCATCCCCAGTATTCATGCTGGGGATTTTACAGGAGTGGATAGTATGCGGGACCTTTCGTTAAAAACAAAGGTGTTTGCTTTTTTTGGCATGTTATTTTTTGTTTATGCCATTTCGACGATTTACAATTTTTACTTGCTAAATTCATTCAAAAAAGGCTCTGATCCGTCCGAACTGGTATCGAGGAGCACGTATTCGACAGCCATTGCAGGAACGCTGATTTCAATAGGCTGTCTTGTTTTCATCATTATTTTATTCAAAAGGGTGTTCAAGCAGATCGACCGACTTACAGATGCGACGCAGAAAATTGTTTCGGGTGACCTGTCGGTGGATCTGGCAAGTGACTCAAGTGATGAGATTGGAAAGCTGACCTCCCATTTTGATGCGATGATCAGTCAATTAAGGCTGCTCGTGGCGCAATGCCAGGACAATACTCAGGTGTTGCATGACTCTGCGAGAAAGCTATTTCAGAGTTCACAGGTCCATGAAAAAGAAAGCGAGAGAATCAAAGCTTCGATTCTTCAAGTCTCTGCCGGTTCTGAACAGCAGCAGGGGCATTCAATCGTGCTGAGTGATATCGTCGACAATATGGTGCGTAGAATCAGCGAGATTGCTGAACTTGCCAATATGATCGAAACGATGTCCACAAGCAATGCAGTGAAAAGTGAAGAAGGTCAGGCAATCATCAGCGAAACGAGCCAACAGGTAGGACGGATGGATCAGATTACGAAACAGGCAGCAGAGGATGCTGAATCACTGGCCGAACAAACAAATAAAATCGACGAGATCGTCAATATCATTTCCGGAATTGCCAATCAAACGAATCTGCTGGCATTGAATGCGGCCATCGAAGCTGCGCGTGCCGGAGATCAGGGGAAGGGGTTCGCGGTGGTTGCCGGGGAAGTGCGCTTATTGGCTGAGCAATCGCTCCAGGCTTCGCGTCAAATCCAGGAAACGATCGAAGTTGTCCGCAGCGATATCAAAAAAATGGTGGAGGTGATGTCTGGAGGCAGCTTGGAAGTGCAGAAGGGGAGCAGGTTATTCGGCAATGTCCAGATGCAATATGATGAGATGCGGGACGGAATCCTCTCCATCCAGGCTGAAATAGGCACAATCAGCCAATACGCTGCAGATTTGAATCAAGAGACAGATAAATTGTTGGCGATGAATGATGAGACGAATGCGATATTACAGACAAATGCAGCCGGGATCGCTGAAATGGCAGCAGGGTTTGAAAACCAGGGAGAGACGGTCAGGGAATTGACCTCGACTGCAGAGAACCTGACACAAGTCTCCTCGGTGTTGAACAAAACTGTATCAGTCTATACCCCCAGCCAATAATCCTTCGACATTAGGTTTACACCTCCTGTAGGCGGGTATCTTTAAAAGGACTACTCGTCTAAAGGAGGCTTTTATAATGTTTGAACATGAAAAACATCTTGTTGGAGTATATGATAACGAGCAAGACGCAATCCAGGCCGTTGAGGACCTGAAGAGGCAAGGGTACAATACCGACGATATCTCTGTTATTAGTAAAAACGACGAAGAGGTTGATCACGTCAACGAAGCAACCGGTACAAAGACTGAGGAAGGTCTTGCTGCAGGTGCGGCAACAGGCGGCGTATTAGGCGGCCTTACAGGATTACTTGCAGGCATCGGGGCCCTAGCGATTCCTGGAATCGGCCCAATCGTGGCTGCAGGCCCGATTGCTGCGACACTTACAGGTGCTGCAGTAGGCGCTGGTGCCGGCGGATTAGCTGGAGCATTGATCGGAATGGGTATTCCGGAAGATGAAGCAGATCGCTATGAAGGCTATGTAAAGGAAGGCAAAATCCTCGTAGTCGTCGAGCGTGACGAGAACAGAGTTGGCCTGAATGATGGTACTACAACTACAACAGCTGGCTTGGACGGAACAAGGACCAACAACCCTGTTGATGCACCGCTAACTTCGGACAATCCTGCCAACACTCGTTTTGACAACACACGTGATTTTTAATTCATAAAAAAGGCTGCCATCTGGCAGCTTTTTTTATGTGCTCCGATATTCAAGATTCCCGGGCACATTCATTTGCAGTTAGTCCATTCATGCTGGCTGGCGTTCAGTTGGCAGCCAGCTTTTGCTATTCTTTTTCCCGTGTATCCAGTAAATCAATCCGGCTCGCATCATCGAAATCAAAAGCAGAGGTAATGAAAAACATTAAAGTGCCGCCAACCAGGCCGAGACAAATGACATAACCGATCGTCATAACCCATAGATATCCCATAATCCTCATTCCTCCCTTAATAAAACTATATGCATGGTTAAAGTGATGTTTTCTTGTAAGTTCATTAACAAACTGTATATTTTTATCAAATATTCTCATCCTATCAGTTGAGGAGGAGTGAAGATGGTGAAAAAAATCATAGTGGTCCTGTTTTTAATGTGTATGGCGATGCCGCTAGCAACATTCGCACAGCAGGTCTATACCGTTAAGCCCGGGGACTCTTTATGGAAGATTTCAGTCAGGTTTAAGATTGGCCTTTCGGAAATTATTGGTGCTAACCCGCAAATCAAGAACCCCAGCTTGATTTATCCTGGCCAGCAGGTCAATATCCCTGATTTAAGTGCTGCAAAGAGTATTGAAAGCCAGGTCATCCAGCTGACGAACAAGGAGCGGGAGAAGAATGGACTGAAGCCGCTTGCGGCTGATTGGCAGCTTTCAAGAGTTGCGCGCTACAAATCCGCAGATATGAGAGATAAGAGTTATTTTTCCCATACAAGTCCTACATACGGCAGTCCGTTCACCATGATGGGGAACTTTGGGATCAACTACCGAAGTGCTGCTGAAAACATAGCGGCAGGCCAGAGGACCCCGAACGAAGTAGTCCAATCGTGGATGAACAGTCCGGGACATCGCAAGAATATCCTGAGCCCTGCATATACGCACATTGGCGTCGGGCATGTAACAGGCGGGAATTATGGTCATTATTGGACCCAGATGTTTATTGCAAAATGAATAACGAAAGTAATACTCCGGTGAAGCTGTCACCGGGGTATTTTTATGGGCGGAAAACGTAAGAAGGACGGCCGGTCCGGTACCTCGCTAAGCCTCAGGACCTACCTGAAAATCAAGCTCAGGCACGTTATGGATTTTTAGCGGCAGAGGTAAGATGAGTACATAAGAGATAAGGAGGAATTGAACATGAAAAAATTTGGTTTACTGCTTGCAGGTTTCATCGCTGCGATGGTGCTGATGTCAAATCTTGGTCCGCTTGTTGGTCTCGGTGTGAGCTTGCTGGTGCTATACTTTGTCGTCAAGCAATTTTTAAAGACTCACTCGACACCTGGGAAAATCGGCTGGGGGATTGCCGGGTTCATCATCCTGATGGCCACAGCCTCCAACGTACCAGCAATCCTTGGAATCGCAGCAGCCTACGTCCTTTACCTTGTATACAAGAACTGGGACAAAAAAGAGGATGCAATCAAAGAAGAGAACGACCCTTTCATCAACTTCGAAAAGCAATGGACAGAATTGAAAAACAACTAGGTTGTTGAAACACAAAAATACGCAAAAAATAAGGAGAGATTGTAAATGGCTAATCTATTAACGAGAATCAAAAACACAGTGATGGCAGATCTTCACGAGGCACTTGACCAGAAGGAAAAGAAGAATCCAATCGCGCTGCTGAACCAGTACCTCCGTGAATGTGAGACGGAAACGGAAAAGTTCAGGAAGCTTCTTGAGCGCCAGGGCGAGCTTAAGGAACAGTTTTCAAGGGAGTACCAGCAGGCAGTTGAAATGGCAGAAAAACGGAAGCATCAGACGGAAATCGCGATGAGAGCCGGTGAAGCGGAACTTCAAGAGTTTGCCAGCAGGGAGCAGGTTCAATACGAAGAACGCGGAGCAAGGCTGAAGGAAGCGATGGAAAATGCGGGCAAGCAGCAGCTGGAGCTGGAACGTAAATATGAAGATATGAAGCATAAATTAAAAGATATGCACATCCGCCGTCTTGAATTGATGGGCCGTGAAAATGTAACACGTGCCAACTACCGGATGGACCAGGTGATCGATCACAGCTCTGACTCCGACAAAGCCTATTCAAGGTTTGCGGATATGGAAACCTATCTTGACCAGCTCGAAGAAAAGGTGAACAGCAGCTATCAGCGGAATACGATTGACGCAAGGATTGCACAGCTTGAAAAAGAGTATAAAAATAAAGAAACACATACTATTTAACAGGCAAAACATGGTATTCTATAAAGGCGCAGGCAGCTGCGCCTTTTGGGTATCACCTCGTATGAACTTCATTTTAAATCCACTCTAAATTCAATCCAAAATATTCAAAAGGAAGGGGGAAAATGGCATGTTGAAAAATATGAAAAATGATTATGTCAGCTGGATTGTGATTACTGGAGCCATCCTGCTTTTGCTTGAAGTTTCTTTTTTCAACGAAGGGCTGATTTTCTCCCTTCTGGCTAGTGGAGCGATGATTTACTTCGGTCGCTCTTTAATGCCAAAAAAATCAGGCAAGGTGCTGTTCTGGGCAGGGTTATTCTTTTTCCTGAGCAGCGTTTTCAGCATGATGACGTTCAGGTTTTTCCTGTTGGCGGTACTGATCTATCTGGTATATCAGTTTATCCAGTCAAAAAAGAAGCCTGAAATGATCACACCAGTTTTACAGGAGCCTGAGAAGGAAATCAGCCAGGAAATGCTGATTGAAAAACCGCCTTTTTTTAAAAATCGATTGTACGGACATCAGGAAACGCCTTCGCATGTATATGAATGGGACGATGTCAACATCCAGACAGGAATAGGCGACACAGTGATCGACTTGAGCCTGACGGTGCTGCCAAAGGGCGAGACGGTGATTTTCATCCGGAATATCATCGGGAATGTGAAGGTGTATGTGCCATATGATTTAGAAGTCACCCTCCGCCATTCATCGGTGGTCGGATCTGCGGAAGTATTCGGGCATCAGGAGGGAAGGGTGCTGAATCAAAGCTTATTCGTCCAGACACCTGGCTATGAAGAGGCAGGGCAAAAGGTGAAAATCTTTACCTCGATGATCGTCGGGAATATCGAGGTGAAACGCATATGACAACTGCCATGCGCCAAATTTTATGGGGTCTAACCCTTGGAATCATAGCTTTTATTGCGCTGACATTGTCCTACTGGCTGGCTTTCCCGGCAGCGCGTTTTTCCGATTTATGGAACCGCGAGCTGATGGATATTCCGTTTGTCATCTTCACCTTCAGCATCAGTGTTGTGCTTGGCATCGCGTTTGGAATGGCTTCAGGCATATACTGGCGGAAGCAGTTCAAAACGGTGGATAACTGGCTTTTCCAGCTTGAGGAAGGGCAACAGCCTGAAATTGAAGCAAACCAGGCATACGCAGAGATTTCATCGATTTCGAAACGGGTCAGCAAGCTGTATAAGCAAATCTCTGAAAAAGCGATGCTCTCACAGAGACTTGCAACCGAAAAAGCGGAGGAGCAGGAGTCGCGCATCCAGGAAATCATCTCCCAAGAGCGCAACAGGCTTGCAAGGGAGCTGCATGATTCGGTGAGCCAGCAGCTGTTTGCGGCGTCGATGCTGATGTCGGCAATCAATGAAACAAAGGGACCGTCAGAGGAACGTGAAGCAAAGCAACTGAAGATGGTGGAGGAAATGATCCATCAATCGCAGCTTGAAATGAGGGCGCTGCTTCTGCATCTGCGGCCGGTCGCGTTAAGAGGGAAGAGCCTCCAGGAAGGAATTGAGGAGCTCTTGATCGAATTAAGACAAAAAGTCACCATGAATATCAACTGGAAGGTCGAGCATTTTCCGCTTGATAAAGGTGTTGAGGACCACCTGTTCCGGATTTTGCAGGAGTCGATCTCGAATACGCTGCGCCATTCAAAAGCAGATCAGCTGGAAGTGCTGCTGATCCATCGTGATGAGAAAGTCATTTTGCGGGTGGTTGATGATGGAATGGGCTTTAATGTCGATGAAGCCAAGGCGGGATCATACGGACTCCAGAACATGCATGAACGGGCAGGGGAAATCGGCGGGACATTGAAGATCGTAAGTGTTGAAAATAAAGGGACCAGGCTTGAGGTCAAGGTTCCAATTTTATTGGTGGCGGGTGAGAAGAATGATTAAAGTAGTATTCGTGGATGACCATGAAATGGTGCGGATCGGCGTATCCTCTTATTTATCGGCCCAGCCGGATATCGAGGTGATCGGTGAAGCCGATAACGGTAAAGTGGGCGTCGAAATGGCGCTTGAACTGCGGCCGGATATCATCCTGATGGATTTGGTCATGAAGGAAATGGACGGCATCGAAGCGACAAGGCAGATCATTGAAAAGTGGCCAGAAGCAAAAATCATCATTGTGACAAGTTTCCTCGATGATGAAAAAGTGTATCCGGCGCTAGAGGCAGGTGCGACCAGCTATATGCTGAAGACCTCGAAGGCGAGTGAAATCGCCAATGCAGTCCGGGTCACCTATTCTGGCCAGCCTGTGCTTGAACCGGAAGTGACCGGGAAGATGATGATGAAAATGCGCCAGAAGAACAATGTCGAATTACATGAAGAGCTGACCGAGCGCGAGATGGAAGTTTTGAAGCTGATCGCTGAGGGCAAGACGAACCAGGAAATCGCCGATGAGCTGTTCATCGCATTGAAGACCGTCAAGACGCATGTCAGCAATATCTTAAGCAAGCTGCAGGTGCAGGATCGCACCCAGGCAGTGATCTATGCATTCAGGCATTCACTTGTAAAATAATAGAGGGGGGTTCAGCGTATGGAACCATTTTTCGGAGTATTCGGCCTGTTGGGAGTATTGATTTCACTCGTGCTTCCACTGGCCATGATCATCCTGTTCGTCATGCTTGTGACGAGCACTAAAAGACAGGAAGCATTGATGAAGGAAATCCTTCAAGAGCTGAGGAAGGATCAAACAGACAGAACGTATTTGGATCGATAAAGGCGTGGAGCCATTAAAACAAAAAAGAGGCCAATGGCCCCTGTGAAATTAATTTGCTTTTTCTTCGATTACATCTAACTTCATAAGCATTTCGCTTAACGCAATGGATATGACTTCCCGTTCTTCAAATTCGTTTGGATAATGGGAAGCACTATTTATATAGTTATGCTTTTCAGCTAACTTTTCCTTTATTTTTTTACACATCCAGAGCTGGTAATCTGAAAGTTCCACGTGTCTTAGCATTGTCACCCTCTCCTTCGTTAGTTATCCTTACCCGGTGTCCAAGCCCGTTTAAACGCTTTATCTACAAGAATATCAGCATGGGAAAAATTGATAAAAACCCTAAGCTGTCGGCCCTAATTCCGTTCAATCAAACGATTAATTATTTGAATTTGCAGAAAATAGTTGCTAAATATTCCAGGAAAAACTTGCTAAAAAGATTATGTGATTGTAGAATGGAATTAATTATTAATGAACGGAGGTGAAGAGAGATGATCAAGACTGTTTTTGTACGCGGATTTTGGAATGAATTCCTTTATTTTTGTCGTGCAAAATTTGCTGTTGCAGCTGTCCACGGGATACGTATGCCCTTTTTTACAGCTCAATATCAAAAACAAACGGTACGATCATCTCTTTTCCCGCTTAGGTGAATGAGGAGGGCACACTTGTCCTCCATTGTATTCATGGAATCCAAAAGCCAGGAGCAGAGCCATCTGCCCCTGGCTTTTTTGCGTTTACCGATAGGTGAAGAGGGGGATCGATTCAGGAGGCAATCATAATGATCACATGCAGTGTTAACCATATAAGCAAAATGTACGGCGGCAATCTGATTTTTGAAGATATGTCATTTGAGATAAATGAAAAGGACCGAGTGGGCCTCGTTGGACCAAATGGCTGCGGCAAGACGACATTGCTGCGACTTGTTGCCGGCATGGAAGAGCCGGACAATGGACAGATTCACTGGAAGAAAGGCCTGAAGATTGGCTATCTGGCCCAAATCCCAGGATATGAAGCAAGCATGACTGCGAGAGATGTCCTTGCGACAGCCTTTGAAGACTTGCTGGAGGTCCAGGATGAGATGAAGCAGATGGAAACGGAGATGGCAGATGCCGGGGAGGACTCGCATAAGCTTGAAAGGCTGCTGGCGAAATACGGTGTTCTCCAGGAGAGGTTTTCGCTTGGCGGCGGCTATGAGATGGAAGCGAATATTGACAGGGTCGCCAACGGCTTGAGGATTGCAGGTTTGTTGGATTCCAATTTCAACAGCTTGAGCGGCGGAGAAAAAACGAAGGTTGGCCTAGGGCTGAGCCTGCTGCGGAATCCAGAGCTGCTTCTTCTCGATGAGCCTACCAACCACCTTGATATCATGGCTGCCGAGTGGCTCGCGGAGTTCCTGAAAGACTATGGTGGCACCGTCATCATCATCTCCCATGACCGCTATTTTCTTGATGAAACGGCGACGAAGATCCTTGATATGGAGGATGGAGAGATTGATCTCTATCACACCAATTACTCAGGATTCGTGCAGGAAAAGGAAGCTAAATTGCTGCGTGAATTCCAGGCGTATGAAGAGCAGCAGCGAAAAATCAAGAAAATGAAGGAAGCGATCAAAAGGCTGAGAGACTGGGCAAACCGCTCGAATCCTCCAAGCTCGGCGCTTCATAAGCGGGCGACGAATATGGAGCGGGCGCTGGCCAGGATAGAAAAGCTCGACCGCCCGATTTTGAACAGGAAAAAAATGAACTTTGAACTCGAGACCGCAGCCCGGAGCGGAAAAGATGTGCTTGTTTTCAAGGAAGTGAAGAAGTCTTTTGGCAGCAGAGAGCTTTTTAACAGCATCAATCTGCAGCTGAAATATCAGGACCGAGCGGCAATTGTCGGCGAAAATGGTTCGGGAAAAACGACGCTGCTGAAGTTCATCAGGAATGAAATTTCACCTGATCAGGGAGAAGTCCGGCTCGGAAGCAATGTCAAAATCGGCTATCTGTCCCAGCATATGGAGCTTTCGAGCAAGGATGGAACTGTACTAGACGCATTCAGGAGTGAAGTCGTCATGAACGAGGGGGAAGCGAGGAATGTGCTCGCCGGATTCCTTTTCTACGGTCCGGCCGTTTTTAAGAAAGTGACTCAGCTGAGCGGAGGGGAACGGATGAGGCTGCGGCTCGCCCAACTGATGCATCAGGACCTTAATTTCCTGATTCTTGATGAACCGACCAACCATTTGGATATCGACTCCAGGGAAGTACTGGAGGAAGCGCTCGAAGGCTTCGAGGGAACACTGCTGGCTGTTTCCCATGACCGCTATTTCCTGAATAAACTTTTTGACAAGGTATACTGGCTGGAAAGCGGAGAGCTGACACAAATAACCGGCAACTACGACCGGGCGAGGATCAAGATGGAAGAAAAGCGGAAGCAGCAAGAGGTTGCGGCCACAGAGGTTATACGTCCCGTAAAAGAGCCTGTAAACAGGGAAAAGGCTGTTAAGGCGTTTCCTGGAGTTTCCAGCGAAGATGAACTGCTCGAGAACATCGAAGCACAGGAAGCAGCCATCGCTTCAATAGAAAACGAAATGGCGCATGTTTCAGACCTGGCTATACTGCAGGAACTTCATCATAAAAAAGAAGTGTTGGAATGCAAATGCAATCAGCTGTATGAAATGCTGGAGGAAATATCATAGTGATCCACAAAGAACTGCTGGGCGGCCAGCAGTTCTTTTTTTGGACTGGAAAAAAACGAGCAGAATTTCCAATTCGCTATATAAATTTGAAACTCGCTATAAAAAAGAAAAAGTCGCTANAAAAATCGAAAAGTCGCTATAAAAAATCGAAACTCGCTATATAATTCGAAAAGTCGCTATAAAAANNNNAAACTCGCTATATAATTCTGAAACATGCTTTAAAAAAGAAACCCTAGCTATAAAATATCCGCTAAAAACCCGAAACGCACTATAAAATCAGTATAAAAATATACTCTTCCTATAAAATCCACTCCCATACTAAAGCATTTACTATTGAAATCGGCTATTAAGCGTTGTTCACCGCCAATTTGCACTTTCTTTAATATTGTCCGGACTTGTCTCATATGTTTATAGGAGTAAATGAGACAGGATTGGGAGAGAAGCTATGAATACTTTTTTAAAAGGGATGTCCATCCTCGTGGTTGCTACTTTTCTTGGTGAAGTGGTGGAATTCCTCGTCAATATGATTCTGGCGCGTGAGCTTGGGGAAAGCGGTATGGGTCATTATATGACGATTTTGCCGACGATCTTTTTAATCATGCTGCTGGCGAATTTTGAGCTGCCCGTGTCGATATCGAAGATGATTGCCGAGCATGATGAGTCGTACCATCGAAGCATGATGCGGCATGCCATCAGGCTGGCAGTGGTGTTTACAACGGTCCTGCTGATTTTGGCTGCCATCGTGATTCCAATCATCCCGGTTTTCAATGACTACCATCCGATGCTTAAATGGGTCGTGCTTTCGCTCATCCCGGTCATGACGATCACGGCGATTGCCAGGGGGTTTTTCATGGGGAAACAGGAAATGGGGAGGATCGCGGTCTCGCATTTCCTGCGGCGAGCTGTTCAGCTTGTCTTGCTATCGGCACTTTTCCAGTATTTCGAGTTTGGCAGTGAAACGGCACTGCTTGTGGCTTTTTGTACGCTTGCGGGGAGCGAACTTGTCGTCTTCCTGTATTTATTGCACCATTTCATCATGTCTTACCAAAAAATCAGGACGGTGCCAGGTAAGCCTGTAAGCGGCCGGGAAGTCAGAAAAAATCTGGTGGAGGTATCCGTTCCGACGACCGGCCTGAGGATTTTCCACTCCCTGACCCATGCCGTCCAGCCCTTCCTGATCAAATTTGCCATCGTCAGCGCAGGGCTATCCCCGGAAATGGCAACAGAACAATTCGGGATGATGGCGGGGATTGCGATGACGATCGGATTTTTCCCGGCGTTCATTGCTCATTCCTTCCTGATCATCCTGATTCCGACCGTTTCGAAGGCCTATGCAGAAAAAGAGTTCGTGAAGCTGCAAAAATTGCTTCAGCAGGTGATGCTGTTGACCTTGCTTTATGGCTTGCCGGCTGTAACGGCTTTTTACTTTCTGGCCGAGCCGTTGACCATGACGTTTTTCCATTCAAAACAAGCGGCTGTCTTTTTGCAGCTGCTGGCACCCTATTTCTTGTTCCATTATTTTACGATCCCGATGCAGGCCTATTTAATCGGGCTCGGACTGGTGAAGGATGCTTTTATCCATTCCGTCTATGCAACCATCGTTACCTTTGCGCTCATTTATCTGGTCGGCTCAAGGCCACAATGGGGGATGGAGGGCGTCATCATCGGAATGAATACCGGCAGTATGGTAATCTTGCTATTGCATTACATGACGATATGCAAGAAGATAGGCATCACCTGGCTGTCCGGGAACACAATCAGGGATTCCCGATTGTAAAAGGAATTTGGACATTTTCGCAGAATATGTAGATAGATGATTTTTTCAGGAGTGATGGTGTGGAAAAAGTATTGCGAGGGCATCATCTCCTCTGTGTGCATGGTTTCAGGGGGATGGGCTATAGTGCTGATTTTGTTAAGAAAATGGAAGGAATCGTGAAGGATATCCGTGATCCCGGCCAGGATTTTTACATAAAAGTTGTTGCTGCTTTCGATGACGCTTGCATGTCTTGTCCGCACCGCGGGCTTGAAATCTGTGAGGCGAGTGAGGGTTCCAATGAGCATGTCCTATCAATGGACGGGAAGGTCATCCGCCATTTAGGGCTTGTTCCCGGCCAGCGCTATTTAAAGTCTGAGCTAGTAAATTGGACCGCTGAAAAAGTTGAACCTGACGACCTTGATGAACTCTGCAAAAATTGTTCCTGGCTGCAGTATGGCGTCTGCAAGGAAGGGATTGCACAACTTCGCGAGAAGAGCAACTCAAGTGCCCAAATGGACTAAAACATAAAGGCTGTTTTCGTAAAGATTGTTGTTAAAATCCTAAAGCCGATTTTAACCTGATAATAGTCTTTTGGTATGTCGGTACTAAGTTTGCAAGCTCTTTTCTCATAATAAGCGTTAATTGTGTGACTAATCTTAGGTAATTCAATCCTATTTTGTAGGCAATAGCAACAAAGTTTGAGAAAAGAGCCAACATAAAAGATGCCTGATCCGTGTTTGAACCATACAACCACAGTGTCAGGCATCTTTAAATTTTTCTTCGATTTTAGGATTATTTCCATATAAGACCAGTACGTCACCTGGCTCCAGTTTCGTTTCATGCGCTTTATTGCGGATATTGATTTCGCCTCTTTTAATGAACAAGAGAATGATATCATCTCCCATATCGACAATGTCATCGAACTTCTTATCAGCAAATCGTGACTCTTCCTCTAAGGCAATCTCCCTTACCTCATCGTCATCCTCCATTAACAGGACATCGCTGATCGGCAAATCAGCAAGTTCATAGTTTTCTTGGAGTTCGCTCTTTAATTTTCTGGCGATCAGATGCTGCACCATTGGAGCTCTCAATACTAGCAGAAGGACCAATAGCCCTCCGGCAACATAGCCGATTTCCATTGTATAAAAATTATCCTCTAACAGTTTGCTGATGGCAGAAATGATAACTGCCAGTGAAAAAGCGCCAAACAAAATCAAAAAAGCGCCCAATCTTCTCCTGACAGGATGGTCAATGATCAGCTCGGATTCCCCAGTCGTAAATCCAGTGCCAGTTAACATCGATATCACCTGGAATCTGGCTATTTTACGTTCCAGCCCCGTCGCCACAAAGATGGATGTATTAATCTCAATCACGGTAAAAACGATGAACAGGTATATGAAAATGAATAAGATGCCCATTATCTCCTCCATTCCTCCCTCTCATGATCTAGTATTGATCGCCGAGGTGTGATTTAAACAAGGCTCTTTTCTCAAACTTTGTTGCTATTGCCTATCTAATAGGAATGAATTTTCTAAGATTATTCACCCAATTAAAGCTTATGCTGAGAAAAGAACTTGCAAACTTAGTACCGACATACAAAATGGCTATGATCACGTTAAAATCGGCTTTAGGATTTTTACAACAAACCTTACGAAAACAGCCTTAAACAAAAATAGACCGGGGAAGCAATTCCCCGGATAATTTTTATCGTTGATCCTGAAGGTTTTCGTTATAATAATTCACTCCGTACATCGCGCCTTCGCTGACCATCTTGTTGTCTTCCACATCCATTGGGTCAGGGTTGCCGGCTTTTTGTACCGGTACGACATCTGTCTTCGATGACATTACCTTTTCCTTAACTTGTGTAGCCATCTCAGTAAGTTTCGCCTTATTTTCCGGCTTCATCGCCATCCACAGTGCTGCGGCTCCGACACCTAACATGACTGCATTTTTGGTTTGCATAGTTTTTCCCTCCTGTAATTTTTTCGCTATTTTTATTGTCTATATTCACATTTACCCGCTCTGTAAAAATGAGAAACATTTTTAAAATGGAAGGCCTGCCAAGTATTAGCGATGTCGTTTTAAGCGTGTTAAAACAGGGAAGATTAATAGTTGATTATCATATATGAAAGGTCTGAGACCATTGAAGCATACATTCAACGAGAATAAATGGATTTGGTATGATTTTGATAAAGGAGAAGAGGAAACAATCAAGGAGGTGGTTTCAAAAGGTCCTGCCTGTGGGGAATGGTTCGACAATATCGAAAAGCAGAATGCAAACCTTCTTGAAATTAACACAGAGACAAAGGGGGAGGAGTACATTTGGGGCTCGCTTATTTATCAGCAGGATATAGAAAAGAAGGGCGATAAAAATATCTTCCATTTTTATATAAGTAAGGACTGCTTTATTACGGTTGATTTTGATATTTCCATTGTTAATACAAGTTCAAGTGGTTTACACAAACAAATGGATCACGCTGAAAATGCGGTTGAAGGTTTCTTCATTGTTCTGGGAGAGATTTTATCTACCTATTTACAAAAGATTGATGCTTATGAAGAACGTCTTCATGACCTTCTGTGGGAAATGAAGGAACAAAACAATCTAAAGATCCTCGAGAGAATCTATGAAAATCGCCATGAACTATTGGTTTGGAAAAACTTGGTTGTTCCGATCGTGGAAATAAAATTTATTGCTGAAGAAGCGTATGGAAAAGAAATTCGTGAATATAGCGAATTTTACCGGGTTGATACCCGGATAGAACGAATAAGAATGCTGTTAAGGGAATACCAGCAGGCAATTGACACGATGGTCAATCTGGAAGAAGTAGTCTCGACCCACCGAGGGAATGAAATCATGAAGACGCTCACGGTCATGACGATTTTATTCACACCAGTGACAGCCTGGGGTGCAGTGTGGGGAATGAACTTCAAAGTGATGCCGGAACTGGAGTGGAAGTTAGGTTATTTATTTGCAGGGGTCTTGATATTGGCTTCAACCGCAGGCCTTTACTATTATTTGAAGGTGAAAGGCTGGACGGGAGATATCCTGAAGGTGAAAAAGAAGAACCGGTTCTTCGGCTAAGATTTGTAGATTAAAGCATAAAAAAATCGCCCTAGGGCGATTTTTTTTATTCAGCCATTTTCACGAGCATATGGGCAAGGGCATGCTGCTGTTCTTTATCGCCGACCTTCCATAGCTCTTGCAATAGCTGCTCTTCCTTATTGCGCGGTGCCACATTCTCGGCGAGATAACCGGCTACCTTTTCCGCCGTTTTTGCCAGCTGCTCTTCATTTAAACCAGCTGTTTTGCCAAGATTGATCCGTTTGCTTAAATAAGTCCTGAACTCATTGAAATCACCAAGAATTTCATCCGCCTGCTGCGAATCCATGCGCTCAAGCGTTTCATCCACCTTGCTCGTATCCACTTCGCCATCTTTATGAATCATATGATCTTTTTCCATGTAAAAAACCTCCTTATTAAAGATAGTTATTAAATACCCTGTTGCCGGAATCTAGTAAACCTGGTGGAGCACATTCAAGGATCGAGGGCTAAAATGAAAGGCTGTTTTCGTAAAGATGTTGCGACGATTTTAACGTGATAAAAATCTCCATTAAAAAAGGTGCGGGCCACTGGGCCTGCACCTTTTTTAAGTCCGACATACGGACGATGGGAGGAGTATTCAGCTGTTGCTATTCAACTTGCCCATCTGGGTTGAATCGATCTTAAATGTATCGATTTAAGACCAGCGTGCCTTGAGACAGCAGCGCGAATCTTCCTCCGCTTGCATAGCCAATGACGTATTCCGAAGTCGCCGTGAAGTCTTTCAACTTAACCAGTCCCTTCCTTACTAATATTGGCATTGCTTCAATCCTGCGGACAATTTAGAGGAGTGTTCTGCTTTAATGAATCAATAAACACTGTAGCCCTTCGATGTTAAGTNNATCGATTTAAGACCAGCGTGCCTTGAGACAGCAGCGCAAATCTTCCTCCGCTTGCTAAGCCAATGACATATTCTGAAGTCGCCGTAAAGTTTTGCACTTTAACCAGTCCCTTCTTTGTTTTGTATTGGCCTTGCACTATATATATACCCGGGTGAAACGTCAGAAAACATAATAAACTCGATTAAAGATTGGTATTAAAGTTAAAAAATGGAATAAAAAAAGGCAGCCGCTTTGGACTGCCTGTGAACCATATTTAGTCATTACTTGATAGGATCCCGAAGAAACGCAGGATATATAGGAAAAGATTAATGAAATCCAGATACAGATTTAGGGCCATCAACGGCACTTCCTCAGGACTTACACCATACTGTTTCATCCTATTGAAATCGAATAGAACATATCCGCTGAAGACGAGGATCCCGATGAATGAATAGGCCATCATTCCAGTGCTGCTAAGAGGCCAAATCCAGTTGAAAATGCCTACTGCGATCAGTGCAAGCAAGGCTGCCATCAGCATGCCGCCAAGAAAGCTGAGGTCACGCTTCGTTTTTGTTCCATAAATCGCAAGACCAGTGAAAACAACAGTAGTGGCTCCGAGCGCATTGATCACGACATTGGCACCAGATATCGCGATATAATGGGCTATGGCCGGATACATCGTCATTCCGGAAATGAACGTAAATGCATAAAGGAATGTATAAGAAATAGCTTTCTTTTTGCGTAAAAAGAACACCCCAATCAGCATCGCAAGCTCGATAATGACAAGCGGCAGGAACAGCGCTGGCGGAATGAACACCCCGGCCATTGTGCCGATGAAGGCGATTGCCAGAGAAAGAGCGAAAGTTTTCATTACCGATGGCATCATCGAGTTATCCGTGTATGCGTACATTAATAAGTCACCTCATAAAATTATTTGTTTATATATACGGGTGACAGGCATCACAGGTTTCATCCAGAACGCGAAAATTCAAATGTGATTTTTTTCCTTTAGAAGATCGCGGATTTCTTTTAAAAGCTCTTCTTTAACATCTGGTGTAGGAACGGCAGGCTTAGCCTCTTCCTTTTTACGATAGCGACTGATGATTCTGATGAAAAAGAAGATAGCGAAGGCTGTGATGAAAAAGTTGACGACAGACTGAAGAAATGCACCGTACTTTACTACTTTATATGTAAGATCAGAAAAGTCAGCGCCGAATGTAGCAAGGCCTACGATCGGCATGATGATGTCATCAACCAGTGAGGAAACGATTTTCCCGAAAGCTGCCCCGATGATGACCCCGACTGCCAGGTCCAGCACATTGCCTTTAAAGGCGAATTTCTTGAACTCATTCCACATTTACTATGTACCCCCTAAAAATGATATCTCTTCTATTTTGCGAGAAGGGGAGGCAAAAAGCAATAGGCCTGATCCCCTTGAGGAAAAGGCCCAATTAACTTCACTGAATCAGTCTCATCTTCAACGCCTTTACTGCTGCATCTGTCCGATTCTTGGCGTCGAGTTTATGGATGATGGCAGAAATATAGTCACGGACCGTATAGGCACTGAGATGGAGTGTGTCAGCTGCTTCATTGATGGATGCACCTTCGGCGATGAGCTTGAGCACTTCCCGTTCACGGATGGTCAGGACGGCGTGCTGGACGCCAAAAAGTTGGACGGCATCTTCGTAATACTGGTTCAATAATTCACCGCCATATTGTCCGAACTTGATGAGCGCTGTCAGAGTCTGATTGTTGACGGTAAATGACTTGTTTTCTCCGCGGTCAAGAAGCGCGAGGCCAATCAGTTTATTCTCGGCAGGTACGTAAATCGGCAGGACGACAAGCGACTTCAAACTGTAATCGCGGACATATTTCACCGGCAGAATCTCGGCCGCGTCTTCAATGAAAATCGGCTTTGAATGGCTGAAATGCTTTAAGTATTTACGCAAGAGCGGGAATTCAGCGATGCTTTCCTTAATATGCTGGACGGAGCCTGTATTGACATTATGCGCATGGACGCCGACACCGCTTTGCTCGCCAGGGGAGTAGATGAAAAGGGCACAGCGCGAAAAAGGAAGATAATCCACCAGTCCCTGGGTAATCATTTTGACCGCTTCCGAAGCGCTCTGCGAATGGATTAGCCGCTGCTGGAACAGGAGGCTGGCATCCTTCCACTCAAGCTCGCTTTCCAGGTGATTCAGTTTCATTTGTTTCAAATACATTTTTCTCAGCGTTTCTTTTTGCTCATCTGTTATAGTCTCGGCCTGTTCCTTTACACAAAGCATCAACGTCTCAGTCAGGCAGGGAATCGTGATGATCTGAGGTGCTTCATTGCCTGGTGACAGCAATCTGCCAAGGGCGGTCGACACATCTGCCAGATGGTCTGCCTGCAGGCCCTCACACATGGTGACTAGCTGCTCAGTTGCCGGCAGGGCGTCTCCACAGACGACTTTATGAACCTTGAATCTGGATTTTTCATTGCGGATGACCGCGAGCCAATTGCTTGGAACAGTCCTCAGCCCGAGGATGGTCTTCAGCCACTTATCATCCTGATACTCCAGCCGCTGTGTGCGCAAGACCTTATCGATGATCCTCGTAAAAAAGATCTGGACAGCCTGGTGATCAAGGAATCCAGCATTCTTTCTTTTTAATGCTTTATGAAAAAGGTTCTCCACTGCACTGATCAGGAAAATGGCGTCAAAGTCATCGACGAATTCCGGATGGCGCTTTTGCCACTTCTGCACCAGCAGCTGGATGAAATCATTTGTAGAGACGAAAGTGGTCTTTGTAAGATTGTTGAAGCCATAAACAATCATGCGTTCAAACTCTGATAAAAGGTCATTTTGCAAGGCCCTTAAATCCTTCTTCAAGCAGGACCATTCTTCAAGAAAAGGTTTCTCGTATTCTTTTAAAAGGAACAAACCTCTAATGGCCAAATCCTCAATTTTATGTTCCATCAGGCGACCTCACTCTCAAATTCTGGTAAAATACTATTCGTTTAAAAATTCAGATTTTTGTCCGTCAAAATCTTATACCCGACATTTTACGGGGTTAACACGTTGGTAACGATTTTTTTCGGAGTTGTTGGCTTGATTTTTCGGGGATATAGTATGGGGAGAATTAATTTTGAATTTTAAAAATATTTTACGGAGGTGGCTTTCTTGAACGGAGCTGTCGTAATGGAAAGCAAGACGAATAAAAAGGTGTTTTGGGGTGCGCTCGCATCAGGCTTGCTGGCGCTGGGAATCCTGCTCGTGTCTTTCGGGCTTTCCGGTGTGGCCTATGCAGTACCGATTGCCGGTGTGGGGGATTTCTATGTTGAATTCGATAAGCTTGAGGGGCAAGGCTATAAATTCTATCCAAAACTAGGCGAGACGAGCAGCTCTGACGCTGCACCGCAAGGAACGAATATCATCGATACCCTGACCATCGACAATCTGAAATTATATAAGGACTTTCAGGTAGGCGGCGAATGGATTCGCGTCAAAATCCAGGCATCGAAGCCAGTTCAGATTTCCGGTCTCCAGCATGATGCCGGGCTGATTGAAGCGAATGCCAAATTCCAGAATCTCGCGCTTAAGGAAAACAACAGCACCGACTGGACAAAGCAATTCGAGCAGACATCAAGCACGATCACACTTGAGAATGCCAGATTGAAAACGCATTACTTATTCCAGGAGACCATCAACATGGCGGGCATGAAATTGACCGTGGAAAAAATCGATAAGAAATAATCGAGGTGACAGATATGGTTTTTAAAAAGTGGAGGCATACAAGGCCTTTTTTCGGAGCGATATTGACTGTATTAAGCGGGCTGATGATTCTATGGGTGCCGTTGAACCTGTATTTGAGCACCTTCCTGCCAGGATCGGTCGCAGTTATCGGCTTGCTGTTTGGCGGATTGATCACGCTGATGGGATTGATGTCGTTCTTTTTGCCAAGTGCTTCAAGGGCATTGGGCATCATCGTCATTTTTTTATCCATTCTATCGGTCATTGGCGCTCTGGGAGGCTTCCTGTTCGGGACGATATTCGGCATCATTGGCGGTGCATTGCTCACTGCCTGGAGGTTGGTGCCGGCAGAAGAGTCAGCAAAATCACCAGGCTCGGACGTCACAGAGCAACCAGCCAAAACGGGATAAAGGGGCGGAAAAATGAAGATTGTCAAACATCGGTTACTTTTAATAGCAATGTCCATTCAACTCGCTACAATCACCTTTCTCCCTTTTAGTGAAAAAGTAAATGCAGCTGGAAGTGATGTCGACGGCTTCATCATCCAGGCTGACAGAGTCGTCGGCGAAAATATGCAGGCAACGGTTGTGGCTGGAGAGACGTCAGGCTCTAAAGCCAAGCCGATGCTGCGGATCACCTACGATTCCGCACAGATTTACGGCATGAGACTGACTAAACAGTTCACGACTCCAGGAGGAACCGTGAGCATCACGATGAAAGCAAGCGGCCCCGTCCATATAAAAGGAATGCAGGTCGATGCCAGCGCGATTTCCTTCAAGGGAGCATGCGTGCACGCAGCGAAAGTCATCCCGAATGCTGCGCTCGAAGGAGTGACGATGGTCGCCCATTCCATGAAAGCCGCTGATAGCAGTCTTGACCAGCTCCAGCTGCAGACAGTCAGCGGCAATGGCGGTGTCCAGAAGCCAGGCACCCTGAAAATTTTACAGGAACTTGGATCAATGCCATTCAAACAGATGAAGAAGGAGATTGGAAAAATCACCAGCGGACAGCTTCCGCTTACCTGTGAAGGAGATGAAGAGAGCGGTGATCGAGGTGAGGGTGCAGTAGGCGCCATCACGGAACCTGCCGACGAACTGCTTGACGACGTGACCGACCCAGTCGATGATGCGATTGGGGAAGTGACAGATCCGTTGGATGATACGATCGGGAAAGTTACAGATCCTCTCGAAGATACAATCGGGAAGGTGACGGATCCACTCGATGACACGATCGGAAAAGTGACCGACCCAATCAAGAAGGCGACCGATCCGCTGAAAGACACAGTTGGAAAGGTAACCGAACCGGTCAAGGATACAGTCGATAAGGTTGTGACACCTGTAGATAAGACCGTGGGCAAAGTAACAGAGCCTGTGAAAGAGGTCGTCAAAGAAACGACCGACACTGCGAAAAAAGTGACTGAACTGGTGACAGAGCCAGTAAAAGGCACAGTTGACACCACCGCAAAATCCGCCTGTGAAAAGCTCAAGGCTGCGAATGGCGACATCACCAAAGAACTGGGCCTGGAATTGATCGACAAGGCACTGGCAGAAAACAAGATGCTGGATGAACTTTGCCCAACAGACACGAAACTGACAGACCAGCTTGAAAGCTGGACAGAAGACCTGCTCAATTCACTTGGATTGCTGAAGCTGCTTGGATTGAAACCGAGCGAAGAAGAACAGCTGAAAAAGATGAGAGAAGCGATTTTAAAAGAACCAGATGGATCAGTCATCAATTTTGACTAACAGAAAAGGCAGAGGATCATTCCTCTGCCTGTTAATATTTTATTGCGAAAGATTTATAGGTTTCGGTATTTTCAACCTCGTTCACTTCAATATGGTCAACAGTGGAGAAAGGATTGCCTCTTCGCACCTCGTCAATGAATTTCTCGAGATCAACTTTAGGACCCGAAGCAAGAATCTCAACGCCGCCTTCCCGCAGATTCCTTACCCAGCCTGTAACTCCAAACTGAATAGCTTTCATCTGCGTATAGTACCGATACCCCACACCCTGAACCTCTCCTGACACAATAATCTGTAATTGAATCAAGACGTCGCCCCCAGATAAACAATTAGGTTAACAATATATCTAATATTATATTTAAAGATTCCTTGATAACTTCATTATAGCACAGTGAATTAGGGTGCATAAGGGAAAAGAAGTTTTAATTTTGGCAGGACGTTTTTGTAAAAACTATATTAAATTAGTGATTCAGACAGGTTTGATAGGAATAGGGATAAAGCTGTCAAGAANAGTNNGNGATTTTGACAGGTTTGGTGGGAGTAGGGTTAAAGCTGTCAAGAAAAGTAAGTGATTTTGACAGGTTTGATGGGAGTAGAGCAAAAGCTGTCCGAAGTAGAGCTGAGTTCGGACAGGTTGGGGGGTGAAAGAGCAAAAGCTGTCCGAAGTAGAGCGAAGTTAGGACAGGTTGGAGGGTGAAAGAGCAAAAGCTGTCCGAAGCAGAGCCAAGTTCGGACAGGTTGGAGGGTGAAAGAGTAAAAGCTGTCTGAAGTAGAGAAGAGTTCGGACAGGTTTGAGGGCAAAAGCAGAAAAGCTGTCTGAAGTAGAGCGAAGTTTGGACAGGTTGGAGGGTGAAAGAGCAAAAGCTGTCCGAAGTAGAGCGAAGTTCGGACAGGTTGGAGGGTGAAAGAGCAAAAGCTGTCCGAAGTAGAGCTGAGTTCGGACAGGTTGGAGGGTGAAAGAGCAAAAGCTGTCCGAAGTAGAGCCGAGTTCGGACAGGTTGGAGGTGAAAGAGCAAAAGCTGTCAGAAGCAGAGCCGAACTACCCCAACAAAAAAACAGCCGAACTAATTTGTCCGGCTGTTGCTTGTTAAATATCCAATTTTACAGGGCCCAGTCACCATTACGGAATACTGGTTCAGCGGTTCCATCTGCTGTGATGCCGTCGATGTCCATTTTATCGGATCCGATCATGAAGTCGACGTGCGTGATGCTTTCGTTCAGGCCGTTTTCAGCCAGTTCTTCTGATGACATTGTCTTGCCGCCTTCTACGCAGAAAGCATAAGCGCTGCCGATTGCGAAGTGGTTTGATGCATTCTCATCGAAAAGTGTGTTGAAGAACAACACATTTGATTGAGAGATTGGCGAGTTGAATGGAACAAGGGCAACTTCACCAAGATAATGTGAACCTTCATCGGTTGCGACAAGCTGCTTCAAGATTTCTTCACCTTCTTCTGCTTCGACACCGACGATTTTTCCGTTTTCGAAAGTCAGCTTGAAGTTGTCGATAATGTTTCCGCCATAGCTAAGCGGCTTTGTGCTTGAAACATAACCGTTCACGCCTGTTTTCAACGGAACAGAGAAGACTTCTTCAGTCGGCATATTGGCCATGAACTCGTTGCCTTGCTCGTTCACGCTGCCAGCTCCAACCCAGATGTGCTTTTCAGGAAGCTCGACTGTCAGGTCCGTGCCTGGGGCTTTATAGTGAAGCTTCTTATAACGCTTGCCGTTCAGATAGTCAACCTTTTCGTGAAGGGAAGAGTCGTGCTCTTTCCATGCAGCAACCGGATCTGGAGTATCGACGCGGACTGCCTTGAAAATTGCGTCCCAAAGCTTCTGTACTGCAGTTTCAGCAGAATCTTCAGGGAACACCATTTTTGCCCAACCTTCAGAAGGAGCGGCAATGACTGTCCAGCTTACTTTATCAGATTGTATGTACTTACGGTATTTTGAAAGTGCTGTTCCAGCAGCTTTCTGGAAGTTTGCGATTCGTTCGGACTTTACACCTTTCAACAGGTCAGGACTTGAAGAAACAATTGACATGAATGCCGCACCGTTTTCAGCAAGGTCTTCCACTTCACGTGCTCGCCATTCAGGGTACTCTGTGAACGCCTCATCTGGTGCATGATCGTATTTCGTCCTGTTCACGACGTCATCATTCCAGTTCACAACGACGTTTTTAGCGCCAGCTTCGTACGCCTTTTTCACAACTAGACGGACAAACTCAGCAGAGTCGATCGTCGTATTGACGACAAGCGTCTGGTCCTTCTGGATGTTCACGCCAACCTTGACAGCAAGATCCGCATATTTTTCTAAATTCGTTTGGAAATCACTCATTTATTTCGCCCCTTTTCTGAATCTTCTTTTATATTGTAACGATTCCACAGGAAAAAAGAAACTTAAGACATTCGACTTTTGCAGACAGGGAGAGAGCTGGTTATCAACTACAAAGATGCTTTTTAATATTCCACTATGAAAAAAAAAAACCATGCAGGGCAGATTCCCCGCATGGTTTTTTAGCACTTCCTAAACACCGGCTGACTTCCTGCTCTCATACATCCGGAACATCACCCAGAACAGCACCGCGCTTAAAACAGCAAGTACGCTCAGGATGGTGAAGGTCCAGCCATAACCGATCCACACGGTGAGCGGGATGCTGATTGGTGCGATCGTCCGGCCTAGTGTATAGCGCAACGAGGCCGCTGCGAAATATTGGCCGCGCATTTTCTCGGGTGCCAGATTCGAAATGAAGGTTTGCTGTAAACCGGCCGTCATCAGCTCAGCCAGCGTGAAGACCGCCATTGCTAAAATCAACCCCCAAATCCAGTAAGTCGCGCCGAACATCAGGATGGAAACGGCATAAACAAGCGACGATAACACAAATACATTCCGTTCAGGGAAGCGCGTTACCCACTTAGTGACAGCGACGGTGAAGAGGGCGACAAGCAATCCGTTCTCGGAAAGGATCAAGCCAAAGGCCTGCTCGCCATTCACGGTGAACACCTTGCTGCCCAATTCCAATACGGTCTGATTATTCACCATTTCCTTTGTATAAACAGGGAATAACAGATCCAGCTGCATAAAAGTCTGTGCTGCCAAAATCCCGGCGATGATGAACATGAGGAAAACTTTGTCCTGGATGATGACTTTGTAGTCAGCAATCTGTTCTTTAAGGAAATCATACCATTTCCCATTTTCCGCACGAGCCTGTTTAGAGGAAGCAGGAACCGTTTCACGCGTCCATTTTGCCAGTACAAGCGCAAGCAGGATCGAGATAATTGCCACGGCGATCATCAATTCAAACCGGTATTTTACGTAAAAAATTGCCCCTAAGATTGGGCCGACAACGACGGCGATATTGATCTGTGTATAAAAAATCGCGAACACACTGCTGCGGTCTTTTTCCGGGACGACGTCTGCAACCATCGCCTGGCTCGCGGGCCAGTAGATGGAGCCGAACACGCCGACCAGAGCGAAACAGATAAACCCAAGCATAGGGGACGTATACCACGGTGATACCGCATAGGCAAAAACAAGGAATGCAATCCCCTGTCCAAATGCGGAAATCACCATCATCCGCTTGCGGCCGAACCGGTCAGCCGTATAGCCGCCAAGCAAATTGGCAAACACCGAGAACACCTGGGAAAAAATCAGCAGGAATCCCGCCTTATCCTTCCCAAAGCTTTCGGCAAAATAAATCGTTAAAAACGGGAAAAACATCCAAAAGGTTATATTCATCAGTGCTTCGCCAAACAGGCGAATCTTCAGGTTGCGGTCCCAATCTCTTATTCTCATGATGCTGCTCCTTAGTTTCCTTTTAAGTATAATCTTTTTGTAGTGTCCAGCTACAGCGCCAAGCCTCTCGAGACGCTTCGGTCCTGCCAATGAAGTCAAAGAACAACTTCACTGTCAGGCCCTCCAGCGCTTGTCGAGGCAGAACGAGGCGCTTCCGCTTTTCGATTTTTATGACAACCAACGAATATCATACTACTCCAAAGGAATTTTTTACAAGTTAAACCCTTCAAATTGAAAATAAAGAACAGCACCTTATTAGGGTGCTGTTGCAAGACTATTCCTTATCCTCAAGTGCTGCTTTCAGCAAATCTCCGAGGCTTGTGCCGAAGTTTTCCTGGGATGGCGCGTATTTTTCCTTCAGCTTGCGCTCCTCGCGCTTGGTTACGTCTTTTTTCTTTTTGTCCTCAGCCTTTTCGACGACATTGCAGCGGCGGCATTGGAAGTAGGCGCCTGCCTTGCCGTTATGGATTTCCATCCGCTTGTGGCATTGCGGGCAGCGGCGCTGGGACAGTTTAGGATCCTTATGCTTGCGGAAGCTGCATTCAGGGCTTGAGCAGACAAGGATTCGCCCTTCTTTTGTCTTGCGTTCCTTCATGAACTCACCGCATTCAGGACATTTTGAGCCAGTCATGTTATGGGCCCGGTAAGTTTTGTCGCTTTTCTTGATTTCGGATACGAGAAGGGAAGTTTGTTCGCGAATCCGTTTTTTGAATGCCTTCGGATCGCCTTTGCCGCGGGCGATTTCCTCCAGTTCTTTTTCCCACTTAGCTGTCAGTTCCGGGGAGGTCAGTTCGTCGTTGACAAGATCGAGAAGCTGTTTCCCTTTCCGTGTTGAGTACAGGCGGCCGTTCTGGCGCTCGACGACCTCCGATGAAATCAGGCGTTCGATGATTTCTGCTCTTGTTGCCGGCGTGCCGAGGCCGAATTTCTCCATTTTTGACAGGATATCCGATTCAGACAAGCGCAGCGGCGGCTCGGTCATCTTCTTGTTCACTGTCACCTGGCCTACATTGTAGCTTTTGCCTTTTTCCAGATGGCCAAGCGATTGAGTTGCGGTGTCATCCTCATCTTTTCCAAGTACCTTTTTAAAGCCGATCTCAAGGATGTTCGTTTCGCGTGCCGACAATGTTTCACCCTCGACTTCGAAGCTTGCATGAACAACTTCATATTGATAGGCCGGGTAAAATAAAGCAAGGAACCGGCGGACAATCAAGTCGTACAGCTTCCGTTCATCAGGTGACAAATCAGCAAGGTGAAGCTGTTCCTCTGTTGGGATGATGGCGTGGTGGTCGGTGACCTTTTCGTTATTGAACACACGGCGTGCCTGGACTTTGCCTTTTTGGGCGACTGCCGGTTTTGCTTCATCCCGGTAACCTGACATGATTCCCTGAAGACGGTCGAGCATCGTTGCTTCCATGTCGGTCGTCAAATAACGTGAGTCTGTCCGGTATCTATTAACAATTGTACATAAATAGTTTCTGTGCATTAATAGCCAAAGCACCTTTTTTTATCAACGTTTCATCCTAAAAAAAATTTAGTTTTATTGTGCATTAATCTGTTAAATGATATGGTTGCTATTAAGATTACCAGGTTATATTTATACAAGGAAGGGTTTATATGAAAAGTAAAAATGTAGTTGACTTTGATCGAAGTGGATATATCAAATTTATTGTTCGATCGGTTTGGTCACAAATTGGTAAAAACAAAGACGGCAGTAAGGTTGAAAAAGAATTTGCAGTTATTGCAGTTAAAAACAGACGAAACAATAAGTCGATGATACATCCTTTAACAGACTTTATTTTTTATAAGTGGAAGTACAGTGCTTTTAATACAATGAAATCTCATGCCTATAATCTAGTTAAGTTCCTTAATTACCTTATTGAGAATAAAAATTATTATAACCTTTCTTCCATAACCGAGATAGATTTAGAACATGGTAGTGATTTTCTAAATGATTTAACCTATAATCAAGTTCCTCGTAGTACTGTACAAAAAATAGAAAGAACCATTACTGAGTTCTATATCTATTTAGCAAAAAGAAATTTCATTTACATTGAAATGGATATATTCGAGAAGAAGACCAAACCCTACAATAAATATGAGACTTATTATGTCTCCCCTTTCCATAATGTTAACTACCTAGGAGATAAAAAGAATAATATTTTACATACCATACCTGAT
Source organism: Mesobacillus thioparans (assembly GCF_965138835.1). Classification (NCBI taxonomy): domain Bacteria; kingdom Bacillati; phylum Bacillota; class Bacilli; order Caryophanales; family Bacillaceae; genus Mesobacillus; species Mesobacillus thioparans. The sequence continues at coordinate 99,854 of NZ_CBCSFH010000005.1, read as the reverse complement.
GAATTCATTCTATATTTCTTAGAAATAGCCTTTCAAACCAAAAGTGCAATTGCATTAGGGGTGTATATGCAATTTTTTGGGGGATTAAGGGTTGGGGAAATTGTAAACTTACGGCGAATGGATGTAAGTACTCTTGGGTCCTATGGTGAAAATGGATTAGTTCTTAACCTTGAAAGTCGGAACCTAAGAACCGATCTTAGTAATACGTCTGGATCAAATTATGTTAAAAAGCCTAGGTATCAGTTGGTATTAGGGTACAAAAATTGGGCAAAGGTTTTTTATAAAAATCATCTCGAAAAATATCCTGCTACAAGTGGTTCAGATCCACTTTTTATAAACAAACATGGCTATGCTTTAACTGGACAAAGTTACAGATATTATTTTAACAAATTAAAGGAAGAGTTTCTTTCATATTTAAGAAACTCAAAGAATGTAGATGATAAAATGGCCTCACTGACCCTAGCAAGTTTCAAGTGGTCAACGCACTTAGGAAGAGGTGTTTTTAGTAATCTTTTAGCTGAAGAAGCGAAAAATCTTTATGAAGTTTCATTTCCTCGTGGAGACAGTAGCTTTGAATCCGTTATGCCATACTTTGCGAATACGAACAGAATGAAAGAAAAGTTAGAAAACCGATTAGATACTCTATATGGATCAAGCAGTCCAGAGCTTACAAAACCATGATTCAAGTGTAAGTTAAATCAGAGAGTTTGAAAGGGTGTGCTGAAAGATGTCCTATTTAAATGTTGAGGAAGCAGCTAAAACACTATCCTGTGATAAAAGTACCGTTAGAAGCTATATAAAAAAAAACAAACTTCCGAATGCGATCCAAAAAGAAAATAGTCGTTCCTATCTCATACCTGAATCAGACATTGATACTCTTAGACAAGAACTTGCCACCGTTCCCGAAGGTTACCTAACAATTCAAGAAGTTGCATCAAGATTGTCATGTTCTGATTCCAACATAAGAATTTATATCAAACAAGGAAAGTTCCCTAATACAATTTCAAAAAAACACGGTCGAGGCCGATTAATTCCGAAATCTGATGTGGAAGATTTCGAACAAGCCCTTGAACCAGATGGTTATGTCTCCTTAGAAGATGTTGCTAGTATGGTGTCGTTAAACCCTAATACTATTCTTCGTTATATAAATGTTGGCACCCTTTCTTATCACAAAGTTGGACGGAAATATTGGATTCTTGAAAAGGATATACTTAACTTACAACAAGATTTAAGCATACCAAAAGGGTACATAACAACTAAAGAAGCTGCTAAGCGAATGTTGTGGAGTGAAAGTCATATTTTAACCTACATTAGAACAAATAAACTCCATAATGCGGTTTTAAGAGGGGCCGGTCTAGGTTATCTTATTCCAGAATTGGATATTGAAAATTTAAAGACAAACTTAGAGTTACCAGAAGGATACATACCATTAAAAGAAGCAGCAAAAATATTAGATATTAGTATAGCTACTCTTAGAGACTATATTAAAGCTAACAAATTTCCAAACACTATTTTCAGAAACCAAACTGAAGGTTATTTAATATTAGAATCAGATATCTCAGCATATGAAAAATCTCTTGTGATACCTGATGGCTTCTTAACTGTGTCTCAAGCTGCGCAGAAACTCGGCTGTCATGAGGAGTCAGTTAGGGAACATATCAGAAAAGGAAACTTCCCTAACTATATTCGCGGTCATAAAAATGAATACTTAATATTAGAAACAGATATTCAATTACTTGAAATGCAAAAGCCAATTAAGTTACCTGGATATATAACAATCAAAGAAGCTGCTGAAATATTGGCTTGTCATCCAGATACTATAAGAAAATATATAAAAGAAAATAAATTCCCAAATGCTATCTTAAGGGCACGAAGAGAGGGCTATTTAATCCCTGAAACAGATATTGAAAGTCTTGAGTTAACTTTATCAATTCCTCCAGGCTATTTAACCATAAGTGAAGTTGCTGAAAGGTTAAAATTTAGCAAGGGCTATACTAAACAGCTTATATTATATAATCGATTTCCAAGAGCTTATAAAATGTCAACAGGAAGTTGGGTTATTCCAGAAGCAGATATTGCTGATTATGAAACCTCACTGTATCAGCAGTTTACACCTGAAACTAAAGGTCAGTTCACTACTCTCGATGCGATCAATAAGTTTAAATACAAATCCTTGAATTTGGAAATACCAAACACACTCCAAGGTTCATTTGATTTGTATATGGAATTTGTTAATCACACGCTATCTAATAGTAAAGCAAATGGAGATACACTAAACAAGAAAGTCGTTTATTACGCAAATACAATTGATGCTATAATATCGATTATTCCTAGAGAAGTATTTCTTCTTACAGATAGAGAAATTGAAGGAATACTGCAATCAAAAAGCACTCCTGATTATGTCAAACAATACTTTGTTTCTTTTCTTCAATATTGTGCAAAACGTGTGAATTGTAATTTTAAAAATAATTATAATATGGCAAACAAGGGTTCCAAAGACAAAAATATATATAGCTTTGAAAAGTTTATGGACTACTACAATTATGTAAAAAATATTGAGGTTCATGTCCCAGAAGCAATAAAAACTAAAACAATTGCTCAAACGTGGTTATTTGTTTTAATGCATATGATTAATGCCTGGCGTAAATCAGATATTATTCACGGGCTTCCTTCCATTGATCTGGATGATATCAAAGTCAACTCGCTTAGTTACTTTGAAAAAGAAAGACTATCGCAAGAACAAGCCCTATTAATTGCAAATCAGGTCTATTTAAAAGTAGGGAAATTGCGGATTTCCAAAACGGGTGCACTTGGACAGTTTTTGTGTCATAACGATCTTGTCGTTCCATTTGCAACTGCCGTAGTAATTGTTGAATTGCACCGTAGAAAATGGAAAGATATCTTATTGCTCGAATCCATCAGGCACAATTTCATTAACAAAAAATTTTTTAAGCATAAGAAAGATTTGTCGGATTTTAAAAGTTTAAAAATGAACAGAACTCTACTAACCTATTATTTCCACCATATTAATGAATCAGGAAAAGATGCTGATATTTCATACGAATTAACACGAACGATGCGATATCATAAAGATCAAGACTCAACAACTGTTTATATACAATTTACGAATGAAGATGGGCCTCTAGATAATGTTTCACTTAACCTGTTTAATCGCGGCCATTTTGGTTGGTTGTATAATAGTATGATTAACTTATATACGGATCAGGGTTCACAGACACTAGAAGAACGAACAAAGATGATACAGTTATACCGTGACGGCTATGCACCTATTCAATTGGAAGGTCTATCGTCTTTCTTACTAAAGGAACAAAATAATGAGAATTCGTTACCATTGCGCTTAGCAATGATGTCAAAAAAAGAATTAGAAATTAAATTAAAGAAGATTTTCCACGGAGAATTGCCTGCTAAAATGAAACATGCTCAATGCTTTATATTTCCTAAATGTAGTAATAATGCGGCTACCTCCTGTTTAAATTGCGAATATATTATACCAAAAGACTACCTATTATTTTCAGTAGGTGAGGAATTAAAGAGACTGATTGAATCAATAAAATCAACGAAATTTGAGGCAATACGAAAAAGAGATTCATCTCTGTTATTTAAGGTTTTATTTATTTTAGAACAAGCAGCGGTTGAGTTAGGTAGAGAGCATATTGGAACATTTATTGACTTAAGGGATTTAAGAAATTCTTTAATTGATATTCAAGATGATTTATCTGTTACATCTAAGGTATCAGAAACCAAAGTATAAAGGGTTGTGGACTTGTGATCTCACAAAAAAGAATAAAAGATTTAGGGAAATCTATGAATATAAATATCATTGAAAATCATAGATTTGATAAAACAAATATCTCTCAATACTATAATATTTTTATGGAATATAAATTAAAAGGTTATCTTGAAGCAGATTGTTTTGACGATACTATCTGGACACTTTGTGACCGTTTTAGAAACACACGATCTTTGAAGTTCGAACTTGAACTATTTCGCGAATTAAATATTGCTCTGAAGTGTTTTGCCCTACTTCAAATTTCATCTGAATTTACAATTCATCATACACAACACGTTGTTACCTCAATAAAAGAAGCGATATATATTAGCAAAGGATTTAGCTTAGGGGCTTTACCAGAGTTGGAAGAATACATTAATCAATTTGGGTATAGCAAACGGAATAGTATTGCTTTGTACACAGTCAGATTTCTGCATTTTTTCAGTCATTCTAATGCTGCTGAATATATTGAAAAATGTACCCCTTTATATCAATATATTCAAAGAAATAGAAAACTTCCTAAGTACGAATCTATCCTAGTATTTGATGATGTAATAAGTGACTTTGAAAACACTTGCAATCAACATGAACGGGCAAAATATTACCCAATATTATTATGGTGGAAAATAACAACGATTATACCTTTGCGTCCTAGTGAATTTCTCCTATTGAAGAAAAACTGTATCACGAAAAACCAAGATAATTCATATTGGATCACAGTCCCAAGGGAGAAACGGAAATACGAAAGTTATAGTGATATCGATGTTGAAGACACGCTTCAAATTAACCAAGAAACATATAGATTATTAAAAACATATCAAGATATGCTACCAAATGATTATACGTCGAACTATTTAATGTCGTATGAAACCTATTATAAGTATCTAGATTTAAAGAGAGATACCTACAAAAAGGATCGCTCTGTTCTACTATTATCACAATTTCAGTGGCTATTAGATAATTTTTACAAGAAAGTTATGGGAGGTAAATATAAATACTTAGAAGTAGAGCAAGTTTCTCCTGGTGACACAAGGCATTTCGCCTTTTGCAACATGATGCTACAGGGGTTTAACATGCTATCCATCGCTAAAATGGGTGGACATAGACGATTAAGAACTCAACAAAATTACTGGGGACATATTGAGTATTTTGCAGAGTCAATGGTATATGTTTTGTCCGAGAATAATCGATTAGACCGATTAAATAAATCTATGTCAGACGGTATATTTACTGTTAAAGGCAAACTTGACAAACATCGTATTTATGAGCTTAGTGACTTTGAGACACTAAGACCTGTTGAATATGGATATTGTACAGATTCGAATTTTCCAAATAACTGTACTGGTGATTGTCGATTTTGTGATTTTTATCATTTCAATCCAGAGGAAAATCTCACAGACGGAATTCGTTGGTTAACAGATTGTTCAGACTTATTAGACCGTCGTATCAGTAATCAAATTAAGTTATTAGAACATATTAATCAAAATATGAAATTTAATCTAGATACTAACTATTATTCGACAATTGATCAGGAAGAACTATCTTCTACCGCAAATGAACTTAATAGGTTGATGGAACAAAAAGCTATGGTAGACTCACTAATCCCAAAAAGATTTGAGGTGAATCCAGATGGAACCGAACAAAAATAAAAAAGGTCGTCCTAATAGGTATACAGAGGCTGAACTTAAGTCAATACTTGAGAAATATGTTAAAGATAATCCTGGGAAAGTAACTTACCTACAATTAGAGAAGGCAACCAAAATCAAACGCCATGTTTGGTCACGGAGAATGGCGCATGTGATTAATAGATTGAATCAACCTATCATTAGTCAATCCTTAGTTACAACAAATCATTCTCTCCCCCTTCCAAATATAGATGAATATATTACAAGATTTGAAAATAATAAAAAGGGATTAAGGGATGCTTTGTTTAATTTAAACGAAGTCATTCAGTCTCTTTATGAACAAAACTTAAAGCTAAATAAAAAAGTAAAGGATACAGAAGACTTAGAGGAGATTATCAAACAAAAAGAAAAAGAAATAAATGAACAGCAAGCCATTATTAAACATTATGAAAGTCTTGTAATTGCTAGTACTAATCCAAGTGTAAGGCGAGAAAAAGGAATACGAGATAATGTAATTTCCATAAATGAACAGAATAAACAGGAGAGTCTCAGCCTGGATCTTAAGAGTAGTTTCGCAACATTATTTGATGACTAAATGAGAGATAAATCAATTTATTTCATCAACACTTTTCTGATTCCAAATTTGTATCTTACCTAAACAAAACTATAGATGGATATAGCATGATTTCTAGATAAAAACAAAGCCGATATCCTTTGTGGAATATCGGCTAGATATTATAAAAAATCGTTATCCTGCATAACAAGGTAATTTGGATACATCTTTATCGAACGTAAGGGCAGCCAGCCTCATTCCTTCTGCTACTGTCAAATAGGGCAGATTCCATGTTAAATGGTGGACTTATCAAGGTGACGATGACTAGAGTTGATAATGATTCGATTAATATAAGTTTTATGGATCAAGGGTGTGGGATTTCTAATGAAAGACTCTCTCATATTGGAGAACCATATTATAGTCTAAAAGAAAAGGGTACGGGAATGGGATTAATGGTTTGTCATAAAATTATCCAAGTACATGGTGGGAGAATGGAAATAAAAAGTATGATCAATCAAGGGACTACAGTCTCGGTCATTTTACCAATAAGTTAAAAATTTCTTTATAGCTGAATAAATCTTATGTAATCTATCTCCTAGAGGCTGACAGCTGACCTCGCTAATAAATACAATATTTAAATAATTTTTTAAGGGTTACCTAGATATTTGTATAGTGGGGTCCTACTTTTTTTCTTGAGTCAGCCTCACAGATAGGAAATATTACATTTAATCAGACAAATATTTTAGATTCCCTTCATCTTGTATCTGCGTCTTAATTCGGAAGTTCATCTTTAATTTGGGATAATAGTCGGATCGCCAATTTTTTAATTCTTCATAAGAAAGTTGATTTCTAAAATATTGGCCCAATCCCAAAAGGTCAATTTGGTCTTTTTGCAAGGTGACTAACATTTTCCTTAATCTTTTTGTTAGCACATCTTGCATTTCTTTATTGATTTCTGCCTCAGAAGGATTCCCTTTCACTTCCTGCAAAACAACCTTTAATTTAATTACCGAGTTAATATGAGGAGTATCCCCGATTAATTGACTATCATGTTTGATAGAATTACTCACTATCATGACATTTGCATGTTTCATTACCTCAATTTTCCCATAGACGCTGTTGCCGTGAAACGCATTATATAATAGCGTTTGATTTGGGCTAATAGTAGAAACTAACTTTCCTCTCTTAAATAGTGCTGACCCCACATACTCAAAAATAGTATTCTTTCCTGATTTCACAATAGGAACAGCCGTATCTTGAGTGAAAGACTCCATGCTGCGAAAGATTTCCCAAACTCTTGTTAAAGCTATTTCCGGCGTCCAGCCTGCATTCTTCTCAAAAAAATCATATACAAAGGTTCCTTGGTTTTCCATGCCCTTTGATATCTTCTCGAAAAAATAATCTATGGGTTCATCGCTAATAGCCACAATCGTTTTAGGAGAAATATCCCGAATACGAATAAATGTATTAATAGGCTCTTGAATCCCTTGTTCTTCCGCAAAGTTCTTTTCAAATATTATTAATTTAAGATGTAAAAGATCAATAGAGCTTTCTGAGTTTGTCCTTATATTTTCAACTGCCTTAGAGACTGTAGGCCCAATCCCTTTTACAATTGTATATTTCGCTCCATCCTTTGTAGGAATAGGGATTTGAAGTATAACGATAAAATGGTCATTGTTTTTAGCGATTCCCATCATAAGGGGTAAGGTACGGTGATTGATATCCTTTATATCCCAACATCCAGCAAGTGGCAACAGCAGCGATAAACAGAAAAATATTTTTGATACAGTCTTAAATATGTTCATGATGGAGCCTTTTCCTCCTTTTTCCTAAAAGGAAAATGGATAATGGTACAATCACTATATTATAGATCCTTAGAGGTGTCCCCCACCATAAGAGTTTATTAATCCAGTCCCAGCCTGGAATCAGAAGGGCGATCCCAAACGCTGAAATGGAGATGCCTATCACAAAGGTGGGTATTCTGATTTTGGAAAAATATTGATTACATATCCTGGCGATACTCCATAAAAGAAGTGCAAAAAATAATAATATATACGTGTACAAAAAAAGCATAAAAAACATGGTTACCCTGTCAAAAAAGAACCATGAAATTTCAATCGAGTCTAATTGAACTACGAAAGGAAATAATAATCTTTTACTTGTTTCCTGCCCCAAAGCAAGTATGGGAACATATACAGATAAGAAAAAAATGGGTATTAGAAATAAGGCTGAGAAAAACATTTTTTTTTCCTTAAATTTTACATATGGCTGTATAAATCCTAAGAAAAGAAACCCTACAATTATTGAAAAAAAGCTACTATAAAAAGAAGTTGATCTAATAAATTCAAACGAATTGCTAATAGGGAACATTTGATAAATATCGGCGTTCTGGAAGGACACAAACATCATTATAAGTGAAACAGGTAGAAAAAAAATTGCTATTAGCATTCCGGTTCGAAAAATTGTATGAATACCTTTAATAGCTAAATAAGTTGGAATAGACAAAAGCAGAGCAGTAATAGACCAAATAGGGGTGTTGGCAAGAAAGACAATGGTAGTAATCTCAGCATAAGCTCTAGATGTTAACACTAAAGCATCCATAAGGTAAATAGTTAAGGGCAAGGAAAATATTAATGAAACTTTCCTTCCTAGACTCATATAAATGGTAATAATATCAGTGTTCTGGGAAAGAGAAAGCCCTTTCAAAAATAACCCAAGAGCAAATAAATGGATGATGATTTCAATAGAGATAGGAATCCAGTGGCCACTATCTGTACTACTAATGATTTTTTCCGGGTAAACAAAAAAAAGTAATCCTATATTTATTAACCAGTAAACAAAAACGACTTGGATGGTTTTATCCACTTTTTTCTCCACCTTCAAAAATGTTAACATAAGGAGTTCCATAGATAGTCTTACTTGATAAATAGGCTGAAAAGAAAACAACCCCGAGTAAAGTGCCGAGTAAACCATATACAGCGGCCACGCTTACTATGACGTATTTAAAGATACGCAAAGTGAAATTGTTTTGAAAACCTACAACGGTTGAATTAGCAATCAAGGTTGCGGAAATGACAATAATTAAGATGTTGCTAACTAGTTTTGCCTCAACCACCGCCTGACCTATAATGATTCCTCCAACCATAGTAATGGTTGGACCTATACTAGCAGGGAGTCTAATACTTGCTTCCAATATTAATTCGAGAATGAGGAGCATTAATATAATTTCAATAAAAGCAGGATATGGTACTCCTTCTCGGCTGTATGCTATAGAGAGAGCTAATTCAATCTTCAATAACTCTGGATTTACTGCAACGACTGCAACATAAAGTGCTGGAAAAATAACAGCAGTAAAGGCACCTAGGATTCGAAGAAGTCTAATTGCATACATAATAAGATAGGAAAAGTTATGGTCATTTTGTTGAAAAAACATATCAGTGAATAGATGAGGAAGAACTAAAGCGAACGGTAAACCATCTAAAAATATAAGAATTCTTCCTTTGTTTAAATAAGCAGCAGCTTCTTGTGGAATTTCAGAAGTATTAAATTTTGGAATAAGATTAACTTTAGAAAATCCCAACACCCTACTTACGTCCTGAAGATGGGCAATATTTTTACTCTTATGAATTTCAATTTGGCTAACTAACTCTGTTACAAAATCAACATCTGTAATACCTTCAAGGTATAGAATGGCAACTTCCTTTGGTTGGTCGTCTCCAATAATAAAAGTTTTTGTACGAAGATTATTTGAAATAATTTGTTTTCGCATCATACCAAGGTTAGTATCTAGTTCCTCAATAAAAGATTTTTGAGGTCCTTGGAGAATATTTTGATTTGCCGGTTTATCAATTGATCTGCTTAGAGTTTTGGGAACAGGATCTAGGATATAATTATGATGGTTATCAAAATGATAAATGATTAATTTTCCATTAAGAATTTCTGAAATACTTTCTTCTACGTTCGGTTGATTCCATTTGCTTTCATCAATCAAAACTTGAGAAGTCTGGGTAAGTAATTCGTTTGTTTTAGTGAGGTCAATTAAAGAATTAAGACCTAAAATATAATACTCTGCCCCTATAAGCCGTATGGGCAAGGAGAAAAAATCATCGGAATCTTTAAAAGATGATTGAATATCAGTTAAAAAGGAGTTCAAGTTGATCGTCCTTTCAGAATAATTCATCTTCCCTATTATTTTCATAAGAGCAACTTCCTATTCACTACTCACTCGGTTATGATAATTTGTACCCTATGAAAGGTAAGCACGAATTAAATAAAATATTCATTGTGGGGGAAGAAAAGGTGTATCAAACTGGGATAACTTGATGAAGAATCAATGTGATTTCAAGCAGATACCCTTTCTTCGCGCATTTTTGATGGAAGAATACTATTTAATTTAGAAAGAAATAGAAATGATTCTAATAGATTCTGAAATAACATTAAAACTTACTTAACGTTGTTAAAGACGGGGGAATAATATTTCAAATAATCTTAGCGTTGTAAATCCGCATTTTCCTGACGCTACCCCTTGTGTAACTCAAAATCACTTACATCTTTAAATTTCTTCAATATAAAGGTCTCTAATTTTTCAGCCATTTTTATTCCACCACCAACAAAATTTACGCCCTTAATTCACCCAACTTCTTATATTCGCCTATAAAAACGAACATTGCACCTATAACAAGTATCCCCGTGCCAAGGACAATTATACTTTGAGTTGAATAACTTTCCATTCTTGATTCTTCACCTCCAAATCTGCTTTTACATACATTATTCCACTTTACATAAAAGGGTGTAGGTAGTAATCATGAAACAAAAAAGTTACTTCCAAGATTTATCATAATTAGGGTGGCGTCAGGATAATGCGGATTTACAACTTTAAGGAAATCCAAATATAAAAAAGCCTAATTTCTCGGTATTAAGTGAGAAATTAGGCTTTAGTTACTTCATTAAAGCGCCCTATAATGGAATAAAGAAAAAAGAAACACAAATGCTAATCAAGTTAAATTTCGAATCCACTTAGAAGAACGATAACGTAATATTAAAAATATCGCACGAACATAATTGTCTATTGCATCCAGACTCCGATAAGTCCTAATCCAAAATAAACACCTAGTAAATAAACCCCTACGGTCCGAATCGCCCATATTCCTATCGCTGTCATATACATCGGAAACTTCGTATCCCCGCCAGCCTGCAAGGTAGCAGTCAAAGAAGCAACAAGGGCGGTTGCTGGTTGTGTGATTGTATCGATTCCAAGAACAATCGTTATTAAACCGATAACAACTGTTTTTGTCGAAAAAAAGGACTGATCTGTTTAGAAAATAAAAAGCTGTTTTAACAGAACTGCAGGAGTATGTTCTGGCAGGAGACGTTTCCATTGTATACAGCAGACAATATAGGGATTTTGAGGAATATTTGTTTTTGGTAGATACATGGAATTAAACGAAGGGAAATACGAGGTTATCAGTTAGTTTATCATTCGATGTTTATATCGGAAAGAGCCAGCAACCTTAATGAAAAGTTAAAGTGGTTAGCTACCAATTCCAACAAGTTAGATGGAGTTTCGCCTGAAAAAGGAAAGCTGTCACTTGCACGCTTAGAAAAAGATGTTCCAGGAGAAGCAAAAAAGTTTAGTGAAAGCCTGTATCAGATGCTATCTTATAAAATTAACCGATTTACTCATGGATGTTGCTCATATAACCAGATTTCATGCAATTTACTCATGCTTCGAATAATCGAAAGCCAGATAAAAAAGAATCGATTATGATTATGGCTGCCCTTTTAGGGATGGGAATGAATAATGGATTACAAGATGACAGAAGCAACACCAGGACTTACATATAAGCAATTAGCGAATGTATCCCAATGGGGGGCCAGCCGGTATATTTCCGCGTTTGGTTATATTTATGTACACTAAAATATTATGCACAATTTATAAACAGAAAAATAGACTGGTAAATTAATATGATTTTAAGGTAAATAATTTATGCGCACTTCCTTTCTTGCAGATACTGTCCTCGGGTAGGTGACGAGCTTGTGCTGCTCATACAGACCCTGAAGCACATTGGAAGTTTTCTTTGCTGAGAAGCCAAAGCGTTTATTGGCGTCACGCTGCAATTCCGTCAGGTCGTATGGCATCGGCTGCGGTTCGGACTTCTGCTTGCGGTCGAGTGACTTCAGCACTGCTTTTTTATTGGATAGCTTCTGTTTAATCTGCCCTGCTTTTTCCTGGGAAAAAATCCGCTTTTCGCCTTTATGGTCCCATTCAGCATTTAGCGAGCCAACCTTTGCCTGGATGGTCCAGTAATCCTTCGGAACGAATTTGTTGATTTCATCCTCACGTTCAAGGACCATTGCGAGTGTCGGCGTCTGGACGCGTCCAGCTGATAAGGGATCCTTATACTTTGTGGTCAGTGCCCGTGAAACATTCAGTCCGATCAGCCAGTCAGCCTCGGCGCGGCAGACAGCCGACTCGTACAGGTCCTCATACTGCTTGCCGGGTTTCAGGTTTTTAAAGCCGTCCTTGATGGCGCGGTCTGTCTGGGATGATATCCACAAGCGCTTGATTGGTTTTCGCCAGTTGATGCGCTGGAGAATCCATCTTGCGACAAGCTCGCCTTCACGCCCGGCATCGGTCGCGATGATGAATTCCCCAATATCCTTGCGCTCAGCAAGATGTTCAATTATCTTGAACTGATGGCTCGTTTGCTTGATGACCTTCAGACCCATTTTATCCGGAATGATCGGGAGTTCTTCAAGCTTCCAGACCTTATACTTCGGGTCATAATTCTCCGGCATCTTCAACTCGATCAAATGGCCGAGTGCCCAGGTGACGATGTATTGGTTTCCTTCAAAATAACTTTTATGCGTTTTATTGCAGCCAAGCACACGCGCAAGTTCACGGGCAACGCTCGGTTTTTCTGCAAGGACTAGTGATTTCATGATTGCTCCTTTCAAAACATGCTTTACTTAGTATAATGGAAAAAAGCAACTTTTTGTATTGGAGGATACCATGAGCGATTATATTAAAGAAATCCGCGCCTTGATTGGCAGCCGGCCATTCATCCTGGCAGGTTCGGCGGTACTTGTTTTTAATAAGGAGTATGAAGTGCTGTTGCAGCTTCGCTCTGATACAGGCAGGTGGGGAATCCCAGGGGGTGCGATGGAACCTGGGGAGAGTTTTGAAGAGACCGCCCGCAGAGAACTTTATGAAGAAACAGGGCTGCGCCTGAATTCATTGAAGTTATTGGATGTAATAGCTGGTGAGGAATATTACTTTCAATATCCTAATGGCGACGAAATCCATAACGCGATTGCCTTATATGCCTGCACAGATTGGGACGGACAGCTGCAGATGCTCGATGGCGAAAGCAAGGAGCTGCGTTTTTTTGCAATGAACAAACTTCCATCGCTCCAGGGTAGGCCGGAACTGATCCTTAATAAAATAAAGGGTTATGGAATCCTGCCTGTCATCAGGGGAATTGAACTGTATGAAGTGAAGGCAGCTGCGGAAGTCCTTGACCTTCAGAAAAAGGCGTACAAGATTGAAGCGGACCTGATTGGAACGGATGAAATCCCTCCGTTAAAAGAAACATTCGAACAGCTGCAAAATTGCGGCGAAACCTTCATGGGCTATTATATTGAAGGTGTGTTGGCCGGGGCAGTTTCCTATAAGAAAACAGGGAAGGTGCTGGATATACATCGTATGATGGTCCATCCTGATTTTTTCCGCCGAGGAATTGCCGGAAAACTGCTGGCAGAGGTTGAACGGAAGGACTGCCATGAAATCATTGTCTCAACCGGGGCCGCCAATACGCCTGCGATCAAGCTTTATGAAAAACGGGGATTTGTACGCCAAGAAGACTCAGTAGTCGGAAACGGACTGGTAATCGCCAATTTTAAAAAATAAGAAGGACCAGGCAGCCTGCCTGGTCCTTTGAGCATTATTCCTGAATTTTAATCGTGGTTCTTTGATAATATATATTAACCTTATTCCTTAATCCTGACAGCAGTTCCTGTTGCGATGCACATCATCATGCCCTCACGTAATGTTTCAAAATCAAGGTCGACGCCGATGACGGCATTCGCACCCATGCGGCGGGCCTTTTCCTCCATTTCGCGAAGGGCGATCTCACGGCCTTCAGCCAGTTTGTTCTCATATGCCGAACTCCTGCCGCCGATCACATCGGTGACACTTGCCAGAAAGTCGCGCACGACATTCGCTCCCATTATCGCTTCTCCGGAAACAACCCCCATGTATTGTTCAACTTCCTTGCCTTGCAGTGTCGATGTAGTGCTTATGATCATGCTTATTCCTCCCCGAATTTTATATACTTAGTGTGAATAGATTGTGTATAGATAACTATACGATGTTCAGCGGCAAAAGTTTCAAAAAAAGAACCCGGCCAGTGGCCAGGCTTCGGAATTGGTTAAACTTCATCTTCCTCGATCCGGTTTTTGAAAGCTTCCTGGACAACCAGGAATTCCTCGTCTTCCTGTGCTTCGGTTTCAGGACGCTTTGCCTTCAGTGCTCCTGCAGGCAAGTCTCCAGGATGGCCTTTTTTCTTATGGTTGAACTCTTTTCCTCTGCTCATTCGTGAACCCTCCTTTCTTGTCTCATTTAGTTTTTCCTGAGAGAACCTGAAATATAAAAAATGAACGGCATATGATTGTATAGATACAAATTTTCTGAAAGGAGGGCGCTTGCTTATATGGATGAAAAACTGTTTGCCAAAGATTTAGTGGAATGCCCGACTGTTTTTTGTGCAAACCGGGATGACCAGGCCCCATTGTTCACAGCAGATGCCTTGATCAATGGCGATATCAAGAAGATCAACCTGGAGGATTTTCGGGGGAAGTGGGTCATTTTATTTTTCTATCCGAGCGATTTCACTTTCGTCTGACCGACAGAGCTGGCGGCGGTCGCCGCTATTTACCCTTATATAAAAGCGATGGGGGCAGAACTGATGTCCATCAGCACGGACAGTGTCTACAGCCACCGGGTGTTTAAGGAAACATCGCCTTCATTGAAAAATGTGACGTTCCCGATGGTCAGTGACAGGACCCACGTTATCACGCGCGCCTACAGGGTTTTAGATGAAACAACAGGTGCCTCCTTCAGGTCATCGGTTTACATCGACCCGGAAGGCATCATCAGGGCCAAGTTGACTTATCCTGGGAACGTTGGCCGGAACCTCCCGGAACATCTGAGGATCCTTCAGGCTCTGGAATATGCGAAGAAGACAGGAAAAGGCGTACCGGCGAATTGGGTGCCCGGACAGCAGGGGATCAGTACGGATCCATCGAATATCGGGAATATTTAATGAGCGCAGGTCCTGAATAAAGGGCCTGTTTTTTTACGGCCAAAAGGAGGATTATCAAGCTGTAGCGGGTTGCCTCGTCGTCTGATGGAGTCAAAGAACGGCTTCACGTGTTGGCCTTTAAGCGCTTGCACGGATTGGCTTAGGCACATGTCTGTGACGCGCATCACAATATAATGGAAAAATGTCACAAAATATCTACAAAAATCTGCAATATCACACACAAAGTTTTTTTAAAATAGAATTATCATTATGTTAACCATTTCACAAACTATTGAATTTGGGAGGAACCAAAAATGGATGAGGTCCTGATATTAAGCCGGATCCAATTTGCTGTTACTGTGTTTTATCATTTTCTGTTTGTACCGCTGACGCTGGGGCTGGTCATTCTTGTTGCCATCATGGAGACGAAGTATGCCCGAACCCTTGACCAGACATATAAGCGGATGGCGAATTATTGGGGAAAGCTGTTCGCAATCAACTTTGTGCTTGGAGTCATCACGGGAATCACGATGGAGTTCCAATTTGGGACGAACTGGTCTGAGTATTCGAAGTATATGGGGGATATCTTCGGTTCGCCGCTCGCGATTGAAGCACTGGCTGCCTTTTTCCTTGAATCGACCTTCATGGGCATCTGGCTGTTCGGCAAGGACAAGTTTTCACCGAAGCTGCGGGCGATTTCGATCTGGATGGTCGCACTTGGCACGAATATCTCCGCACTTTGGATCATCACGGCCAATGGTTTCATGCAGAATCCGGTCGGCTATGTCCTGAAAAATGGCCGCGTCGAGCTGAACAGCTTCACGGAGCTCGTCACCAATCCTTATGCATGGTATATGTTCGTACATACAGTCGTGAGTGCGTATATCGTCGGCGCATTTTTCATGATGGCCATCAGTGCCTATCATTTGCTGAGGAAAAATGAAACAGCGTTTTATAAAAAATCTTTCAAATACGGGTTGGCCATGGCGCTGTTCTCGGCGACGCTGACGCCATTCATCGGCCATCAGTCCGGAGTATTCGCGGCTAAAATGCAGCCGGCCAAAGGAGCCGCGATGGAAGCAGTCTGGGAAACCCAGAAGGACATGCCTTTCCATCTCATTCAGATTCCGGATCAGGAAAATGAGCGGAATGCGTTCGAAGCAATCAGCATTCCTAAGCTTGGCAGCTTTTTTTACACAAATTCCTTCGATGGAGAGGTAACCGGCCTGAATGATATAGCGAAGGATGAACGGCCGAATGTTGAACTAGTGTTTTACGCCTTCAGGGTGATGGTCGCGCTCGGCGTCTTTTTCCTGGTTGTATCGTGGTATGGATTGTATTTGTATCGTAAAAATAAACTGGAGAGCTCTCCGAGATTTTTGAAACTCGTCCTTTACTCCGTGCTTCTTCCATACCTTGCGATCAACGCTGGGTGGATGGTGGCAGAAGCGGGACGGCAGCCGTGGGTGGTCTATGGATTGATGAAGACCTCAGAAGGTGTATCTCCGATTGCTGTTTCACAAGTGGTCTTCTCGCTCGCAGCGCTCGTGATTTTCTACACAGTTCTGCTGATTGCAGATGTTTATTTGATCATTAAGTATGCGAAAAAAGGGCCGGAGTCAGAGGTCCGATATGGTCTTGAAGGAGGCGTGAAGCATGTCTCATGATACACTTGCGATTATTTGGTTCGGGCTTTGGGGATTGATCTGGACCGTTTATTTCATTCTTGATGGATACACGCTCGGAACAGGCATGCTTTTGCCGTTCACTGCGAAAAACCGCCAGGAACGAAATCAGCTCCAGGAAGCAGTCGGGCCGTTCTGGGGCGGGAACGAGGTGTGGCTGATTACTGCCGGAGGCGCGACCTTCGCGGCATTCCCCGCTGTCTATGCAGATATGTTCAGCTTTTTATACACTCCTTTATTCCTTGTCTTGATTGCTTTGTTCATCAGGGCGGTCGGGCTCGAATTCATGCACAAGGATGACAATCCGATCTGGCAGGCAGCCTGCAAATGGAGCTTTTTTGCCGGAAGCTTCCTGATTGCCTTCCTGTTTGGGGTGACGTTTGCCAATTTGTATCGCGGCCTGATGATCGGGAAAAATGGCTATGAAGGGAACCTGTTCAGCCTTCTCAACGGTTACGGCATCTTAGGCGGTTTATTGTTTGTCTCGCTGTTCCTGCTATCCGGGTCATTATGGATACAGTTGAAGACATCAGGACAAACCGCGGTCCGTGCGTATAGGATTTCACGTGTGTTGGCAGGAGTGGCCCCAGCAATGCTGTCCCTATTCTTTCTGGCAACGGTGAACATGACGCCAATGCTGGATAACTATTCTGAACATCCAGTCCTCTGGATCGTACCGATTCTCGCCTTGGCCGCGATGCTTGGGTCGGCTTACTTTATCTTTAAAAAGAAAATCGGCTATGCATTCACTGCAGTCTGCATAACGATCTTCACAAAAATGGCGTTCGGCTTCATCGGGATGTTCCCGAACATGCTGCCATCAAGAATTGACAGCTCCTACAGTGTCAGTCTTTTTGATGCAGCAGGAAGCAAGCTCAACCTGACCATCATGTTCATCGTCGCCATCATCTTCGTGCCAATTATCCTTGCCTACCAATCATGGAGCTACACATTGTTCAAAGACAAAATTCTAAAAGAAAATGCAAAAGGATACCAATAAGAATGGGCGTCTGGACAACCAGACGCCTTCTTTTTGCAGAAAGATCTTAGCAGGGAAGCTTAGTACATTCAGGCTAAGTCGCTTCTTGGACATTTTGGATTAAGCAGGGCTTCAAAATGTCTATGAAGTGAGGGTTCTTAGACATTTCAGGCAAAGTTGCGCTCCAAAATGTCTAAGAAAAGAGGTTTATTGGACATTTCAGCCAAAACAGTGCTCCAAAATGTCTATAAAAAGAGGTTTCTTAGACATTTCAGGCAAAGTCGCTCTCTGAAATGTCTATTAAAAGGGGTTTCATGGACATTTCGGGCAAAGTTGGTCTCTGAAATGTCTATAAAAATGGGTTTAATAGACATTTCAGGCAAAGTCGCGCTCTGAAATGTCTATTAAAAGGGGTTTCATGGACATTTCGGGCAAAGCAGGGCCCCAAAATGTCTATAAAAAGAGATTTCTTAGACATTTCGACCAGAGTGCCACTCCAAAATATCTAATAAAAAACAATAAGGCAAGCATGAGTGAAACATCATGAAAAAGACCTATTAGATTCACTCTAATAGGTCCGATGTTTATGTTAAATCAGTAACGGTCGTTTTGATACTAGCTTTGGTGGCAATTTTTCTTTCAGTAGTTTTCTCTTCTTTTAGCAGGTAGCTGGCATATGATTTGTTCCATTTTTTTATGGAAGTGTATGATAGGACTGCCGTGACTGCTACGATTCCCGCGATGATTGGCCAGAATGCTGTGGATACATAACCGCCGTCGTAAGCTAATCCGATCGGGGAAAACACAAAATAAGTGATGGCAACGAATGCGAGCAGGATCACGGATACTGGCAATGTGTATTTCCATGGAACCATGTCAACTGCTGCTTCTGAGCGGAAGGTATATGGTGTTGCTCTTGGCTTCCACATTCCAATCCCGATCATGATGGCGACTTCAGCCACGAACAGGATGGCGTAAATATGGATGAAGTGGATTGGCACAGCATAATCGAACAAATGCTGGGTTCCCCAGACAAGCATATAGTAGGTGATGACATGGAAGATGATGACGACCTTTGCTGCCAGTGCCGGTATGCGTTTTGAGAAGATACCGACAAGCAGGATGGCGATGATTGGGATATTGAAAAAGCCTGTGAATCTCCTGATCAGGTCCCATAATCCTTCAGGTGCGTTCATCAACAATGGTGCAATACATAATGAGATCACTGCCAGCAGCGTACCGGCGATTTTGCTTACGAAAATCAGTTTCGCGTCATCTGCATTCCGGTTGAAGCCTGCTTTATAGATATCGAGCGCGAACATCGTCGCCGCACTGTTCAATAACGAATTGAATGAGCTCAGGACGGCACCGAGGAGGACGGCCAGGAAAAAGCCTGACATCCACTTTGGCAGCACATCGGAAATCAATGTTGGATAGGCGAGATCAACTGATTTCAGTCCACCTCCATACATGTGGAAGGCTATGACGCCGGGAATCATCATTGTCAGCGGCACGAGCAGCTTGTAAAAACCGGAGATCAAGACACCCTTCTGTCCTTCTGCAAGGCTTTTTGCGCCAAGGGTTCTCTGGATGACATACTGATTGGAAGCCCAGTAGAAAAGGTTCGCGAAAATCATGCCGGTAAAAATGGTCCCGAACGGCACGGAATCCTGTTTGGTCCCGATGGAGTTCATTTTTTCCGTATCCGTAGTAGCGATTTGTTTCATGCCATCGCCGATACTGCCGTCCCCTAAGGCAATCAGCCCAAGTATCGGAACGAGCAGTCCGATGATGATCAATCCGACACCATTTAAAGTGTCTGAAATGGCCACAGCTTTGAGTCCGCCGAAGATCGCATAGATGGCGCCAATGATGCCGATGATCCAGATGACGATCCATACAGATGCTTCGTAGGAAATGCCAAACAGTTCAGGGACATTGAAAAGCTGCAGGACAGCCAGGGCACCAGAATAAAGCATGGAAGGTGCAGTCACGAGTATGTACCCGAGCATGAACAGAAGTACAGTGTATTGTCTTACGCCTTCATCAAACCGTTTGCTCAAAAACTCGGGAAGGGTGGTGAAGTTCCCTCCAAGGTATTTCGGCAGAAGGTAGGTGGCCATGATAATGATGGCGAATGCCGCGGTAACTTCCCAGGCCATGTTTGATAGATTGGTGCGGTAAGCCTGGCCATTCAAGCCGACAAGCTGTTCTGCCGACAGGTTGGTAAGCAGCAGAGAGCCGGCAATGAAACCGCCAGTCAGGCCACGTCCAGCGAGGAAATAACCAGCTGTATCACTGACTTCCCCTTTCGTTTTTATATAGGAATACCAGGCCACCAGACTCATGAAAAAAGCAGCCGTGATAAGAGTGAATCCAATTCCCCCAATAATCATGCAATGACACCCCTTGATGTGTAATTTTTTTACTATTTAATAGCCTGCTTGCTGACTCTCTAAACCTTTAACGCGATAAAATCTTTTTTCCAAATACTTAGATTAGAAAAAAATGGATGAAAGTTATATACTAATAGTAGTAATGATGAATTTAATGGACTGGAGTGGTTCAGATGGATTTTTCAATGGTGGTGTCGGAGGATCGTATCAAGCGTGCCTATAAAGATGGAGAGTTTGAAAACTTGCCAGGCTACGGGAAACCGTTGAATCTGGAAGATTTGTCAGCTGTGCCGGAAAATCTTAGAATGGCGTACAAGATGCTGAAAAACGCTGGTTTTTCACCAGAAGAGCAGAGGCTGAGGCAGGAAGTAATGTCGATTGAAGATTTGATCCGGACATGCGAAAATCCTGAAGAAAAAAGCAGGCTGAACCAGGAACTGAGCGCCAAGCTGCTGAAGTACAATAAAATCATGTCCAGCAGGGGTGCCCGAACAAATTCTTCGTTGTTTAAAAATTACGAGCGAAAAATAGAAAAGAAACTATTATAAAGTAAAGGGCCAGGCGGATAAATCCAGCCTGGCCCTTCTGTTATCATGTGCCTGTTGGATGCTTAGGCACCGAGCGTTTTGATTTTTTCAGCAGCTCCTGCTGTTTGGCTTACATATGCGGCGATTGTCTGGTTATCGTCGTTCAGAGTTTCAATCGTTGCGTTCATTTCTTCAAGGCCGGCAGTTGCCTGCTCGATGATCGCAGCCAGCTCACGTGTCGATGCATCGACATCACCAGTCTGGTTCTGGACATCGCCAACCATCAATTCGAATTGACTGAATTGATTTGTCAGCACTTGCAAAGTGCAACTGACATCTGCGAAGAAACCGGACACTTCCTCGACAGCGGTCCGGCTTTCTGCCAGTTTTGCACTGCTGTCATTCATTTTTTCCAGTGCCGCTGAGTTTGTTTCATTCACAGAAGTAAGGTTCTCCGTGATCAGCATCGCGGTTTCCTTCGTCATTTCCGCTAGCTTGCGAATTTCATTGGCAACGACGGAGAAGCCTTTGCCAGCCTCGCCAGCACGTGCAGCTTCAATCGAAGCATTCAGGGCAAGCAGATTCGTTTGTTCAGTGATGTTGCGGATATTGACGATGAAGCCATTCGTTTCTTCGATTTTCCTCGTCAGCATCGAGAATGTCTCGCTTAATTCGGAAATCGAAGCGGCCAGCTCCTTCATATCACCTTGGAGCTCGCTAATTTTTACAGAACCGTTTTCTGATGCTTTGGCAGCCTGTAGAGTATTGTCTGAAAGCTGTACTGACATATCGGACATTTCATCCATCCGTTGTTTTGTCAGCTCTGCATTTTCGGAAATTTGGTTGATTTGTTCGGTCTGGACCTGGCTACCTGCAGAAATCTCATTTACAGCGATTTTCATTTCTGTTTGAGAAGTCAGGTGGGTCTGGATCTGGTCATTGATCTTACCGAGACTCTCTGTCACGACCAATAGCTCACGATGCAGCATAGAGCTGTGTTCTTCTTTACGCGCTTTTTCATTTTCTGAAGCGGTAAGAAAGGCCTCAAGTGACTTATACGTATTGTGGTTTAAACGGATCAATACGAACAGGACTGCACCAATTAAAATGTAGCAGAGTAAAATCGCAGCAAAATTAGCGCTGAGGAAATCATTATCTGCTTTGGCCAGCATAATGTTCGATACAATTGCCGCAAGGCCCAGAATGTAGCCGGTTAGAAAGACTTTCAGGTTAAAATGGATGGCGGAGAAAACAGCCAGGAAAATCAGTACCAGCAAGAATGCCCCATTGCCACCAAACATCCCGATATAGGTAAAGTGATGGATGAAGATCGCAGCAAAAGCGGTATAAGGGAAAAGTGCCGCTTTCTTAAGCCAGAGCTGGAAAATCAGGAAGAACAGGATGAAAAATGTTAATTCACTTACATAAACCATTGTTTTAATTAATGGTTCTTTTTCAATAAGAGTATAGGCAGAAGTCGCAATCAAGGATACCGAATAGGTGCTGAGCATCAAGATGTTTTTCTTTTTCGTATCCTGCCTGCGGAGATTTTCAATAGCCTCCACGTAAAATCCTCCTCGACTAATCAATTGTCTTTGCACATGTTATATCGGCATAGAAATTCACAATCTTAATTGCCTGGCTAAAATTTATTTTTGATTGCTAAATCACTTAAGATTTCTAAAAATATGTCGAAATAAAAAGAGATATTATGACAGTTAAAGCTAGAGACAGAAATAGAAGTAAAGCAGACAGGGGAGTCGTACATGGATAAGTCGTCGATCATTGGTGTCATATTAGCGATCATTGCGGTCGGAGTCGGGATGGTGTTGAAGGGTGTAAACATCAATGCGCTTGTGAATCCGGCAGCTTTCTTAATCATAATCGTGGGTACTGTTGCGGCGGTATCAATCGCGTTTCCGGGAAGAGAACTGAAAAAAGTGCCTAAATTGTTTAAAATCCTTTTCAAGGAACAGGAAAGTGCTGATTTGCCGTCATTGATCCGCCTGTTCTCTGATTGGGCCCAGCTTGCCAGAAAGGAAGGCTTGCTTGCGCTCGAAGCGAAAACAAGTGAAATCGATGATGATTTTCTGAAAAATGGCTTATCGCTTGCAGTGGATGGTCAGAGTGCCGACTATATCAGGGATGTTTTAACAGAAGAGGTTGAAGCCATGGAGGAGCGCCACTTATCAGGCGCGGCCATTTTCACCCAGGCTGGCACATATGCGCCGACGCTCGGGGTCCTTGGGGCGGTAGTTGGCCTGATTGCCGCACTCAGCCATATGGACAATACCGATGAGCTTGGCAGGGCGATTAGTGCGGCGTTCGTGGCGACATTACTGGGGATTTTCACCGGTTATGTGTTATGGCACCCATTCGCCAATAAGTTGAAGCGCAAATCAAAGCAGGAAGCACAAGTGAAATACATGATGATTGAAGGCATTCTCTCAATCCTTGAGGGTGAAGCGCCGCGGGTGATCGAGCAAAAGCTTGCTTCCTATCTGCCAGCTGGCGAACGGAAACTAATCCTTGAAGAAAGCAGCGTGACGAAGGATGAGTAGGAAAAGGAAGAAGAAG
This sequence comes from Mesobacillus thioparans, assembly GCF_965138835.1. Lineage (NCBI taxonomy): Bacteria > Bacillati > Bacillota > Bacilli > Caryophanales > Bacillaceae > Mesobacillus > Mesobacillus thioparans. Next base: position 76,420 of record NZ_CBCSFH010000005.1, on the reverse strand, counting down.
CATCACGAGGAGCATATGGATGAGTCATGGCTGATCCCTTATGCGGACTTGCTGACGCTCCTGCTCGCGCTGTTCATCGTCCTGTTCGCAATGAGCTCGGTCGATGCCGTCAAGTTCCAGCAGCTATCCAAAGCATTCAGTGATGTATTCTCGGGGGGAACCGGTGTTTTCGAATTCCAGAGCCCGATGCCGGAAGGACAGATGGAATCGCCTGATGAACGCAAGGAAGACGTCAAAAAGAATGATAAGGATGACACAGATGTTGCACAGGACCAGATGGAGCTTCTGGCCATCCAGCAGAAGGTCAACTCCTATATTGAAGATAAAAAGCTGACAGACAAGCTGAATACGAAGCTGACGGACGAGGGTCTGCTGCTGACAATCCGTGACAATGTCCTGTTTGAGTCGGGCAGGGCGGAGGTCCGTTCATCGGATATCAACATTGCCAAAGAAATTGCCGACTTGCTGGTAATGGAGCCGCCGCGGAACATCATCATCAGTGGACATACAGATAACGTGCCAATCCGGACTGCAAGATATGAATCGAACTGGGAACTGAGCGTCATGAGGGCCGTTGAATTCATGAAAATCATCTTGAAAAATGATCAGCTCGACCCTCGCTGGTTCAGCGCAAAAGGGTTTGGCGAGTTCCAGCCAGTCGCCACGAATGACACAGCAGAAGGCAAGGCAAGGAACCGCCGGGTAGAAATCCTGATCCTTCCGCGAACAAGCAATAATCCGGGTCAATAGTCAAAACCGCTGCCAGACAAAATGGTGGCGGTTTTTATTTGGGGTATTTTCATAATTTTGGATATTTGCTATGATTTAGGAATCTAACTTTCCGAGGTAAAAAAATGAATAAACTAAAAAACTATTATCGCCAATTTCACCCGATTGTCTGGATACTGCTGAGCGGGACTGTCCTTGCTAGGGGATCAGCGTTCGCAACCCTGCCGTTCCTGGCCATCTACCTTTCTAGGAATCTTGATTTGCATCCTGTATTGATTGGATTGACGATTGGAATCAGCCCGTTATCTGGCGTGATCGGCGGTTTTCTGGGCGGCCATTTGTCAGACAGATACGGCCGCAAGCCAGTCATGATTAGTTCATTGTTTGCGATGTCGCTTGTCTATTTTGGCTTCATGATTGCTGAGACACCGGGCTGGTTCATAATCCTGAACGCATTGAATGGCTTGAGCGGGTCATTCTTTGAACCGACCGGCCAGGCTTTGATTGCCGATTTGACGGAAAAGAGCAAAAGGATGAGGGCCTTTTCACTACGATATACGGCCATCAATATCGGAGCGTCTGTCGGGCCATTGCTTGGGGCCTATCTGGCAGTGGTTTCCGCAAAATCAGCTTTCCTGGTGACGGGCATTATGTATTTTCTTTATGTTTTGATCCTGGCACTGATGATGAAGAAATACGATCTCGGCAACAAGTCAGCTGAAGGCGCAAGTAAAGTAACGGTTGCCAGTTCATTAAGAATCATCGGCAAAGATAAGGCTTTAAGATATTTGATATTGGGAACCATCATCATTAATTTCGGCTATTCACAAATGGAATCCAATGTGCCGCAATATCTTGAATCGTCGATTGCGAACGGAGTATTTGTCTATTCCGTGATGCTTTCCATCAATGCGGTCCTGGTCGTCCTGCTGCAAATGCCAATCAGCCACTTTGCGGAAAGGTTCAAAACGATGCAGGTGATGATGGCCGGTGCGGTGTTCCTGTCGTTAGGCATGCTGGCATTCAGCTTTGTTTCTGGCTGGATCACAGGCATCACGGCGATTGTCTTTATAACAGTAGGGGAAATACTGATTTTCCCATCAAGCAGTTATCTGGTTGATCAGCTTGCAACAGATGAACTGAGGGGAACTTATTTCGGAGCCGCACAATTCCGGAAGATCGGTCATTTCCTCGGCCCGATTGCAGGAGGATTTTTACTGAAAGAAGCAGGCGGGACCATCTTATTTACATTCATCTCCCTGGCTGTGCTTGGGAGTATCCTGTTTTTCGTCCAGGGGAACCGAATTTTTGTGAAAAAAACGCCTCCTGCTTTTGAAAACTAGCAAAAAGAGCAAGATTCTGCTGAGAATCTTGCTCTTTTTGTATTTTTTTAAAGAGATGAATCATTGTGACAGAATGTTATATAGCGAGAAAATAATTAATATAGCAGAAATCCCAATTATATAGCGAAAAACCCATTTATATAGCGAGAATTTCATTTTTATAGCGAATTGGAAAATAAGTAGGAAAATCCCTAAAAAAAAGAAGCCGGTCAATTCATTACTCGGCTTCCTTACCCGGTGGATCTGGCTGGCACATCTTATCGAGAGCGATACCAATCACCAGCATCATCACAATCGGAATGGAGAAATTAAGTATATGAACAATGGTCATGTCCATAACCTCCTGGGTTATTAAGATTTAGATATTACCTATATTATATTGTATTTGTCACAAAATAGACATATTTAATTACTGATTATTCTGAAAAATACAGTTTGATTTAGTGTTTTTCTTACTGTCTACGTTAAAAACCATTTTTGACTTCAATGATTCCCAACATATATTTCAAGATTTCATCACATTTATTTGCTAGTTTTAAATGAGAAACTTTTCGGGAGGTGGCGGCAGTATGAACAGGCTGCCAGGGCAATTTTGGTTGATTATGCTTTTGCTTCTTTGGCTTATGCCTGTTGATGCCAGCGCCAAAGAACTAAAAGTGGAGGAAGGCCGTTCGATCCAAAACGCGATTGATCAGGCTGCAGCAGGGGATACTCTCACAATCTCCCAGGGCACGTACAAGGAAAATATCGTGATTAATAAGCGAATTGCCTTAATCGGAGAACATGGAGCAATAATTGATGGCGGTGGAAAAGGCAATGTCATTGAGGTTTTGGTTTCTGATGTCATCGTTAAAGGACTGAGAATCCAAAACAGCGGTTCCGGACAGGAGGACAGCGGGATTTTCATTAAGAAGGCAGATGGAAATATCATCGAGAACAATAGCTTGAATAATGTCCATAATGGAATTTATATCGCCAACAGCAAGGATAATCAGATTGTGAAGAATAGCATATCCAGTTATGAATCCCATTTTTCGAAGCGTGGAAACGGGATCCATATGTTCAAGGGCGGCGGACACTTACTGAAGGAAAATGAAATCACCGCTGTCCAGGATGGAATTTACTACGATTTTACGGAACAGATCAAAGTGACAGGGAACCATGTCAGCGATTCCCGATATGGAATGCATTTCATGTTCAGTAAGGGCGTGTCAGCGGGAAGGAATCATATCGAAAAGAATGTGACCGGGTTCATGGTGATGGATTCTTCAGACATCAAATTCATTGAAAACAGGGTTACCGATCATTTTCATTTCCGTGGCTTTGGCATCCTCATTTATGAAACGAAGAATATCCTCGTTGAGCGCAATGAAATTTTGCGGAACAGCACAGGGCTATCATTGGAAAATGGAGAGAATATATCGATTAATAAGAACCTGATTGCAGCAAATCAAGTTGGACTTGAATTCGTCGGAAAAAATAAAAAAAATCTCTTTGCTGAAAACAATTTTATCGGCAATGTGGTCCAGTCCAAGATTTCGGGAGAAGACATGAGGCTTGATGATGGCTTGAAGGGGAACTACTGGGATGATTACAGCAGTTTTGACCTTTCGGGCGATGGTATTGGCGAAGAGGCCTATAAGGCTGGTTCTTTATACGACCGTATCCTGCGCAAGCAACCGTACTGGCAATTCTTTTTCGAAAGCCCGTCGGTAAAGTTGTGGACAAAGGCGGAGTCTTTATTTCCAAGCTTTGGATCGGCAGAGGTTTATGATGCCCGTCCGCTGGTAGCACCGGCAGCCATTCTGCCATCTGCTGTTAAGCAGGACAAGGGCCAATGGAGGTCCGGTCTGATTGGAATCATATTTATGGTGATAGCGTTATTTGTCATTATGAAAGGAAGGAAATTCAGATGATCAAGACGCTTGGGATATTACTGCTGCTTTCAGTGACAGCTGCCGGCTGCAGCAACGATGCGATGGAGCCGGAGGAAATCAACGCGGAAATCGATGTGTGCGAAGTCTGCAATATGGGTCTTGCCCATGAGCACTATGCCACCGAAGTCGTTACCGCTGATGGGGAAGTATATAAGTTTGATGATATCGGCTGTATGGATGAGTTCCTTGGGAAGGAAGCCGATCTTCAGGAAGAAAAGGCCGCCAAAAAATACGTCCGGGATGTGGACACGGGTGAATGGATACAACTGGAAAATGCTTTCCATGCGTACCATCCTGATTTCTGGACACCAATGGCAAATGGAGTGGTCAGCTTCAAGGACAAGGAGAGTGCTGAACAATATGTAAAAGAACAGGGCAAGGGAGAAGTGCTAGATTATAAGCTATTAAAACAACATGAGTGGAGCTGGGAGCAATGAGGCATATTGCCAGGCAGCAGATTACCCTGTTGATGAGAAGCCACTGGCTGGCCGGCTTTGGCTTTCTGTTCTCATCACTTGCCATCATGGTTGCCTTCCTTGGGAACACCGGTGGCTCAGGATTTGATGGTTTCAACAGGATGACAGCAAGCCTCCTGAATATCAATTTATTGCTGATTCCCCTGCTTTCACTTTTAATCGGCAGCCTGTTCCTGTCGGGTGAAAAAGAGGACCGGGGGCTGATGCTGCTGCTGACCTACCCTGTTTCTCCATGGAGTGTCATCCTCGGAAAATATGCAGGGCTGTTTGTCGCCGTCTGGTCGGTACTGACGTTTGGATATGGTGCGGCATTGCTGGTGATTTTCTTTTTAGGGGCAGGCGTTAATGTGTCGCTGCTGATATTATTTTATCTCTACTCCTTATTGCTTGCGGCAATTTTCCTGTCGCTGGCGATGGTGATCGGGACCATTTCCAAATCACGGTTCCAGGCGCTTGGCCTCAGCTTGATTGTCTGGGCATTCCTGGTCCTGTTCTATGAATTCATCATCATGGGTTTGAGTATGTTCTTGTTGAAGCAATGGCTGCTGCCGATGCTGACGGTTTCGATCTTCCTGAATCCAGTGGAATTGATCCGGGTCCAGTCGATCCTTTCGCTTGATGGTGCATCGGTATTTGGGCCGCGACTTTATGATTTGACGATCTGGGCGGATGGCATGATGGGCAAAATGCTGGTTATTCTTGCTGTCTTGCTCTGGATGATTTTGCCGGTGATTATTTCTGTCCGCAGGATGAAAAGGGGTGCTGCAGATGAGTGATGAGTGGATCAGGATTGATGCTCTTGCTAAGGTTTATAGTGAGACGAAAAAGGTAACCGATATCAGCTTTGGTATTAATAAGCCGGAAATCTTCGCTCTTTGCGGCGGAAATGGTGCGGGTAAAAGTACGTTGATCAAAATGCTCACGGGAATCATGAAGCCGACAAGTGGAAAGGTTTTGCTGGACGGGAGTGAAATTGACCCGCGCAGCCATGAATTCAAAAAGCTGATTTCATACATGCCAGATGAAATGCTGTTCCAGCGCCAATTGTCGGGTCTTGAAGTGTTGACATTCTTTGCGAGATTAAGAGGCATTGGGGATGTAAGAGTGAATGAAGTACTTCAGCAGGTTGGTTTATATGATGTGCGCAATATGCAAATCAAGCAATATTCAAAAGGCATGCAACAGCGGCTGTCCTTGGCGCAGGCACTGCTTCCGGATGTTCCGTTACGGATTCTCGATGAACCGACCAATGGTCTTGACCCACTCTGGGTGTTCCGATTCAAGGAAATCATCGAGGAAGAGAAGCGACAGGGAAAGACGATTTTCTTCACTACCCATATTCTCAGTCTTGTGGAGGAACTCGCTGACCGCGCTGCCTTCATGGAAGAAGGGCAGATGAAGATCTGCGAAACCGTCGACTCGCTCGTCAATCCTAACGGCAGTTATCTTCCGCTGGAAAAAGTATTTTTCAATCAGTCCAGTTCCGTTTATGATGGATAAGAAAACTCCCGGTACCTGGTGCCGGGAGTTTTCTTAGGCTTTCTTATTAAAGCGTTAACTGTTATTCCTTATCAATGACCGCTGTCTTCTTTGTCGCTGTCGTCCATATTGTGTTCGCTATCTTTATTCATGTCTTCCATATTATTTTCACTACCTTTATTCATGCTGTCCGAATTCATCTTCATTTTTTTCATAAATCTTTCATTCGCCATCAGGTCAATTTGTTCCCATGAAGCAATCATCGCGTTTTTATCGCTGTTTTCGGCAATGAATTTCTCGGCGCTTTCCTGATCTTTGAAGAACGCATAACCATATTTCATCGGTGTTTTAATATCTGCTTTTACAGGAATGGCGGCATCCGCGTCAATCCATTCTGATGTCAGGTAGTCACGCACCCATTTTTCCTCGAATTCCACTTCATCGCGTCTAGGGGTATTCAGCAGGCATCCGCTATCATCAAAGAACACATAGTCACCGTCTTTGGTCTTCGCCTGTGCCGTGAAAACTCCCATCGGATCTTTTTCAGGGTATACCTTCATATTGCAGAAAGCACAAACATCATCGATTCCAGGTTCATGTGGGCCTTCTGAGTGTTCATGGGCATCCGCTCCTTCATGATTCATTTCTGTCGCTGCGGGATCCTTGTCCTCTTTTGGCTCGCTTTTGGCAGAGTCATCACCGCAGGCTGAAACGAATATCGTCAATAAAATTGCCATCATAGCAGCAAGTAATTTCTTCATACAATCTCCTCCTTTGATCGAATTTAATCCTATCAGGGAGTTGTGAGTAAAATGCGAAAAAATCGTGGGGGAAAAGTGAGATGTACAGATTTTTTTTGACGATTTTATGACAGTAATCATGAGGCATGCCATCACGCTGTCTTAGTATTTTTTATAAGATTACACATAGGGGAATCAGCTTTTAATGCTGGTTTTGGAATAGTAGGTATAAATTGCAATCTTGAATGGTATTCTATAATACTCGTTATTTTTCTCTTTCACTACGGCTCCTGAATTTCATGAAATCAAGGTAGTATGAAAAGTCTTCTTTGCTGATGCCATTTTTTATCGCTTCATCGACAAGTCCGATCCATTCCTCATCAACGGGAACAGTGTCGGCCCTTTTCGTTTGCTTCCCCATCAAGTCTTCGACGGATGTATCAAGGTTGTGGGCAAGTCGTGACAGCACCTGGAGCGATGGGTTTTCCTGAATGCCTCTCTCGATATAACTGAGGTAGGACTTAGAAACCTTAGCTTTTCGGGAAAGCTCGGTAATAGAATAATTTCTTTCCAACCGTAATCTTTTAATCTTCTCTCCTACCTTCATCTGGTTATCTCCTTAAGTTTCAACTATATTCATTATAACGAACAAATTTATTCTTTAAAAAACACAAGAAAGTGTGATAATCGAAGCTATTTCTTAAAAAAGAACGATTTTTGTTCTTTTTTAAGAAAATTCGCCTTATTATGGACTTTTTCAAAAATGGTTCCTCTGAACTATACTCGAGTGGAGCACCGGACAAAATATTTGAAGGAGGCAAATGGCAATGTACAGAAAAAACTGCGATCGATGCAATCGTCCCTCATATAGCAGCAGTGAACAGGGGGAATGGCTATGTCCTGTGTGCAGAAATGATTTAACAAGGTACCCGTTCTTCAATGCCATCAGCCTTGAAAAAGTGGTCATCAAGCATCGCTGGAAAACGGCAGTATATTCGCAAACTCAACAGCCCAAAGGCCCAGCCTCAGATTTATGGGGGTGAATTTATAAAAAGAGTTCAACAATTTAGGATAGAATGCGACAAAAAGCATAAGTGAAATGATTACAATTTTCAGAAAAATGACTTATTTACCAGTTTTTTTGTAATTGTTTGGAAGAAAAAGAAAGATATTTACATTGGATCACCGACAAATTCTTACATGTTAAATATATAGAACAGGGTACAATGACATTGGGAATTAAAGTTAAAGGAAAAAAGAATCAGATAAAGGCAAACTGGTTGAAAAATCAGGACGCAAAGTCACGGATCTAAGGTATAAAGTGCTAGGATGGCCGGACTGCCTGGAATACTAACTGTATTTTGGGGGGAAGAACTTGATTAAAGAACAGGTAATTTTCGAAGAACTGGATACAGAATGGATGCAGTTGATCACGGAAGCATTGGAAATGGGCATAAATAAAGAAGAAATCAGGGAGTTTTTATTGGGGAACGGACAGGAATAAACCACTCATACATAGATAACCGTCAAATAATCGGGCAGCTCGTAACAGAGGTGCTTTTTATTTTGTGAAAAAAAAGGACAGCGAGAATGCTGTCCCTTGAAATTATTTATTGTTGAGTCTCCATTTGTTAAACTCGAGGAATTCACGGAACTGGTCTTTGCTGATCCCTGAATCCATTGCTTCCTTCACAAGTTTGACCCAGTCTGAATCAATATTTTCCTTGTCGACTTGTTCATGGATCAATTGATCAACCGGGACATTCAGGACTCCAGCGATCTTTTCAAGAAACTGAATGGAAGGATTCGTTTGCAGATTCCGTTCCAAAGAACTTAGATAGGATTTTGCGACGCCAGCCTGCTCTGCCAACTCGGATAGGGACATTCTTTTTTCTTGTCGAAGTTTTTTGACGCGTTCACCAATCACAGTAATCCACACACCTTGTCAATTTATAGTTATATCATAACAAATCTGATAAAATAGTTCCATATTAAGAACACCCTACAGAACAATTATAAACAATCTTTTCGGTTTTTGTGGTGTTTTTTTTATAAAAAGGTTGGGAAAAAATTAGTCACTATAGTTATCGGCAGTTTTTCGATAAATTTTTATAGTATGCAAACGGAACATTCTATTATATTCTTTTGATTTAAAAAAAGGTAAAATGGTAGCAATCAGACAAGGTACGGTGATGATATGCAGAAAAAGTATTTATCGATTTATGAAGAAATCGCCAGACAAATACAGGAGGGGCATTATCCCGCGAAAACGATTTTGCCTTCTGAAAATGAATTTGCCGATATGTATCAAACATCGCGCGAAACCATCCGCAAAGCCCTGAACCTTCTTGCGCAAAATGGCTTCATCCAAAAAATCCGCGGCAAAGGCTCGCTGGTGCTCGATTTAAAAAGGCACCAGTTCCCGATTTCCGGGCTGATCAGCTTTAAAGAACTGGCCGAAAACATGGGTGGAACAGCGAAGACAACTGTTGAAGAGTTTGTTCTCGAACAGGCAGGAAATAACATCGGCAGGGAATTGAATGTGGAAATTGATGAGATGGCCTGGAAGGTGAAAAGAGTCAGGCATATTGATGAAGAACGGGTGATTCTCGATAAGGATTTTATTGTCGAAAGACATGTTCCTGGGCTGTCACGCCATAAATGTGAGAACTCGATTTTTGAGTATATTGAAAAGGAACTGGAGAAAAAAATCAGTTTTGCCAAGAAGGAATTCACGGTTGAGGAACCAAATGCAGAGGACCAGGAGCTTCTCGATATGGAAGGGTTCCACGCGATTGTCATCGTGAAAAACTATATTTATTTCGATGATGCGACACTTTTCCAGTATACCGAATCAAGACACCGACCGGACAAGTTCAGGTTTGTGGATTTCGCAAGAAGAATGGATACCCAGAACATATAAAAAAATGAGCTGCCCCATGGCAGGCCCTGAAGACCGGGCTGTCAGCAGGCAGCTTTTATTATCTCTGTTTTCACCCTTTTGTTGCCTCAGACGTGAAAATAAGTCTAATGCTTAGGGTATTTTCCGACAAGATGGATGGCACTGATGATCCGTTTATTGATCCAGGCCCTGTTTTCCTGGGTATTAAGCTGTTCATAAACCATCTTGCGGCCATCTTCCGTAGTGACATAGTGACTTGGAAGAGTGTTCAGGCTGATGGCGATGATATCATCCCGGCACTTCTGGCAATTGCAGAACGTCTGGTAATCCGGACTCATCATCAGCACATTGACAAGCGTGGAAACCACTTCTTCCATTACATTGGTATATCCGAAATTCATGATGCTCCTTCTCTCCCTATGGTTGTCCTACACTAAATTATAGATGAATTCAGGCAAGAAAAAATGATTTTTTTCCCATCGACTTAAGATAGGTCTATTTTCACTGTTTTATACTAAAAAGTGGAAGTGTATTTCAATGTTTTGGCTTCAGCAGACAGGGAACATTTAATAGTGGAGAAATTATTAAAGGAGATGTTGAATCCATGGGTAAAAAAATTGCCTGTTTAATAACTGATCTATTTGAAGATGTGGAATATCTTGAGCCTTCACGCGCTTTTTCAGAAGCGGGGCATGAAGTTATGACAATCGAAAAAGAAAAAGGGAAGACAGTAAAAGGCAAGCAGGGCAAAGCTGAGGTCAAGATTGACGAAAGCATCGACAACGTCAAGCCGGAAGATTTCGACGCATTGTTCATCCCAGGCGGCTTTTCACCTGATCAACTTCGTGAGGACGAGCGATTCGTCAAATTCGCCAAGTACTTTATGGATGAGAAGAAACCGGTATTTGCGATTTGCCATGGCCCGCAGTTGCTATTGACTGCAAAGACACTCGAAGGCCGAGGAGCGACAGGCTATAAGTCAATCCGTGTCGACATGGAATACGCAGGGGCGAAATACCAGGACAAGGAAGTCGTCGTCTGCTGCAACCAGCTGGTGACAAGCAGAGAGCCGAAGGATATACCAGCGTTCAACCGCGAATCACTTAAGGTGCTGGAAAAATAATAGTAAGAACCCTTTTGCTGAGGCAGAAGGGTTTTTTACTGTGTTCGGAACTGGAAAAAAACGAGTGTAATTTCCAATTCGCTATAAAAAGTTGAAACTCGCTATATAAATGAAAAAGTCGCTATAAAAACGAAAAACTCGCTATAAAACCGAAGAAGTCGCTATAAAAGCAAAAAACTCGCTATAAAAGCAAAAAACTCGCTATAAAAAATATTGCAGAGAGTAATTTTAGGATGTAATACCATGAAAAGTGGGATGAAATCCACAAAACTAAGGCTATTTTCCTTTCACCTTGTGATGGACTGGTTCATTTTGCGAAATTTTACGTATAAGATAATATAATATAGAGGATGAAATGAATCAGGGAGATGAAGGAATGATTGTTTTAAAATCAGCACGAGAGATTGAAAATATGAAGGAAGCTGGAAAATTGCTTGCTTCTGTTCATAAAGAGTTGCGCAAACTGATCAAGCCTGGGGTGACGACCTGGGAAATTGACCAGTTTGTTGAGGATTACTTGACAAAGCATGGAGCCACACCTGAACAAAAAGGCTACCGGAATTATCAATATGCAACATGTGCAAGCATCAATGATGAGGTTTGCCACGGTTTTCCGCGGAAAGATGCCCTGAACGAGGGAGACATCGTGACGATCGACATGGTTGTCAACCTGAACGGTGCCCTTGCCGATTCGGCCTGGAGCTATGCTGTGGGGAATGTCAGCGAGCAGTCGCAAAAGCTGCTGGATGTGACAAAAGAAGCTTTATATCGCGGGATTGCTGCATCATTACCGGGGAATCGGGTTGGCGATATCGGCCATGCAATCCAGTCTTATGTGGAGGCTGAAGGATTTTCAGTTGTACGCGAATTCATCGGCCACGGAATCGGCTCGGTCATTCACGAAAAGCCGGATATCCCTCATTATGGCCTGCCAGGCAAAGGACCGAGGCTCAAGGAAGGCATGGTATTCACGATCGAACCGATGGTGAATGTCGGAGAATGGAAAACAAAGATGGATAACAACGGCTGGACAGCAAGAACGGTGGACGGCAAGATGTCTGCCCAGTATGAGCATACAATCGCAATCACGAAGGATGGGCCGGTGATTTTAACAGATCAGGATTAATACCTGTATCGGACTGAACAAGAGTTTTGTTGTTCATTTTACCAGATTTAGGATTATTACCTGTATCGGACTGAACAAGAGTTTTGTAGTTCATTTTCACCTGAACAGGATTAATACCTGCGTCGAACGGAACAAGAGCTTTGCCGTTCATTTTTACCAATACAAGATTAATTAGTGCATCGGGCTGAACCAGGGTTTGGCCCTTTCTTTTTACTTACTGTGAAAAAAATTTTCATCATCCATAAATATCGATGAAAATCTTTTGGTAAAATAAAGTCGTCAGGAAGGGGGCAATTAAATGGCCAGTGAACTGAAAGGTCAAAATGTGATTGTTAAAATAAAAGCCATCTACTCATCGCTTTCCTCTAAGGAGAAGGCGGTTGCAGATTATATTTTGAAGAACACGCAGGAAATCATCCATCTGTCGATCACCGAGTTCGCAGAGTATGCCTCTGTTGCCGAAGCGACAATTTTTCGTTTTTGCAAACGGCTTGGATTCAGAGGATATCAAGCTTTCAAAATCGCGCTGGCAAGTGAACTCGTGGAACCAATCAAGAATATCCATGAAGAAATAAAAGAAGAAGATGAGGTCGTAACCCTTGCGGAAAAGGTTTTCGCCGGACATATCGAAGCAATGAAAGAAACGCTGAATCTCCTGGATGCCAAAGTGCTTGAGAAGATTATTGATGTACTTGGACAAGCTTCAAGAATTGATTTTTACGGATCAGGCGGCTCATCAGCCATCGCGCTTGATGCCTATCATAAATTCCTGCGGACAGGCATCCATTGCAATGCCCATAGTGACGGCCATCAGCAGATCATTTCTGCTGCGCTGCTCGGCCCCGGGCAGGCGGCTGTCGGGATTTCGCATAGCGGCAGCAATAAAGATGTCATAGAAGCATTGAAAATAGCAAAAGCTAATGGGGCAGCGACCATCGCAATCACCGGGCATTACAAGTCGCCATTGTCGAAGGAAGCGGATTATGTTCTATACACCACATCACGCGAAACACTTTTCCGGTCAGAGGCACTGGCATCAAGACTCGTCCAGTTAAGCCTGATGGATGTGCTTCACGTGGCAGTATCGGTACGCAGGCAGGAACAGACATTAGGAAATCTGCAGAAAATCAGGGAAGCGATTTCGATAAAAAGATATTGACGGATGAAAATTATTTTCTTGAATAACATATACATATGAAAAATTATTTGATACTATCATATTATCATTGAGCTCTATTCGTTATCCGGAATCTACACGAAAAGAGCTACATAAAAAGGAGTGCATCGAAGTGAAACTAGGAATGGTTGGCCTTGGAAAAATGGGCTATAACTTGGTATTGAATCTGATGGAAAACGGCCATGAGGTTGTGGCGAATGATATAAATGAAGAGGCTATGCAAAAAATCAAATCAGAAGGCGCTGAGATTGCAGCGGACTATCAGGCAATGGCGGACATGCTGCCAAAGCCGCGCGTGATCTGGCTGATGATTCCTGCCGGCGATTTGATCGACCAGGTGATCGAGAAGTTCACACCGTATCTCGAAGAAGGCGACATCCTGATTGATGGCGGAAACTCCAACTATAAGGATACGTTAAGACGTGCAGAAAAACTTTCTGCTGCCGGCATCCAATTCATGGATGTAGGAACAAGCGGCGGAATGGAAGGCGCTCGCAATGGAGCGTGCACAATGATTGGCGGAGACGCAGAGGTTTTTGCCCATGTTGAGCCAATCTTCAAGGACATCTCAATTGAAAAAGGCTATCTTTACACAGGAAAAGTCGGAAGCGGCCACTTCCTGAAGATGGTTCACAATGGTATCGAATACGGAATGATGCAGGCAATCGCTGAAGGCTTCGAAATCCTTGAGAAAAGCCCATTCGATTACGACTACAAAGAAGTGTCACGCGTCTGGAACCACGGCTCAGTCATCCGCAGCTGGCTGATGGAACTGATGGAAAATGCCTTCTCCAAAGAGCCAAAGCTTGAAAGCATCAAAGGCGTCATGCATTCATCAGGCGAAGGGAAATGGACAGTCGAAACAGCATTGGATCTGCAAACAGCAGCACCAGTCATCGCACTGTCACTGATGATGCGCTACCGCTCATTGGAAGACGACACGTTCACAGGAAAAGTTGTCGCAGCATTAAGAAACGAATTCGGCGGACACGCTGTCGAAAAGAAATAAAAACGAGAAATCAGGTTCTCCTCTAGTAGAGGGGGACCTTTTTGTTTTGTATGGATTTATAAATGTTTTAAATGTGGATAACTACATGCAGTTTCTTAATCCAGCTCCAGCGCCTAGCCCCTCGAGTCGCTTCGGTCCGCCCAACGAAGTCAAAGAACGACTTCATCGGTCGGCTCTCCAGCGCTTGTCGGGGCTGACCAAGGCGCTTGCGCTTTTTGTTCTTGTTCATAAAATTATCCTTTTTTGCAAGATGGCTACATTGCTTTTTCCGTTATAGTGGTAGTGAATACGGTAAATGGGGGCGCGGAACGTGAAAACAAAGTGGTATTTCTTTTTCCTGACAACGGTTGCCGTTTCGGCTATAATTTATGCTTTTCTCGGGGTGAAGGGAGAAGATTCTGTTGAAATCGGCGTCCTGATGATTGGTGAAAACCGTTATGAGAAATTCACAGGCCTGGAAGCAGGGTTGAAGGACCTCGGTTACAGCGCGAAAAACATCCATTTTACCGTGAAAAATGCACAAGATGATGAAGAGTTGATTGACAGGCAGATTGTTCAGCTGCTTGAGGAGCAGCCGGACCTGATCGTGACGCTTGGCGGAATTGAATCTCTTCGTCTAAAGGAAAAAATGGATGAAGCCAGTATCGACATTCCGGTTGTTTTTGCAGGCCTGGCCGCGCCGAAGGAACTCGGACTGATCAAAGATTATAAATCCCCGGGTGGAAATTTTACCGGAATCAATAATTACCATGCCAGCATCTCGGGCAAGCGGCTGGAGATGCTTACCTCCCTTGTGCCGGCAGTTGACAGGGTGCATGTGATTTACGACAGCAAGATTGAAGTCAGCAAACTAAGCCTTGAAGAAACAAGGAATGCAGCAGGACAACTGGGTGTGAAAATCAAGCCGTGTGATGCTTCCAAGGATTGTCTTGATACTTTATGGAAATCAGTCGGGAGAAAAGAAGCGATCCTCGTTCTTCCGAGCTTCCGGATTGAATCGCTGACAGATGAAATCGTCAAGCTGACGTCCGAAAAAAAAATCCCGGCCATGGGCTTGTATGACTTTGAAGCAGAAAAAGGGCTGCTGGCTAGCTACGGTTCGAGCTTTTATTCCCAGGGATATCAGGCTTCCAGGTTCGTCAGCCTGATTCTGCAGGGCAACAAACCGGGCGATTTGCCGGTTGAGCTGCCAGACGGGATCCGGTTTGTCGTGAACCAGCAGACGAAGGACGCACTAGGAATCACCTATAACCAGGATTTGTTGCATATCGCTGACCTGATCCATCCGGAAGTACAGGGAGGGAGGAAGCGATGAAATTGTTGATGGATTTAATGCAATCCCAGACTATCCGCAATAAGGTGCTTGTATTCGGCGTGGTGATGTCGACGATTCCCTTGCTGCTTCTCAGCCTGTTTTATTACTCTTTCGTAAAAGCGGACCTCGAAACAAGGATCCTTGAAAAACAGCATCTGGTGCTTGAGAATCTTTCGCGGGAAATACAATACGAATTCAGCCAGACCTTCCAGCGGATCCATGTACTGGCTTCGCTCAATCTATTGGATAAAGAGCAAAGTGCTCTCTATGAACTTTTGCAGCAAAGCGAATCGATTGAAGAGGTCGTCATCGCTGATGATAAAGGCTATGTCGAAAAAAGGGTTTCCCGTTATGAACTCAACATCGCCGGCGATAGGGAGCGATGGTTCACGGATGATATGTGGTTCCAGCTGCAAACCCGCGACAAAGTATATGGCCAGGTGGAATTCAACCAGTATGGCCAGCCTGTCATGAAGCTAGCAATCCCTTTTTATGAAGACGATAGCAAGAAGGCAATCGGAGTCGTCGTCCAGCTCCAGAAGATCATTGGAAAAATCTCTTCAATGCGCCAGGACCACTCTTCCTATATTTATTTGCTGGACGACAAAGAACGGGTCATTGCCCATCAGGATTACAGCAAGCTATGGCAAAAGCAGGCTTCGGGAGCCAAGGATGAGATCGGCGTAACAGCAAAAATCGATGACCTGGATTGGGTGCTTGTGATGGAGCAGCCGAAAGCCACGGCGTTCGCCCCGATTAACCGGATGTTCCAGAGCGGCATCGGAGCGGTTGCCTTGATGATTTTAACCGTCAGCCTGATCAGCGTATGGGCAGGGCTTTATTTTACAAGGCCGATTGTTTCGATTGACCGGGAAATGAACAATTTGAAGCAGGGACGTAAAATCAGTCCTGTGAAAATGAGGCGGACCGATGAGCTCGGCAAACTGGCTGATTCCTTCAACGACATGAGCAAGGAGCTGCTCGAAAAATCAAGGTTGCTTGAGCAGGAGAAGGAAAGGCTTGATGTCGTGGTGAACGGGATTGGCGCCGGGCTTGCGCTTGTGACGAAAGAATACCGGATTACCTGGATGAATCCAATTTTAAAAGGGTGGCTGAAGGAGGACCGGCTGACGCTGCCTTGCTACGCGATGATTGGCGGAGAGAATGCACCGTGCCTGAACTGTCCGATTACCTGTCCCGACCTTGATAAAATCGCCGATGAGGTCATGAAGTTCAAGGATGGCCCAAATGGCGAGCGGATCTTCAGGCACAGGGTATTCCCGCTGAACCACGCAATTGAGGAAGAAGGAGAGTTCCTCGTCGTGCTCGAGGACATTACCGAACAAAAACAAATGGAAGAAACGATGATTCAGACCGATAAACTGAGCGCGCTCGGCATCATGGCGTCGAGTTTTGCGCATGAAGTCAACAACCCGCTGGCGACGATCAATGTGTATGCGGAGGATTTGATCGACAGAATCCAGGCGGGTGATGAGGACCTCGATGAAGAAGAGATGGAGCACTATCTTCGTAAAATCAAAGAGAATACCGAGCGCTGTAAAAAGATCACCGACAATCTGCTCAATTTTTCCCGGAAAAATGATTGGACAGAAGATCATATACGGGTCAGGGAAATCATTGAAAGCAGCCTCAGCCTTGTCGAACACCAGCTGAAAAAGCAGCGGATCCAGCTTGAACTGCGGGTCGCTGATGAGCTTCCGATGGTGAGTGGTGATGGGCTTAAGCTGATGCAGGTCATCGTCAATTTGATTAATAACGCGGTTGATGCGATGGAAACGGAAGGTAGCCTGGTCGTCTCCGCCTCGGCAAATGATGGTGGGCAGGTTTCGATCAAAGTGACGGACAGCGGCCACGGAATCCCGGCAGACGCCATGGATAAATTGTTCGATCCGTTCTTTACGACAAAGCCGATTGGCAAAGGAACGGGACTTGGATTATCCGTCTGCTACGGCATCATCCAGCAATTCGGCGGGACAATCTCGATTGACAGCAAACCGGAGGAAGAAACTACGGTTGAAATTCAGCTGCCGGCAGAACGATCGGTGTATGCCTGGCGCGGTGTGGAAAATTCGGCAGGAGAAACCGGACAAAGTTTTTCCGGCCAGCAGATTGCGGACAATGCAGATGACAACCGGAACTCAAGATTAGAAACTGTGGAGGTGGTCTACGATGTCAGCAACAAGATTGTTGGTCGTTGATGATGAACAGGATTTGCTGGAGCTATTGGTGAGGCGGCTAAAGCGGAAGGGGTTCGATGTCGACAGCGCGGGTACCGCAGAGGATGCCCTCGAGCTTGTGAAAAAGAACGAATACGACATCGGCGTTTATGATATCAGACTTCCTGGGATGGATGGCATCGAGCTTTTAAAAGAAACGAAGAAAGTGCAGCCTGATATCGAGGTGTTGATCCTGACCGGGCACGGAACGATCGATACCGCAATAGAAGCGATGAAAGTAGGCGCCTTCGATTACATCACCAAGCCTTATAATCTTTCAGAACTGGAATTGACGATCGGAAAGGCTGCCGAGAATAAAGCGCTCAAAGAGAAAAATGACTCGATGAAAAAAATCATCGCCCAGCATAATGAATTCAGGATCATCGGTGACAGTGCCAATTTTAAAGAAGTATTGGAAATGACTAGGCGGATTGCCGACAGCGATGTGCCTGTCCTGATTGAGGGTGAAAGCGGCACCGGGAAGGAGCTGTTCGCGAAGGCCCTCCATTATTGGAGCTGCCGCGCTGATGAGCCATTTGTGCCGGTGAACTCTGGAGCGCTGCCTGAACATCTGTTGGAAAGCGAATTGTTTGGGCACTCCCGCGGCGCATTCACCGGAGCGAGCCAGGATAAGAAAGGCCTGGTCGAAGCAGCGAAAGGCGGGACACTGTTTCTGGATGAGCTAGGTGAAATGCCATTGGCGCTTCAGGTAAAATTGCTGCGCTTCCTCGAAACCGGTGAATTCCGTCGCGTCGGCGATGTTCGAGAGCGCCATGTAACCGTTCGCGTAGTCGCAGCCACGAATCGCGACATGGAAAAAGAAGTCGCCGAGGGACGTTTCCGTGAGGATTTATATTACCGGTTGAATGTCGTCAAGCTGACGATTCCTCCGCTGCGTGAGCGAAAAGGCGATTTGCCTTCGCTGATTGATTACTTTATTGTGAGGACGAAAGACCCGTCGAAGCAGTTGTCGGAGGGAGCATTTGCTGCACTCGAGCAATACGATTTTCCGGGAAATGTCCGCGAACTCAGCCATCTGATCGAACGCGGCGTGCTTTTGTCAAAGGGCAGTCTGATCGAAGCCGACAATTTGCTTTTACCGAAACAGGTTGCCGTTGGTGCTGCACCCGTTGGTGGGACAACCAGGCTCTGCTCACTGGAAGAAGTCGAGAAAGTACACATCGAAAATGCCCTGAAACAGATGAATTGGAACAAAACAAAGGCAGCAGACGTGCTTGGCATCAGCGTGCGTAACCTTTATCGTAAAATTGATCAATATGGTTTGAAAGAGTAGTTTTTATGGGGGCGGCGAACTGGGAAAAAACGTGCGGAATTTCCAGTTCGCTATAAAAATGAAAAAGTCGCTATAAAAATTGAAAACTCGCTATAAAAATGAAAAAGTCGCTATAAAACATAGAAACTCGCTATAAAAACAAAAAACTCGCTATAAAAATTTTATAGAACAGAGAAAAGGGATTTAAAATGCGAAAAGAGAATTATTATAGAGGAAAAATAAAAGGGAGTGATGTGCTTGATTGAAAAATATCGGGATTTTCCAAGAGAAATTACTGTTTTGAAGGCGATTTTAAGGAGATTCACCTTGAATCCGCAGCTGCAATCAGAACTTGAGAGCAAATTGTCAAGAAAATTAGCAGGTTATAAAGGAGAAAGAGAACTAGATTACCATTTATCGCAATTTGACCACACAAGATTCTATATTTTACACGATTTAAGGATTCCCCATAATAAAACCCACTTCCAGATTGATTCCCTTTTGATATCAGACACCTTCATGCTTATCATTGACTCGAAAAATTATGCTGGCACTTTGGATTTCTATCCGGAATTTAACTATTTGCTTCAAACATTCAATGGAATTGAGAAAGTCTATCCTGATCCCATCCTCCAAACGAGAACTCAGGCGTCCCAATTGAAATCCTTCCTAATCAAACATCATTTTTCCCCACCTCCTATTGAATTCCTAGTTTCTATCAGCAACTCTCAGGCTATAATCAGGAATCCTGGGAACAATCAGGATGTAAGAATAAGGGTTTGTAAAACTCCTGCTGTCGCCTATAAGGTTCAGTCTTTTAGCGACAAATATCATAACGAGATTTTATCAGTAAAAGATATCAGAAAAATCACCAAGCTGTTATTGAAAAGCCATGAACCGTACATTCCTGACATTCCTTCAATGAACTTGCCAATGGATCAAGTGCAGACAGGAGTTCAGTGTCCGGAGTGCCAGCAGATCGGCATGAAAAAAATTTATGGCAGCTGGATTTGTGGGAAATGCGGTCATTTATCAAAGGATGCCCAAATAGATGCACTTAGAGATTTCTTCATCATTTTTGGTCCTGCAATTACGAGCAGACAATTCACCGATTTCCTCCACATTTCATCCATCCACCAGTCAAAAAGGCTGCTTTCGGCGCTGGACCTTGATAGCACTGGATGCAAAAAAGGAAGAATCTACACCCCGGGCAAGAACTTCCCTCTATGGGATTAATCAAACTCAAACTCACGAAAATGTATGCCATTTCCTCATCACCATGCAAAAATTGCACTGCCATCCCATATATCACATGCCAGAATGGGAATTGCCACGCTAAAATGTTCCATGTCATTCCCGCAAACCATGCCAAAATGTCACATGCCAAAATTGCACCACCATGTCAAAATGTCACATAAAGAGCGGCCAAGATCGAACCTAAAATTCGATGTCGGTCGCTTTTTCGCGTTCACAAAAGTGTCACGAATCCACGAGCCTTACTCCCACATGGTTTCCATCTGCCACCCTACCTAAAATCACCCGATGCCATAAAAGTTGGCACGCAGCTTGCATTATAAATAAGCAAGAAAAATAAAAAAGGAAGTGGCAACATGCTATCCAATATTGGTGTACCTGGTTTGATTTTAATCCTTACTCTGGCGTTGATCATCTTCGGTCCGAAGAAGCTGCCTGAAATCGGCAGGGCGTTCGGCCAGACGCTGAAGGAATTCAAGAAGTCGACGCGTGAGCTGACTAGTGATATCACTGACGACATTGCGGATGACATCAAGGAAATCAAGAAAGAAATCTAAACGCATAAAAAGAGGTGACGTAAAATGGGTCTTTTTTCAAATGAGAAAAAGGTGGATTACGATAAAATCGTCGACAAAATGCTGCCGGATGCAAAGAAGGAAATGGATGAATCACAGTATGATACTGAGCTTGGCCTGAACATGGCGCGCGATGCCAGAAAGGTCATCAGCGGCAAACTGAAGATCGAAGACTTCCATAAAGTTTATTCTTTATCACTGACAAGGGAATTCGGCAATTACTATGCTTCAGGTGATGGCCCTGATATCAGGAAGGGTGACGGTCCGAAATGGGCAATGGTCATCGACCTGAAAAAATGTGTTGGCTGTGATACTTGTACGGTCAGCTGCAAGGCTGAGAACAGGACGCCGCCGGGCATCTCCTATAATGTCGTCATGGAATCACTTGAAGGTGAGTTCCCAAACATCAAGGCTGTCAACCTGCCTAGACCATGCATGCAGTGTGATAAACCGGCATGTGCCCAGGTTTGTCCGACAAGGGCGACTTATAAAATGGAAAACGGAATTGTCGCGATCGACAATGACCGCTGCATCGGCTGCCGTTATTGCATCGTTGCCTGTCCGTACGGTGCGAGATCCTTCGACTTTGGAGAAAGCTACGAACAGGAAATGCAGGGATATAACGATGTGACCAGCCCTGAATACGGCGTCGAGCGCAACAATCGTGAAAAAGGCAAGACCCCGATTGGTACTGTCCGTAAATGCAGCTTCTGCTTCCACCGTCTGCAAAGAGGCGAAGAGCCGGCATGTGTGGAAACGTGCATTGGCGATGCCCGTTTCTTCGGTGACATCAGCGATCCGAACAGTGTGGTATCGAAGCTTGCTGCAAGTCCAAGAGCCTTCCGCCTGAAGGAAGAGCTTGGAACACATCCGAATGTCATTTATTTAAGATAGGAGGGACTGGCGATGGCCAATCTTGCTGTTGATTTAAAAGAGAAAAGCACATCAAAAACGAAAATCGATGTCACTGTGTCGAAAGCTTTTAAAATATGGATTTCAGCCCTGACTGTAGCCTTTTTGATCGGCGGGTATTTCATCGTAGAGCGCTTCTTCACCGGGCTTGCTGCTACGAATCTATCAAGCATCACTCCCTGGGGAGCATGGATCGCTTTTTACATTTTCTTCGTCGGCCTCAGTGCGGGTTCGTTCCTGCTGTCGACTCTGATCTACGTTTTCGGGATGGAAGAATACGAGAGAGTCGGGAAGGCGGCACTTTTCACCGCGATTGTCTGTATGATCGTCGCGCTGACCTTCGTGCTGATGGACCTTGGCCGTCCGGAGCGGATGCTCAATGCGATCATCTACTGGAATGTCACTTCACCGCTCGCCTGGGAAGTCCATTTTTATCTCGTGTATATTGGGCTCCTGGCTGTTGAACTTTACATCGCGATGAGGGAAGACCTTGTCCGCGCAGCAAGAACGAACTCATTGAAGGGTTTTATCGCAAGGTTCATCACCTTCAAAAATGCGACCATCAATGCTGCTACGAAAAAGCGTGACCATATGTGGATGAAAATCCTTGGAACGATCGGGATTCCGCTTGCGATTCTCGGGGTCCACGGCGGAACAGGAACCATCTTCGCTGTTGTAAAAGCAAGACCGGCATGGCATACCGCTTTATTCCCGATCATCTTCGTCGTATCAGCAATGGTATCGGGAACGGCCCTTCTTTTAGCGATGTATGTCATCAAGAAAAAAGTGCAGAAGCAGCCGGTTGACCAGGGAATGGTCGTTTCTCTTGCAAAATTGATGGTCGGGTTCCTGATCATCGACCTTGGTCTTCAATTCTATGAATATCTGATCGGCTGGTACGGTCTTGAGACAGAGCACCTGGATACGCTGGCAACGATGATGGCAAGTGAAAAAGCCTGGTCGTTCTGGTTCGTGCAAATGTTCCTTGGAGCTGTGATTCCGATCACGATCGTTTTCTGGAAAAAAACAAGCCAGAATGTCAATGCGCTGCTTGGTGCTGCAGTCCTGATCGTCATCGGGATCATCGGCGTCCGCTTCAACATCGTTGTTCCGCCATTGGTGGTGCCTGTATTCCATGAGCTCCCATGGGGCAATTACGCGCCAACAATCAAGGAATGGATGGTCAGCGTCGGCGTCGTCGCAATGGGACTGTTAATTTATTCATTCGGCGAGCTGCTGCTGCCAATCGAAGAAACTTCTGACGAGGTGAGCCATAATGGAAAATAAACCAATGAAACGGCGTGGATTTTTAAAAGCGCTCGGTACGCTGAGTGCGGTCGCTTTTGTCGGTCCTGCATTCGTCGGGCCAATCAAGCAGGTCATGGGTGGCGTCTGGACAGATGAACCGCACGGAACCGGTACGGATTATCAGGATTATACAGCTGAAAATGTCATTTTCACATCATGCCAGCAATGCAATTCGACCTGTACAATCAAGACTTACATCACAGCGGGGGCAGCTGGCGGAGCCTACTCTTCAATCGTCCGCAAGATCGCCGGCAACCAGTACAGTCCGATCAATATGGTGCAGATCGGCCATATCAACTATGACACACCGGTATCACAGGCGGTAAAAGGAACCGGGAATGTTGCCAAGATGGGACGGGGCCTCCGGGGCGGACGTACCTGTCTGAAAGGGCAAGCAGGCATCCAGACCAACTATGATGCTTTCAGGATTCAGAAGCCGCTCAAGCGTGTCGGTGAGCGTGGCAGCGGTGTCTGGAAAACAGTCAGCTGGGAACAGGCATACAAGGAAATCCTCGAGGGCAGCAAGGACCTGCGCACACCAGGTTTGAAGGAATTGTGGAAATACGTGCCGGAAGCTGCCGTCATGGCTGACTGGGATAAGTTAAAAGCAGGCGAAATGACGAAGGCTGAATTCGATAAAAAATACAAGGAAGTCCTGATTGATACGAACCATCCTGACCTTGGTCCAAAGGCGAACCAGATTGCGGTCATGGCAGGCCACAGGCGCGAGTTCATCGAGCGCCTGGCCGTCAACAGCCTTGGTACGGCAAATTTTTATGACCATGGCGGCTATTGTGGGATTACCAGTGTAATGGGAAATGTCCGCTCACATGACGCCGAAAAACCGAAAAAACGGATGATCCCTGATTACGACAACGCCGAAATGGTCATCATCTGGGGAACAAACCCGATGGTCGCAAACCGCGGGCCGACTACTTTCGCTCCGCAGATTACCAATGCAATCGATCGCGGAATGAAGATGGTCGTCATCGACCCGCGCTTCAGCAAGACAGCAGAGAAAGCACATGTCTGGGTACCGGTAAAACCGGGCGGGGACGGAGCGCTAGCCATGGCGATGTGCCGCTGGATCATTGAAAATAACCGTTACGATGATATTTACTTGCGCAATCCGAATCAGGAAGCAGCGAATGAGGATGGCGAAACAACATGGAGTGATGCATCCTTCCTTGTCAATGTCGGGGACAAGAAGCGTCCGTTCATCCGTGCCGAGGAGCTTGGCATCGGCGGCGAGGAGTTTGTTGTCATTGAAAACGGCAAGCCTGTGCTGCATACGAAAGCCCGAAATGGCGACCTGGATATCGATACAACCATCAACGGCATCAAGGTGAAATCTGTCTTCAGGATTTTTAAAGAGAGAGTCATGGAAAAAACAATCGAAGAATACGCCAACCAGGCAGATGTGCCAGTCGACCAGATTGTCCAGATTGCCAGGGACTTCACATCACACGGCAAAAAGGTCGGCATCCATGCCTACCGCGGACCAGCGATGCATACGAATGGCTACTACAGCGTGCGGGCCATCAATATGCTGAACCACCTTGTCGGCAACCATGACTGGAAGGGCGGCGACACCGTCCTTGGCGCCAAATATAAAGCAACCGAAGGCAGCTACGATCTTGTATCGGTGCCAAATGCCAACCCAGGCTGGGGCATCCCGGTCACAAGACATAAGGTTCCATATGAAAAAACAACTCTATTTGAAAAAGATGGCTATCCTGCAAAGAGGCCATGGTATCCGTTTGGCAATAAACTGATCCACGATGTCCTTCCAAGTTCTGCGGAAGGCTATCCATACAAAATCCGGGCATTGCTGATCAACAGGACTTCCCCGGTAATGGCTGCGCCAAGATCGGAAATGCAGGCCAAATTCATCCGGGACCCTAAAGTGGTAGAGCTGGTCGTCGCTTCTGACGTCACAATCGGCGAGACTTCCAAATATGCGGACTTCATATTGCCTGATCTCGCTTATCTTGAAAGCTGGAATTCAGAGGACATCTTCCCGATCCTGAAGCATAAATTCGCAGGTGTCATCCAGCCGGTGACGAGAGTGGTTCCTGACGCACGTCCAACGGAACAGGTCTATATCGATCTCTTAAAAGGAATGGGTCTTCCAGGTGTTGGGGACAATGCTCTTGCTGATGGATCGGCGATACACACTCCTGAAGACTATTACTTAAAACGAATTGCGAATATTGCCTTTGACGGTGAGAAACCGGTCAAGGACGCGAATGCAGAAGAACTGGTAATTTTTGAAAAAGCAAGGCAGAAGGCGCTCGGCAAGTATTTCGACATCCAGAAACTCAAAAGTGCCGTCAAACCGGAAGAATGGAAAAAGGTCGTTTACGTATTGAACCGCGGCGGGCGCTTTGAGGCAGCAGGCGATGAATATATCGGCAACAAACTCAAGTATCAGTGGGCAAAACAGGTTTATTTTTACGATGAAAAGGCAGCAGGCTTCAAGAGTGCCTACACAGGCAAGTTCTTTGAAGGCGTGCCGGTAGCAGAGGAAATCAAGACATACGACGGTGAAGTCTATAAGCCGAACAAGCCGCTCCAGTTCATCAACTGGAAATCTAGGAATATGGCAACGCATCGTACGGAAGGCAATGCATGGCTGCGTGAAGTGAAGCCAGAAAACTATCTGTGGATCAATCCGATCGACGCGAAGAAAAAAGGCATCAAGACAGATGATGAAATCTACATTTCGTCCAATAACTCAAAAGTCAAAGGCCGTGCGCTTGTGACGCCGGGAATCAAGCCGGGTGTCGTCGGAGCGAACTTCAGCTTCGGCCATGATGCATACGGATCTAAGGCAGTGAAAGTAGACGGCAAAACAATCGAGCCGGCTGGCAGCTATGGCCACACTGGATATCAATTCAATAAACCGCTCCATGAAGAATCCGGATATGCAAAGCCTCGCGGACAGGGATTCTCCGTCAACGCTTTGTCTGACCGTGATGGCAGCTATTTCGAAGGGTATCTCGCAGACTTGCTGATCGGAGGTCCGGCACAACAGGACGTATTCGTGGACGTGGAGAAAGCGTAACAACATCGGAGGCAGCTTCGAAATTTCTTGAAAAACGAAGGTGGAGACAATAATGGAAGAACGATATGGAAAGCTGGCGATTGCGAATATCATGACAAGCATCTGGCTGGGTGACTGGGATACCTATGAAGCATTCATGAACGAAATCCCTGAAGGAATGCGGAGGGAGCTCTCATTTCATTCCTTTTACAATCGGGAAGAAGTGCAGCTCTGGTATGACAATCACTTTTTCATACCGGGAGCTCACTTTGTCTCCCCTTACTTTTCATCCTATACGAAGAAAAATGAAGATGAAGAAGCCCGCAGGCATGAGCTGCTGTGCTTGATCGGCCTTTATGAGAAAACAGCTTTTTACTTCCCGCTCGAGCAGGATCGGCTGCCGGATCACTTTGGCAGCATGACCGCCTTCATGAATTCGATTTTACAGGGAGAAATCAAGGCAGAGAAAGAAGGCGACATGGATAACCTGCAGCAGCTTGAAGAAATAGAAGCAGAGATGCTGGCACGATTCATCAAGCCGGTTCTGAAGCCATTGCTCGACAATGCTGATACGAAAATTACCCTTCCATTCTTCAAGGAGTTTCTCAGCTTTTATGCTGGAGTGATGAGCGAAGACTGGATGGAGGCAGCATAAAATGAAGAAACGGTCCTCCGTAAGGGAGACCGTTTCCTTTTATTAAGGCTCTTTTCTCAAACTTTGTTGTTTTTGGCTACAAAATTGGATTGAAAGATATAATTCTTCATAAAATTAAAGCCAATTTAGAGACAAGAGCCTGCACACTTAATTCCGAACTACAAAATGGCTTATTATCACGTTAAAATCGGCTTTAGGATTTTAACAACAATCTTTACGAAAACAACCTTTATTAAAGATTACTTATTCTGTTTGAAGATATCGATGAAAGCCTGATAAAACTCTACACCCTGATAAAACATAAAGCTGAACGCTGTCAGGGAAAAGAACCCAATCATTAAGAATCGAAACCACATATCCATTCCTCCTTGATTTTTAATTTTGATCATCAAGGAGACTTAATCACATAATTCGATTGGAAAAAGACTGCCGTCAAGAATGAAAATAAACTTTCAAACCTTATGACCCTGTGGATTTTCAGTGTGAAGGCTACTGTTGATAAAAGAAGGACAAATGCATATTGAATGAAGGGGATTTTTTTATCATCCAAATCAGGACCTGGCAGTTCTTCATGGATTTGTTCCATTGGAAGAATGACTTTTGATTTGGCGCCAACAGCTAAGGTTTTTTCAGCAGGAAGGGTTCCGTGGGCAAGTAAGATCAGGATGAACAGGCTGAGCGCGGACATAGTCAGCTTTTTCACGGTTCCTCACTCCCCTTCGAAAATTAATAACACTATCGTATAACAATATATGCGTAGTGGAAACAAAAAAGTTTTGACATTTTTCTCAGATTATAAAAAAACAGGCACCGGATCATGTCCTGTGCCTGTTCCCATTATTGCTTTCTCAAGTTTCCCAGCTCTTCGGCGATTGCCTGCATTTCATTCGGGCTGAAAGTGTTTTTTCGCATGATCATATCGTAGATTTCCTTCAGTTCTTCATACATCTCGCCGTCAAAATGTGTCGATTTAATTGCGCCGAGGTTCATGACATTCAATTTTTCCTTAATCTTTTCAATCATGTAATCAACGTTTTCAGGGGAATTTTTAGTCAAGTCCACTCCGTTCATCCTCTCAATGGTTGTACAACCATCTTTCCACGTCCGTCAAAAAAAGTCAATTACAAATCCGGCGCCAGTTTACGCCGGATTTATCATTACGCGCTTAACGATTTATCCTCTTTTTTCTCTTCCTTAATCGTATTCAGGATTTTCCTCGTTTCCACTACAACAACACCAGATAAACCGAGGAGCCCGATCAGGTTCGGGAAGGCCATCAAGCCATTCATCACATCGGCGACGCCCCAGACAATTTCAAGCTGGGAAATCGCGCCGACGAACACAGCAGCGACAAATGCGATGCGGTAGTAAAAAATTACATTCTTGCTGAATAAATAGGAGAAGCACTTTTCTCCGTAATAAGACCAGCCGATGATCGTCGATGACGCGAAGAACAACAGTCCAACGGCGACGATCACAGAGCCTGACTGTCCTAGGAACTTGCCAAAGGTCGCTGAGGTCAGGTCAGCTGCCGTCGTATCGCCAGTATACAAGCCGCCCATGACGATGGTGATGCCAGTGATGGAACAGATGACGATGGTATCGATGAACACCTGGGTCATCGACACGAGTGCCTGGCGTCCAGGCAAGTCCGTTTTGGCCGCAGCAGCAGCGATTGGTGCGGATCCAAGCCCGGCTTCGTTCGAGAAGACACCGCGGGCAACACCCATGCGGATGACCGTTCCGAGTGCACCGCCAGCAACGGCTTCGCCTGTGAATGCATCGTTGAAAATAAGTCCTATAGCTGCAGGAACAAGGTCAAAGTTCAGAATCATGACGACTAGGCCCGCCAGCAGATAGAACCCGGCCATCACCGGTACAAACAGCGCGGTAACCTTTCCGATGCTCTTGATTCCGCCAATCAGGACAAGAGCAGTAAAAATGGTCAACACAAGTCCGGTAACCCATGTAGGCACTGAAAACGTCGACTGTACGACGCTTGCTACTGAGTTCGACTGAACCAAGTTTCCGATTCCAAAAGCCGCAATCGCGCCGAATAGTGCGAATAACACCCCGAGCCATTTTTGCCCAAGCCCGCGTTCAAGATAATACATCGGGCCGCCGGACATCTCGCCGTCCTTGTCCTCAACACGGTATTTAACAGCCAGGACAGCTTCCGCATATTTCGTGGCCATTCCAAAAAAGGCCGTAATCCACATCCAGAAGACAGCGCCAGGTCCGCCTGTGAAAATCGCCGTCGCCACCCCGGCGATATTACCTGTGCCGACTGTTGCGGCAAGTGCCGTCATCAACGCCTGAAAATGAGAAATATCTCCTTCAGAACGTTTATCCTGTTTTTTCGAAAAAGCAAGCTTAAGTGAATAAGGCAGCAGCCTCATCTGCAGAAAACCAATGCGGAAGGTCAGGTAGATTCCAGTCCCGACAAGCAAAATCAAGAGAGGGGGACCCCAAACCCAGCCGCTTATTTTTCCAATCCAATCTTCAAATGTCATGTTGTGCCCCCTTATAAAATTATCTTCGTAAAATGTTCTCTAACAAGAATATTCTGATAATTAATCTGAGTCAAGCGATAACCATCAGGTAAATCTTTGAATAAACGCTGGATTTACTGTTCCAAAGGCATTTCATGCTGCAAAAAAAGTTATTCATTTTCAGAATTGCTTTCTTTGGATATGAAAAAAATTTCTCCTGGCTTGCATGAAGTGGCAGCTATCGTGGAAAATGTTAGGTAGATGGCAGGCAAGGAGTCTGCGAAATGAGAAGCAAGATTTGAGGAGGAGAAAGATGGGCAGTTCGAAAAGGTTTTGGATGGGGATGTTTTTAGGTGCAGTAGCCGGGGGTGCGGTAAGTCTTCTGGAAAAATCAACCCGCGAGGCGGTAAAAAAGGATTTCAGTAAGGTATCGAGTGGAGTTGCGTATGTCGTAAAAAATCCGAATGAATTCATCGAAGACATGAAAGAAAAGGTGAATAAAGTGCGGACAACAGTGGAACAAGTAACAGAGGACGTCGCATTTATCACGGAAAAAGTCGAAGAGATCAAGGATGTGCCGCCCCAGATTACCGAATTGGTGAAAGGGACGAAAGAGTCTCTGAGGAAAATAGCAGCATCAGGCGGTACAAACCAGCATATAGATGGACAAGAATGACGGAAAGGCAGAAGCAGGGAAGTTAAAAAAGAGGTGAATCAATGATTGATATTTCATTTTTCAGGCATATGTGGCACAGGATACAAGAGGACGATGTTCCGGCACTTGCTGCCCAGCTTGCGTATTTCTTTTTGCTTTCCTTGTTTCCGCTTCTGATCTTTCTGGTCACATTGGTTCCGTATTTGCCAATCTCCGAAATGGATATCCTCGGTTTTTTTGATGCCTATGCGCCAGGCGAATCGATGGACCTGATCAAAAACAGCCTCGCGGACATCATGAAAAAAGACGGAAAGCTGCTGTCTTTTGGATTGCTTGCGACGATTTGGTCTGCTTCGAACGGAATCAATGCGATTGTAAGGGCCTTTAACCGTGCCTATCGGGTAGAGGAGACAAGATCCTTCATCGTCAGCAGGTTAATGGCCATTTTTTTGACGTTCGGGATGATTTTTGTCTTCCTCGTCGCGTTGATTTTGCCGGTATTCGGCAAAGAAATCGGCAGCTGGCTGTTCGCAAATTTCGGACTGAAGGAAGAGTTTGTCCACGTCTGGAATATGTTGCGCTGGCTGATCAGTATTTTGATCCTTTTTATAGTGTTTCTTGGATTATATTGGATCGCGCCAAATAAAAAGCTGACTTGCATCAGCGGATTGCCTGGATCACTTTTTGCCACCGGCGGATGGGTGCTTGTATCACTCGGATTCTCCTACTATGTCAGCAACTTCGCTTCCTACACAGCCACATACGGCAGCATCGGTGCCATCATCGTCCTGATGATCTGGCTCTATTTGTCCGCATACATCATTATCATCGGCGGTGAAATCAATGCCTATTACAGTGAAAAAAAAGCCGGCTGCTGATGTTAGGGACTCCTGAAATTACCTCTGTAACGTTCACTGTTTTAGCAAATGATAAAGATGAGGCATGCTCCTCATTTTTTAAGACAGGGGGAATACAGGATGACAAAGAAGACGAAAAAAGACGGAAGCACCAAGCAAAAAGGCAAAAGCAACCACAGCCAAAAAACATCAGGCTCAGCGAACGGATCAAACGGATATCACTAACACCAAGCGCCCCCACTCGGAGGGCGCTTTGTCTTTGGTTTAAGTGGGAAGTGATTGACAGCAGGCGGTCGAGTTGCTGGGACCATGTCCGTCATGAGGGAGATGACGGACAGAAATCGGTGAAATGGAAGGAAAAGTGTCCGTCATGAAGGTGATGACGGACAGAAATCGGTGAAATGTAAGGAAAAGTGTACAAACAAGGCATCAAAAAAACTCCCGCCGGATTTAATTCGTGCGGGAGTCATTTTTATTTCAACAACCTCAAACTATTCAATATCACAAGGATCGTGCTTCCTTCGTGCCCGATGACGCCGTATGGCAGGTCGAGGAACTGCAGGAAGTTCGATGCAATCAGGGCCATGATCACCAAAATTGAGAACACGATATTTTGTTTAACGATCCGGTTCATCCGTCGTGACAGGTTGATGGCTTCTGCAATTTTTGGCAGGTCGTTCTTCATTAGGACGACGTCTGCGGTTTCTAGGGCGACATCTGAGCCTTCACCCATGGCAATCCCGACGTTGGCAGTTGCAAGCGCGGGAGCATCATTGATGCCATCGCCGACCATGGCCACCTGGCCGTGATCCTCTTTCAGTTTCTTCAATTGCTGAACCTTTGTTTCAGGCAGGCATTCCGCGATATAGCCGTCAACATGGCTTTCAGCAGCAATGGCCTTCGCGGTATTTTTGCTGTCGCCTGTCAGCATGACGGTGTAGATGCCTTCTGACTTGAGCAGGTCGATTGCCTGTTTCGTTTCTTCCCTGACAACATCCTTCAGGGCGATCAGGCCGGCAAGCTGGTTGTTCCGTTCAATGAAGACGATCGTTTTGCCTTCGGATGCCAGTTCCACTGCTGCTCCGTTAGAGAAGGCTTCAGCGGCTGGCCTGCCGACAAAGTCCGCTTTCCCGATCTTCCAATCTTCGTTTTCGAAGTGAGCTTTGACGCCCCAGCCGGACACGTCCTCAATGCTTTCCGGATGCACAAGCTCCCTGCCAAGGCTCTCCCGCGCGAACTTCACGATCGCATTTGCCAGCGGGTGGTTGGAGTGGCTTTCGATCGATGCAGCTTTCAGCAATACTTCATCACGCTCCAAACCTTCAGCCACAATCACATCCGTCACTTCCGGCTTACCCTTCGTCAGTGTGCCAGTTTTATCAAAGGCAATGGCTTTCAGATGGCTAAGGTTCTCCAGATGGATGCCGCCTTTGAACAATATCCCGTGCTTTGCCCCGTTCGAAATCGCCGACAAAGTCGCTGGCATGATCGAGGCCACGAGGGCACATGGCGACGCGACTACAAGCAGGATCATCGCCCTGTAAAACGTTTCTGTCCAGCTCCAGCCCAGCAGGAAGTGGGGAACAAACATCATCAGCACAACGACAGCGAGAACGACTTTGACATATGTCCCTTCAAAACGTTCAATGAACAGCTGTGACGGGGATTTTTCGCTTTGCGCATTCTGGACAAGCTGGATGATTTTCTGAAATAGTGTTTCATCATTTGCCTTGGTGATTTCAACTGTCAATGAGCCCGTCAGGTTTACTGTGCCTCCGAATACATCATCTCCGGCATCCTTCGATACAGGTATGGATTCCCCGGTGATCGCAGCCTGGTCAATCGTTGTCTGGCCCCTGGAAATTTTACCGTCAGACGGGATCCTTTCGCCCGGTTTGACCAAAATCAAATCACCAATTTCCAATTCAGAGACATGGACCTTCGTTTCCACGCCATTTGTGATTCTCAATGCTTCCTCAGGCTGCAGTTCCATCAGTGAGGAAATTTCCTTATGGCTTTTATTCATCGTATACGTTTCAAGCGCTCCGCTCATCGCAAAAATGAAAATCAGGATCGCGCCTTCTGTCCAATAGCCGATGATGGCCGATCCGATCGCAGCGAAAATCATCAGCATTTCGACATTCAATTCTTTCTCTTCGATTGTCGCTTCGATGCCTTCCTTTGCTTTTGCGAAACCGCCGATTGCATAGGCCAGGATAAAAGCGATGACCGACGCTGTCTGTGAATCTCCCTTGCTTAGGATCCAGCCGGCTGCAATCAGGACCCCGCTGATGCTGGCCGCGATCAGCTCTGCGTGCGGCTTGATTTTCCCAAGGAAATCCCCTTCAGGAACACTGTTTTGTTTTGCGATTGCATTAGCTCCCTGTGCCACCCTTTTCTCCTCCTTTAACATCTCTAATTGATATTAATAATCACCATCATTACCCTTAAAAAACACGAAAGCTGCCACCGGAACGGTGACAGCGGAAAGCCTGAGCAAAAGATACATATTGTGTTCACTATTATGTTACCATACAATATATGCTTTTGAAAGAATTATGCAATAGTCTAAGGAGAAAGATGGATGACAACTAAAGAATTTTTTACCCACCCGCTTGGCATTGTGGTGTCGGCAGCAGGGGCAACCTTCCTCTGGGGAAGCGCGTTCCCTTTTATAAAGTTGAGCTACGCAAGCCTGGACATCAAGCCGGATGAAATCGGTGAACAAATGCTGTTTGCAGGCTACCGTTTTCTGCTGGCGGGGCTGCTCATCCTGATATTGTTCCTATTTTTGAAAAGGAATATGAGATTCAGGACAGAGACAACCATGCCTCTTTTAAAAATAGGTCTGTTCCAGACATTCCTTCAATATGTCCTGTTTTATATCGGTCTCAGCTATTCAACAGGAATCCAGGGTTCCATCATCGCCGGGACAACTTCCTTCTTCCAGATCCTGCTGGCGCATTTCCTGTATCCCGACGACAGGATGAGCCGTTTGAAGGTTGCCGGTTTAATGATCGGCTTCACTGGCGTCATTTTTGCGAACTGGCCGAATGGTGAATATGAAATCCACTTCGGGATCGGGGAAATCCTCCTCATGGGCGCGATGTTGGCTGGTGCATACGGCAATATCCTAGCCAAACAGGGAAGCGCGAAAATGGAGGTCATTTACATGACCGCCTACCAGATGATCCTCGGTTCTTTGGGATTGATTGCGATCGGTGCCTTCAATGTCGGACTGGTGCCATTCCATTTTGACCTCAAGTCCGGTTTGATGCTCATCTATCTGGCGTTCCTGTCTGCTACGGGATTCATCTTATGGAACAATGTCATGAAGTACAATCAGGTCGGGAAAGTGTCGCTGTACCTGTTCCTGGTGCCGGTATTCGGTGTCCTTTTGTCATCAATGCTCCTCGGTGAAGCGTTACATTATTTTGTCATTGCCGGATTAATTCTGGTGGTTGCGGGAATTGTCCTCGTCAACCGGCCGGCACGAAAAAGAAACAGCCTCCCTGCCAAATAGGGAGGCTGTTTCTCATTAAGCAGATTTTGCCTGCTGTTCGGATGTGTCATGGCGGACGGCGACAAGAGCGATGAAAATCAACAGCAGCATTGTGCTGATGACATAAAAGAAGCTAATGCCCTTCAGCCATTGAATTGCCAGACCACCAATGAACGGTCCGCTGATGCTGCCGAAACTGAAGAAAATGCCGCACATCAGGTTGCCTGCGGGAAGAAGCTGTTTTGGCAGCAGGTCCGCCATATAACTGATTCCAAGTGAGAAAGTCGATCCGACAAGCGTCCCGGCTAAAAAGAAGCAGACCAGCAGGCCGACAGTCGAACTTTCAAGCAAACCAGCTGCAGTGAAAGAAATGAAGCCTGACAGGGTAACGGCAATCAAAACATTACGCCGCCCAAGCTTATCGCTCAAGATTCCGAGTGGAAGCTGCGAGATAATTCCCCCGACAGCAAATGCCGGCAGCAGAAGAGCGACCGCGTCGACACCGATACCGGTCCTCATTGCATAGACCGGGAAGTTCCCGTTAAGGCTGGCTTCCAAAAAGCCGTAGCCGAATGGAGGCAGGAAGGCGACCCAGGCGTATTTGAACACTTTTCCAAACCTTTTCATCGTACCAAAGAAAGAAGTGCTGTCGGTATCGTGTTCAGGCCGTTCGTTTTTCAGCAGCCAAACCGTCAGCCAGGCAGCGAGGCTGATGGCCGAGGAAAGGATGAATGGCAGAGCGGTATTTATTTTTACAAGCCCGATCATCAACGGACCAGCTGCGAATCCCAGCCCGAAAAATAATCCATAGATTGAAATGTTCCTTCCGATCCGGTCCTTTCGCGAAAAAGAGGTAATCCATGTCTGGGTGGCAAAGTGGAGCATATGGTCGCCAATCCCGATGGCGAGCCTCAATATGAACCAGAACCAGAACGATTTCCATAACGGAAAGAATGCCAGCGAAACCGCAACGAGTAAGCCGCCGATAAGAATGATCGGCTTGTAGCCGAATCTTCGCAGCGGCGCTTCCATCAGTGGTGAAGCAATCAAGATGCCAATATACAATCCTGTCGCGTGCAAGCCATTCATCGAGGATGACACGCCATCCTGTTCAAAGATGATCGCAATCAATGGCAGCAGCATCCCCTGGGAAAATCCCGAGATGGCAACGATGCTGACGAGTATCCAGAAACGAAGTTTTATGCTTATATTCATGATTAAAAATCTCCCTGAGTATTGATACTCTTCTGATGTTAACGATATAAAATTTTATGTGCAATGATTTTTTATTTTTAATTGAAGGTAAAATAGTGTAATCTTCTTTTATCAGGGAAATATTTCTAGTTGAAAAGGAGAGAATCTAATGGAATTTAAAATGAAGCCAGATGTTGGTTTTTATACAGAAACAGGTTTTGGAAGACTGGATATTGCCGGGGATGAGGAATATGGGTTCAGGCCTTACCAGTTGCTCGTTTCTTCGGTTGCGGTCTGCAGCGGCGGAGTCCTGCGCAAGGTGCTGGAGAAAATGAGGATGGAAATTCAGGATATCCACATCCAGGCGGATGCTGAACGAGAGGACGAGGAAGCGAACCGAGTCAGCAAGATTACTGTCCATTTCCGCATAGCCGGAAGCGATCTCGATGAAAAGAAGATCGAGAAGGCAATGGTGCTGACAAGGAAGAACTGCTCGATGGTCCAGTCTGTGGTCGGCAGCATCGAGGTCGAAGAAACGTTTGAAATCGTATAATAAATTTTTTTACCACTGCTGATTTGGTGACTAAGAATGCTGTATAAAGGGTAGAGATATTGAAAAAAACATAAGTGTTTTAGCAGAAAGGATCAGACTATGGCAAAGAAGATTTTCATGATTTTAACATTCGCCGGTGTTCCGTTATCTGTCATCGGGACGCTGATGCATTGGTCGAGTACACTGTTATTCATCATCTATTGTGTGACGATCGTGGCGCTGGCAAGCTACATGGGCCGGGCAACAGAAAGCCTGGCAATTGTAACAGGGCCGAGGATTGGCGGGTTATTGAATGCGACCTTCGGCAATGCGGTCGAATTGATCATTTCCATTTTTGCCTTAAAAGCCGGGCTGGTCGGAGTCGTGCTTGCTTCTTTGACAGGCTCCGTTTTAGGCAACCTCCTGCTTGTAGCAGGCTTATCCTTTTTCGTCGGCGGCCTGAAGTTTAAACGCCAGCACTTCAATGTGCATGACGCCCGACACAATTCTGCGCTATTGATTTTTGCAGTCATTGTCGCCTTCGTTATTCCAGAAGTATTTGCGATGGATATGAACGATAGCAAGACTCTCAGCCTGAGTGTCGGCATCTCGGTGATCTTGATTGCGCTTTATCTTGCTGCGTTATTTTTCAAGCTAGTCACCCACAGAGGGGTATACCAGTCCAAAGCTGAAGGTGGAGCCGGACATCATGATGAAGAACCGGAATGGGGAAAAGGGAAAGCGATGGCGATCCTGCTGGCGGCAACCGTTGCTGTGGCCTATGTGGCAGAGAATCTTGTCCATACTTTCGAGGAAGTGGGAGAATCCTTCGGCTGGTCCGAACTTTTTATCGGGATCATCATTGTCGCGATAGTCGGCAATGCAGCTGAACACGCTTCTGCTGTCATCATGGCCTATAAAAACAAAATGGACATCGCTGTTGAAATTGCTGTCGGCTCGACATTGCAGGTTGCCATGTTTGTGGCCCCCGTTCTTGTGTTAATTTCATTGCTGTTCGAAAAGAGTATGCCGCTGGTATTCTCAATGCCTGAAATGGTGTCAATGGTAGTTGCCGTGCTCCTCGCCATCAGCATCGCAAACGACGGCGAAACAAACTGGTTCGAGGGGCTTACACTTTTAGGCGCCTATGTTATAATGGGAATTGGATTTTACCTGCTTTAATATAATAGAACTAATGAACTCTGTTCCGAGAGGACAGGGTTCTTTTTTCGCTGTAAAAAAGAACAAGCATCACCTGCGCTGCCTGGATTGATCATCATAGAGAGAGTTAATGGACATTTTGAAGCCGGCATACGGTCGATATGTCCAGGAGATGCAGTTTAAAGGACATTTCNNGCCGTNGGTGTGATCAAAATGTCCAAGAAAAGCGGTTTAAAGGACATTTCNNGCCGTTGGTGTGATCAAAATGTCCAAGAAAAGCAGTTTAAAGGACAATTCAGAGGCAAAGAGCTATCAAAATGTCCAATAGCAGGTTCAGAAAAAGGAGAATATGGAATATGGCTTTTGTTTATCGCACTCTTTTTTTTATCATCGGGTTAACGATTCTGTCTTTCGGAATATCGATGACCATTAAAGCGAATTTGGGGACTGGGGCGTGGGATGCGCTTAATGTGGGGCTTTCGAAGACGGTGGGGCTGACACCTGGCAGCTGGGTTGTCATTGTCGGGATCATCATGATTTTCCTCAATGCCTCCCTGGTAAAAAGACGCCCTGATTTTGCTGCGATTATCACTCTGCTCATCACGGGTGTGCTGATTGATTTCTGGTTATTGCGCGTGTTCGATACCATGATTGTCACCGGGTATGTGAAGCAAGTCGGGGTCTTCTTACTCGGAATGGTGGCACTGAGCTTCGGGCTGGCGGTCTATCTGCAGCCGAGGTTCCCGCTGATTCCGATCGACAATTTCATGATGGCTTTAAGGGAACGGTTCAATCTGAATTTAATGGCTGCAAAGACGCTTGGGGAAGTGATCGCCTTGTCGGCGGCCTTCATCTTCAAAGGGCCGATTGGGATCGGGACATTGATTGTGACCTTCGCAATTGGGCCGCTGATCCAATTGTTCTATCCTTCGTGTGAAAAATTGTATAATAAGCTTCTCACATCAGCACGGTAATGAAAAATTGAGGTTCTGCGCTTTAGCAGTGCCTCTTTTTTATGGAAGTTTGGATAAAGTGGCCTAACTCCGAAAACACTATGAACAAACTTATAAGTTTCCTGTAGTGAAAGGAGTATCACACCGATGAAAAAAGCAGCAGCAATCCTTGTTATGACGTTGGTTTTCATGATGTCCATTTTAGCAGTTGGTTTTGCTGAGGAAGGGAAGGCGAAAAAAGCTCCTCAGCCAAAGCAGGCGGAAAATTCGAAGTATGTGATTCCGAATTCAGTCATGAATATCACGAAGGATAATACGTATCCGAACCCGACTGAAGACCTGCCTTTCCTTCAGCCAAGTGAGCTGACAAAGAATTTGATTAAAACCTCTAAGGTGAAGATCGAGAACCCTGATTTGATCCGGATGCTGAATGAAACATCCATCAGCAGCACGCCATTTGCAATCGGCTACCGGGCGATTGTTTATCTCGGTGAGTGGCCGTTGAATTATGAGTCGCAAGAAACCTCACCGAACTGGGAATTCCAGAAGATCAATACGAATTATTTCGACAATCGTGGCGGAAATGCTATTTATCAAATTCATTATGTACAGGAACAGCAAAAAGTCGTGAAGGGCGGTTTGACGGCAAAAATCAAGAATGCCGAAGATGTACAGAAAATGATGCTGTTACAAGCAGCCAAGAAATCAGGTCTGCCGCTTGCGTTCGAAACCATTGTCGGAGCCGGTACGAAAAAAGACCATATTTACAATATCCAGCCGAAGCGTCT
The DNA here is from genome assembly GCF_965138835.1 of Mesobacillus thioparans. Taxonomy (NCBI): domain Bacteria; kingdom Bacillati; phylum Bacillota; class Bacilli; order Caryophanales; family Bacillaceae; genus Mesobacillus; species Mesobacillus thioparans. Next base: position 37,670 of record NZ_CBCSFH010000005.1, on the reverse strand, counting down.
CGGGTATCTGTATGCCTATGCACCAGCCATCAATGAAAAAGGCAAGGTCACATATGGCGAAGTCTACCTAATGCTAAAAGGCAGCAAGAAATTCATCGTTGTCAAAAATGTAGTTTCGCAGGGAATCGGAGCATGGATCCCGGTTCAGGACCATGTCAGCTTTGGATTCGTTTCGAGTGAACGGCCGAGATAATTTATACGAAAGGCTGTTTTCGTAAAGATTGTTGTTAAAATCCAAAAGCCGATTTTAACGTAATAATAGCCATTGTGTATGTCGGTACTAAGTTTGCAAGCTCTTTTCTCATAATAAGCGTTAATTGCGTGACTAATCTTAGGTAATCCAATCCTATTTTGTAAGCAATAGCAACAAAGTTTGAGAAAAGAGCCTTACGAAAAAACAAATAAGCCTGGTATCTAAAGCGAACCAGGCAGCAAAACAGCCAGGTTTCTCTAAAAAAAGAACCCTGGCTGTTTTTATGGTGCGGTAGCTAGTAATTTTTTCCTCTTGACAAAAGGCAGATATATCCTGTTTAACGCCTGTACATGCCGGGAATTAGATAGACATAACAAATTCACTCACCAAAACTAAGGAGGAAATAGATTATGTCTAACAATATGTTTTCTAACAACCAAAATCCAATGGGCAACAATTCAACTATGAATAACAATACCTATACTTCTTCAATGGAAAACGCCTCATACGATCCAACGACTGGAACAACAACTTACGCAAGCACGAATTCAGGTAATTCATATTCAAACAATCCATCAATGGGCGGCGGCTATTCATATGATAGCTCTAGCAGCTCTGCGTCTTCGAACGGAAAGCTGATGAAGGGCTTGCTGATCGGAGCTGCAATCGGCGGAGCAATGGCGATGCTTGATTCCAATACCCGCACAAAGGTAAAGGACAAAGCAGTCAATGCGAAAGATACGTCAATGAATGTATTCAGCGAAGTCAAGAACAATCCTTCTGATGTGAAGGAGCAGATGATGAGCAGCTTCAGGGAAGCTTCAACCATTTTAAAAGAAGCGATCAGTGATGCTCAGAACCTTTACCAGCGCCTGAATGATGATGTCTTCAGCAAGATGAACGAGGCGAAGTCCAATTCTTCTGAAGCGATGCAGACCGTGATGGATGCAAAGGACGACCTTAAGGAAGTTGGGTCGAAAGTGAAGGAAGCGGGAACAACTGCAATGGATAACCCGGTAGTCAACACTGCTTCTGAAACTGGTTCTTCTAACTCCGGATCCAATCATGCTGCTGATGCGTATGCAACTGGCATGGAAAGCAAACCTTCTGATACAACAGGGCTCGGAAATACTTCGAACGCCTTCACGGTAACACCGGAAAACCAAAAAAATGATAACAATCGCTAATAGTAGTAAATACTAAAGCCAGTCCTGGAAAAGGGCTGGCTTTTTGCTGTCTGCCTTCCCATATATTTGCTTGTTTCTTTAGTTAGTCAGAAGGGTATTAACTAGTACAGTCAGTTAATTTAGGAGGCAATGTCAATGGATAAGGAATTCAAACCACGCTCTAACAGGTGTGATTATGATAGAGAAACAGCAACAGGAAAAATCGCGATGGCCGCTTCAGCACACCCGATTGCAACGAATGCAGCGGAAAAAATACTGCGTGACGGCGGGAATGCAATCGATGCCGCAATCGCCATCCAATTCGGCCTGAACGTCGGTGAACCGATGATGACAGGTATTGGCGGCAGCGGTTTTTTCATGGTTTATCACGCGGAAAGCAAAACAACGAAGATATTTGATGGCCATACAAGAGCACCGAAAGCAGCACACCCTGAACTATTTTTAGATGAAAAAGGCGAGGTCATTCCATTCAAAGAGAGATCCACGCATGCAATTGGAGTTGGGGTGCCGGGGATTTTGAAAGCAATGGAAGCGGCTAGGAAGGAATATGGAACAAAACCGCTTGCCGAATTGATCGAACCAGCTGCCCAGGCTGCCGAAAAAGGGATAGAGGTCAACTGGATCATGGAAGAAAGTCTTAATACCTTCGATTATCGACTTGGCGACCATGCGAGGGAACTGTTCATGCCAGGAGGGAAGTCGCTTAAAGAGGGAGATGTCTACCAGAAGGAACACCTGGCAAAAACGTTCCGCATCCTACAGCGAGACGGGATCGAAGCATTTTATGAAGGCGAGATTGGGGAAGCCATTATCTCGACGCTAAAAGAGCTTGGCGGCATCATGGAGATGTCCGACCTGAAAAATTATCAAATTTCGATTGATGAACCGGTATGGGGAAGCTACAGAGGATACAAGATTGCTTCATCCAATATGCCAAGTGCAGGCGGAACGACGATGCTGCAAATCTTGAAGATTCTCGAAGGCTTTGACCTCAGCAAATATGATGTGAAATCATGGGAAAAGTATTACCTGTTCACAGAAGCGATGAGGATCGCTTTTTCCGATAAGATTGCCTTTTCCGGTGATCCGGAGTTTGGTGAAATTCCGTTAAAAGGAATGCTGAGTGAGGAGTACCTTGCAGAACGCCGGAAATTGATCAATTGGGAACGCAGAAATGATTCGGTCGATTTCGGAAATCCATGGGCTTATGGAGACGGCACTGAAATCAACATCGTCCGCCAGCCTTTCGAGCCTGAAAGAGAAAGAAGCGAAACGACTCATTTCACGGTTACAGACAAGTGGGGCAATATCGTTGCCTGTACTTCTACCGTTGAGCACCCGTTCGGCTCTGGAATCATGGTCAAGGATCATGGCTTCGTTTTAAATAACGAAATGACCGACTTTGATGCTGTTCCGGGTGGCCTGAATGAAATCCAGCCAGGAAAGAGGCCTGTCAGCTGCAAGACGCCGACGATTGTCTTCAAGGACGATGACCCTGTATTGACATTGGGATCACCTGGCGGGCCAACAATCATCGGCTCCGTATTCCAGACGATTGTCAATGTACTTGATTTCGGCATGGACCTGAAAGAGGCCATCGAGGAGCCGAGAATCTTCAATAGTACCGGCCCGTTAATTGGCTGGGAGTCGGGGATCAGCATGGAAGCAAAAGGTGAAATGGAATCTAAGGGCTTTGAATTCGCCGATGGTCCATTCCCGCTTGGAAATGTCCAGGCTATCAAATTCGATCGTGAAAAAGGTGTCCTTCATGGAGCTGCCGATTCCAGCAGGGAAGGCAAAGCGACGGGACTGGATGAATAAGAACCAAAAAGCAGGCTGAAATTCTTTCAGCCTGCTTCTTTTATTTATCCACACTGGAAAGCGTGTCCGTTTCTGAGTCCGATTTTTTGATCACGGAAATGCTGCCGTCTGTTTCCAAGACAACCGCTTCCACCTGGTTCATAGAATTAATGCCGCTGGAACGCGCTGCCTGGAGGATTTCCACCTCCAAAACCCGTTCTTTGATGATTTTTTCCTTTAAGTAATTCCCACGGTAAAATAATAATTGCGGATCAGATTTGACCAGCTTTTTGAAACCGTCTGAACGTATCGACAGCCATGCCACTATATATTGCAGGGCAATTAAAATAAAAAATGCAGAAACTCCTTCAACAAGGGCAACTTTTTTATTCAAAAGGATTGTCGCTAGGGTAGAACCTAATGCGACTGTGACAATCAAGTCGAAGGCATTCATTTTAGACAGCGTCCGTTTTCCGGAAATACGCAATAAAAGGACAAGGGCAGCATAAGCAAGAATCCCGACAATAAGGGTGCGCCAGACGGCATCCCAAGAATTAAATAGCATTTAATCACCTCATATATGTTTTTTCCTTAAAAAGTCTGTGCAAACATATTGTGAAGGGGGAATACTATCCAATAGCAGTGGGCGATTATAATAACCCCAAAAGGATAGGGTGCATTTTGATAAATATTGCACAATCGTCCATTTTTCGGTAGGATGTTAACGGTAGTGAAAGGAGCGATAATAGTGGGAAGTCAGATAAATGATAAAAATACACAGGTTGTATTCCTGAAGCAGCGTCTGGATATGTTCGCTGAATTGCTTGAAGCAATTGATCCAGTAGAAGCGGACCTGGAAGATATCGACCGCATGATCCAGATCGTCGAAGAAATGGATGCCAAATGCCGCGAATTCAAGAATCGTGATTTGTAAGGGACCTTTTTTATGAGGTCTCTTTTTTATTTAGCCAGCTTGTCGGGGCTGACCAAGGCGCTTCCGCTTTTCTTTGTCCAGCCCCAGCGCCTAGCCAGTTTTCATCCCTGAATTGGCTTCCGCGATTATCTTGCGAGAAGCGTTAGCTTTGAGCAGCTCGAGACGTGTCTAGCTGCGGCTCCTAACTCCTCGAGTCGCTTCGGTCCTGCCAATGAAGTCAAAGACCGACTTCACTGTCAGGCCCTCCAGCGCTTGTCGGAGTTGGACAGTCGCCTCCGCATTTCGGTTTCGGTCCGCCCAATGAAGTCAAAGTACGACTTCACTGGTCGGCCCTCCAACGCTTGTCGGGGCTGACCAAGGCGCTTCCGCTTTTCTGTTTGTAAACGATTCCACATTCTATCTTTAAATAGCTGGGTGATAGGAGTATAATGATATCGGAGAAATTGTTATAAAATTTTCACATATAAAGAGATAGCAAACATGGGGAGAGGGGTAGACGAATGAATATCGAAAAGTTCCAGGAAAGCATGTACCAGTTGGTTGTTGAAACATCCACGAACCTTCCTAAGGATGTGCGCAGGGCGATCAAAGCAGCGGCGGAGCGCGAGAACGCGGGAACCCGTTCAGCAATGAGCCTTGATACGATCACGAACAACATCAAAATGGCTGATGACAATGTATCGCCAATTTGCCAGGATACTGGTCTTCCAACCTTTAAGATCAAAACTCCTGTAGGTGCAAACCAGCTTGAGATGAAAAAAGCGATTTACAATGCGATTGCCCAGGCAACGAAGGATGGCAAGCTGCGGCCGAACTCTGTTGATTCATTGACAGGTGAGAACAGCGGTGACAATCTTGGCGGCGGCACTCCTGTCATCAAGTTCGAGCAATGGGAAAAAGACTATATTGACGCCCGCCTGATTTTAAAAGGCGGCGGCTGTGAAAATAAAAATATCCAGTACAGCCTTCCTGCTGAATTGGAAGGACTAGGACGTGCTGGACGAGACCTTGACGGAATCCGCAAGTGCATCATGCACTCAGTCTACCAGGCACAAGGACAAGGCTGCAGCGCAGGCTTCATCGGCGTGGGCATTGGCGGCGACCGTTCTTCAGGCTATGACCTTGCGAAAGAGCAATTATTCCGTACTGTAGATGATGTCAATCCGCTGCCGGAACTCCGTGAGCTTGAAGAATATGTCATGGAAAATGCCAACAAGCTTGGGATCGGAACGATGGGTTTTGGCGGCGAAACGACGCTCCTTGGATGCAAAGTCGGTGTTATGAACCGTATTCCGGCAAGCTTCTACGTATCTGTTGCGTATAACTGCTGGGCATACCGCCGCCTAGGTGTAGCGGTGAACCCTGAAACCGGTGAAATCCAGGAATGGATGTACCAGGAGGGTGAGAAGATCGATTTCGCCCAGCCTGCTGCACAGGAAATCGCGGCAGCTGCCGAAGCACCGGCAGAACAGAATGTCGTCACATTAACCGCTCCTATCACAGAAGAGCAAATACGTGAGCTCAAAGTCGGAGATGTCGTCCAGATCAATGGCATGATGTACACTGGCCGTGACGCGATTCATAAGTATCTGTCAGACCACGATTCTCCTGTCGACTTGAATGGCCAGGTCATCTACCATTGCGGCCCGGTCATGCTGAAGGATGAAGAAGGTAACTGGCATGTGAAGGCTGCTGGCCCGACAACAAGCATTCGTGAGGAGCCTTACCAGGGGGATATCATGAAAAAATTCGGCATCCGCGCGGTCATCGGAAAAGGCGGAATGGGTAAGAAGACGCTTGCTGCTTTGCAAGAGCATGGCGGAGTTTACCTGAATGCCATCGGCGGTGCAGCCCAGTATTATGCGGACTGCATCAAGTCTGTAGAAGGCGTGGACCTGATGAACTTCGGTATTCCTGAAGCAATGTGGCACCTCAATGTCGAAGGCTTTACCGCAGTCGTCACGATGGATTCGCACGGAAACAGCCTGCACGAAGATGTTGAGAAATCATCCCTCGAAAAATTGGCGCAATTCGCCGATCGAGTTTATAAGTAAGAAAAAAAGGAGTCTCGTGCTGGATTTACAGCGAGGCTCCTTTTTATTCGATTGCTGATAATGTCCCCTTACCATTGATACCGCTGCAAAAGTTCCCCGTTTGTAGAATTTTTTTCACCTCCAGGCAAACAATAAAGAAAAACATCAATGGAGGAACATCATGAAAACGTTAGTGAAGATACTGCTTGCGTCCGCAATGCTGCTGTTGATTGCCCTGCCGGCAGCGACAGGCGCGGAGGAAAATTCGAACTCACCATTGCACTGGGGATTCAAAAAGGGCCGGAACGGTAGGCAGGCCGATGCCGGAAGGATGTTCGAGGTCATTCTTGAAGACCATGGAGCGGTCTATAAAGGAGACAAAAACACCAAGGATTTGTACCTGACCTTCGATAATGGCTATGAAAATGGCTATACTCCAAAAATTCTCGATGTGTTAAAAGAAGAGCAGGTTCCTGCAGCCTTTTTCATCACGGGTCATTATCTCGAGAGTGCCCCCGAGCTTGTGGTCCGGATGGCGAATGAAGGCCATATCATCGGCAACCACTCCTGGCATCATCCTGACATGACCCAAATCAGCGATGAAAAAATCAAGAAGGAACTGGAGATGGTCCGCGCTGAAACCGAACGGATCACCGGCAAAAAGCATATGAGCTATCTGCGGCCTCCAAGAGGGATTTTCAGCGAAAGGACAATGGCGGTCGCGAAAGAAGCCGGCTATACCCATGTATTCTGGTCACTCGCTTTCGTCGACTGGAACACCGACCAGCAAAAAGGCGCGCAATATGCCTACGATAAAATAATGACCCAGGTCCATCCAGGTGCCGTCCTGCTTTTACACACAGTTTCGAAGGACAATGCGGACGCTCTTGGAAAAGTCATCAGGGATTTGAAAGAACAGGGCTATCAATTCAAAAACCTGGATGAACTGATGCTCAAAAAAGGCGGCATGAAGGATCCAATGATGTACTGATGGTTTGATCCCGGCAATTTTATGGTTGCCGGGATATTTCAATTGGAAAAAAAGGCGCGTATTTACCAGTTCGCCAATAAAAATTAATTTTCGCCAATAAACCAGTGATTTTCGCCAATAAAATAAAAAAATCGCCAATAAAACATCTATTATCGCCAATAAAGTTGTGAACTCCGCCAATAAAACGGAAATGGGCCTGCTTAAAAAGGTGAGACTCAGCCGTAAAGACAGGAATCATCTTAATAAAAGGTGCAATTCGCCAAAAATACCGCAATTCCCCCTATAAATATCAATTACCGCTCAGAAGCTCAGCACTATTTTCGTAAAAACAGCACGGAAATGCTATAATACGGGGAAAATAGATGAGGGCGGTTTGTTTATGTGGGAAGAGAAGGTAGCCATTACTGGGCCGTATAATTTTGACCTGGCTTTGAGCAGGCTGGCGCTTGATCCTTTGAACGCTGTTGATATCGAGCAGCGGCTTGTCAGGGTGCCGCTTGCTTTTGATGATAAAAAAATCGTTGCGGATGTAATTGCGACGGGTACGCTGGAAAAGCCTGAATTCGTGGTCCGTGCCAGTGATGAAAAAGAAAAAACGCTGAATCGTCTGACGGAAATTTTTCAATGGGATGTGGAATTGCTCCAGGTCCATGAGCATTTTCAAAGTACTGAATTAAAAGGCTTGTTCAACGACCATTTAGGAACACCTCTTGTGCTGGAATTCGATCCTTTTTCCAGCTTGATCAAGAGCATCATCCACCAGCAGGTGAACCTGAAGTTTGCTTTTACGCTGACGGAACGGTTCGTGCAGGCTTTCGGCGAACAGGTCGATGGAGTCTGGTTCTATCCCTCACCGGAAAGAGTCGCCAAACTGAAGGTTGAGGAGCTGCGCGAATTGCAATTCAGCGGTCGCAAGGCGGAGTATGTGATCGGAATCGGAGAGCTGACTGCATCCTGCCAGCTTGATTTTGAAAAATTGAAAACCATGGCTGATGTTGAAGTGTCCAAGGAATTGATCAAGATTCGCGGTGTCGGTCCGTGGACGGTGGAAAATTTCCTGATGTTCGCGCTTGGCAGGCCGAATTTATTCCCGATGGGTGACATCGGCATCCAGAATGCGCTGAAGAAATATTTTAAGCTGGACGACAAGCCGGACCTTCCACAGATGGAAAAATACAAGGAGCCATGGAATCCTTATTTAAGCTATGCTTCGCTCTATTTATGGAGAAGCATTGAATAATTGGAGTGAAGTTTTATGAAAAACGAGCAAGTGAATAAAGGTCAGCAAGTGAAAAAATCCCCGCAAAAGAATAATGGTCAACCTGCCAGAAAATTTTCAAAAGGGCCAGCGAATAAAGACCAGCAAGCACCAAAGCTGGAGCTGAAGCAAACGTTCCCGCTAACGATCAAGCGCCTGGGTATCAATGGAGAGGGTGTCGGCTATTTCAAGCGCCAGGTCGTGTTCGTGCCCGGTGCGCTGCCAGGCGAGGAGATCGTTGCTGAAGCGACAAAGGTCCACCCGAAGTTCGCAGAGGCAAAAATCAAGAAAATCCGCAAACATTCCGAGCATCGGATCAAGCCGCTCTGTCCGGTATACGACCAGTGCGGCGGCTGCCAGCTGCAGCATTTGCGCTATGATCAGCAGCTGAATGAAAAGCGTGACATCGTCATCCAGGCATTGGAACGCCATACAAGACTGAAAATCGAGCAGCTTGAAATCCGTCCGACAATCGGCATGGAAAATCCATGGGGTTACCGGAACAAAAGCCAGTTCCAGGTTGGCGAAAAGGACGGAAAGGTGCTTGCCGGCCTGTACGGTCTCAATTCTCATAATCTGATCAATATCGAGCAGTGTGCGGTCCAGCATCCGGCTACGACCAAGGCTACCGAGGTTGTAAAAGGGATACTTCAGGACTTGAAAATACCAATCTACAATGAGAAAAAACATAAGGGTCTTGTGCGGACAATCGTTGCCAGGACAGGAGTCCAGACTGGCGAGCTGCAGATTGTCCTAATCACGGCGAAAAAAAAACTTCCGAAAAAAGACCTGATCATCGCGGAAATCAAGAAGCGTCTTCCTGAGGTCAACTCGATTGTTCAGAACGTCAACGGAGAAAAAACGTCGGTCATTTTTGGCAGCGAAACCGCTACGTTAGAGGGCAGTGATTTTATCCAGGAAACCCTGGGTGACCTGCAATTCGAACTTTCAGCAAGGACCTTCTTCCAGCTGAATCCTGAGCAGACGGTAAAGCTTTACAATGAAGCAAAAGCTGCGGCCAGGCTGACAGGCAGGGAGAAGCTGGTGGATGCGTATTGCGGAGTTGGGACGATTGGTTTGTGGATGGCAGATCAGGCAGGCGAGGTTCGCGGGATGGATCTCATTCCGGAATCGATAGAAGATGCCAGGAAGAATGCGCTGAAGCATGATGTCAGCTATGCCAGATTCTATGTTGGCAAGGCTGAGGAATTGCTTCCGAAATGGCTGGAGGAAGGCTGGCGCCCGGATGTGATCGTCGTCGATCCGCCGCGCACAGGCTGCGATGACGAATTCCTGAAGACCGTCCTGAAAATCAAGCCGAAAACCTTTGTTTACGTTTCCTGCAATCCTTCTACGCTGGCAAAAGACATCCAGACACTTGGAGGAAAATACAAAGTTGAATACATCCAGCCAGTCGACATGTTCCCTCACACCTCACAGATTGAGAGTGTCACGAGACTGGTATTAAAATGATGAAAGCGCCGGCCCGGATTGGGGCTGGCGCTTTATCGTATATTTGACAATCCATGATTGATGAAGTTGTTAATGATTTCGGCCATTTCCCCTGGTGTCTTGTCCATGCCGTTTTCCACCCAATTTTTGATCACATAGATACTGCCGCTGACAACAAAGATATTGATATATTCGAATGTTTCCTGGTCAAACTGGCTGTCGGTAATCCAGTTTTTGAAAATGAATTCCTGGGTGATTTTCATCCCTTTTTTCTGGAAGTGTATATCGCTGTTTTCGCTTAGCAGCATTTTGCATACATCGCTGTTCCTGGCAATATACTCTAGAATCTTCTCGGTCATTTTCAAAGCCTCTTCTGCTTTGGAGAAATTATATTGATTCAGTGTCGAAACCATATCTTCAATGAATTCCTCTTCGATCGCGTTCAGCAGATCATATTGACTGGAAAAATGGGCATAAAAAGTGGATCGGTTGATATCAGCCAGCTCACAGATTTCCTTGATCGTAAGGCTCGAAATGGGCTTTTCTTTCAGCAATGCCATCAGGCTTTCCTTTAAAACCATCCTGGTATATTTTTTTCTTCTGTCCATTTTTAAAAATCAGCGTCCTTTTTTATCGTTTCCCAACAGAAAATAATTTTATGTTGTGTAATGTACGTTATGTACACAACTGTTTGTTGAATAGCCAACACCGTGTTTATATAATGATAAAGTGAAAATGTAAAAGACTCAAGTGAGGTTAAATATGAACAGCATTACAGAAAAAATCATTAAGCATAAAAAAGCAGTTGTCATCGCATTTGCTTTATTTGCGCTGATTTCAATAGTGGCGCAGTTTTTTGTGTCCGTCAATTATAATATGGTGGATTATCTGCCGGAAGATGCCCAGTCAACAAGGGCGATGGAAATTATGGAGCAGGAATTCACCGCCGATGTCCCTGATACAAGGGTCATGATCAAGGATATTACCTTGCAGGAAGCCATAGCCTACAAGGAAAAGTTGTCTGCCATCGATGGTGTGGGAGAAGTGATTTGGCTCGATGATGTCATCGATTTGAAAACCCCAATTGAAATGGCAGATGAAGGAACGGTTGAGAATTATTATAAAGATGGGAACGCGCTGTTCTCGATCAGTGTCCGTTCTGGTGATGAGGTCAGGATTACCGATGAAATTTATGAGTTGATCGGTGAAGATGGAGCGATTGCCGGAGAAGCCATCAATACGGCTTCATCCCAAAAAATGGCAGGTAAGGAATCGATGTATGCAGGAATGCTGCTCGTCCCGATCATTATCTTCATTCTCGTGGTTTCGACGAACTCATGGATTGAGCCGCTGTTCTTCCTGACAGCTATCGGGGTCTCAGTGCTGATCAACCTGGGAACGAACATCTTCATCGGAGAGGTCTCCTTCGTCACCCAGTCGGTTTCACCGATCCTGCAGCTGGCGGTTTCCCTCGATTATGCTGTCTTTTTGCTTCACAGCTTCTCTGATTATCGAAAGACAACGAGTAATCCTGCGGAAGCAATGCAGCTGGCGATGAAGAAGTCATTCCCGGCAATTACAGCCAGTGCTGCGACAACCTTTTTTGGCTTTATCGCCCTGACCTTCATGAAGTTCGAAATCGGCTCCGATCTCGGGATCAATCTTGTAAAAGGAATCATCCTCAGCTTCATCAGTGTCATGGTGTTTTTGCCAGCGCTCACCCTGCTGTTTTATAAATGGATGGATAAGACAGAGCACAGAAGCTTTGTCCCGAGTTTTACAGGTATAGGGGATTTTGTCGTCAAGCTGAAAATTCCTAGCTTGCTGCTAGTTTTTGCGATTATCATTCCAAGCTTCCTGGCACAGAGCAATACTGCCTTTACATACGGGCTTGGCGTGCAGCCGGAAACGACGCGTGCGGGCAGTGATTTTACCGAGATTAAGGAAGCCTTTGGCGAAACAACACCGATTGTCCTTCTGGTTCCTAAGGGAGACCGCGCGAAGGAATCGGAATTAGTCGAGGAGCTGGAGAACCTTGATTATGTCACAAGCGTTATCGCTTATGTAAATATGGTAGGTTCTGTCATCCCCCCTGAATATCTGGATGAATCGATCACCAAAGAGTTTTACTCGGAAAATTACAGCAGGATCATCATCAATACGAATCAGGGAACAAAAGGGGATGTCCCTTTTTCCATCGTCCAGAAGGTGGAAAAAACGGCTGCGAAGTATTATGGCGACAAAGCCCTTGGCCTGGGGGAAAGCGTGACATTGTATGATATCAAGAATGTTGTCAATAAGGATAATATCGTCGTGAATGTATTGACGGTTGTTACGATCGCGATTGTCCTGCTGGTGACATTTAAGTCTATTTCGATTCCACTCGTGCTGCTGATCACGATTCAGTCCGCGGTCTGGATCAACCTGTCGATTCCGTATTTCACGAGTTCGTCGCTGGTATTTGTTGGATATTTGATCATCAGTACAGTCCAGCTGGCGGCAACGGTGGACTACGCGATTCTTTTAACGGAAGCTTACCAGCATAACCGCCGGGAAATGCCCGCCAGGAAGGCAATCATAAAAACATTGGATGAAAAGACATTTTCGATTTCGATTTCTGCAGCGATTTTATCGAGCGTCGGGTTCATTTTATGGCTGACATCATCGAATCCGATTGTCGGCTCAATCGGCCTGCTGTTGGGCAGGGGGGCAATGCTGGCGTTCGTGATGGTCGTGTTCCTCTTGCCAGCTATGCTGCTGGTATTCGATGGATTCATTAAAAAGACGACCTATAAAGCAAATTTTTATGAGGAGAAATGATGATGAGGACAAAAAAGTTACTGCCTGCTGCTCTCGCTCTGATGATAGTCTTGCCTTCATTTCTTGATCAAGCTGCTGCGGCAGAAGGAGAAGGCAAAATCACCTCGAAGGATGAGGTGGTATATGCCACGTTAGAAGCCAATGGAAAACTTGATGATATTTATGTCGTCAATACGCTGAATGTTGCGGAGGCCGGCAAGACTGTCGACTACGGTGAATATAGCAGCGTCAAGAATCTCACAAATCTATCCAAACTGGATCAGGATGGCGAGGCCGTCCAATTTGATGCTCCCGAAGGAAAGTTTTATTATCAGGGAAACATGGCTGACAATACGGAATTGCCTTGGTCAATAGATGTTTCCTATTTGCTGGATGGAAGCAAGATAGAAGCCTCTGAGCTGGCTGGTAAAAATGGACAGCTGGAGATCAGGATCCATACTGCGGCCAATGAAAAAGCAGACGCAATCTACTTTGAAAATTACTTATTGCAAATCTCGCTGCAGCTCTCAAACAGCTATCAAAATTTGGAAGCAGAAGGAGGCATGCTTGCGAACGCCGGAAAGAACAAGCAAATCACCTTTACGGTCATGCCAGGCAAGGAGGAAGATCTCAGCCTCAAGGCAGACGTCGATGATTTTGAATTCACCGGCATCAATATCGCCGCAGTTCCATCCACATTGCCAATTGATACTTCCGAGATGGAGAACATGACTGATGACATGTCGACATTGTCAGATGCAATCAGCGAACTGAATAAAGGTGTTGCCGACTTGAACAAAGGTGTTTCGCAATTGAATGATGGAGCAGCAAGTCTCCGTGATGGCTCGGCAAAATATAAAAATGGCATCAGTCAACTCAACGGATCGTCCTCGCAAATTGTAGGTGCATCGAATTCAATTGGCGATGCCTTGAAAAAAATCAGTACATCCCTTTCAAGTGATACTGCGCAAATGGACATGAGGAGCCTGAGCGAATTGCCAGAAGGACTGACTCAATTGGCGGATGGGATGAAACAGACCGCGAATGCCCTGACAGTGTTGCGGGAAAATTACGCAGCGGCTTATGGTGCACTTGATGGGGCGGTTAAGGGAATTCCGGACCAACAAGTTTCTGAGGAAGAAATAGCGGTCTTATACAAGAGCGGCGCAGACGCCAGTGTAGTCAAGAAATTGGTCGATTCCTATGCAGCTGCCCAGACAGTCAAAGGAACCTATTCACAGGTACAGAAAGCTTTTGCAGCCGTAGACCCGACATTGAGCCAGATTAGCGGATCAGTAACAGAAATGGGCACTGCGCTTAATGGGATTGCAGGTGAACTTTCTGCCTCCTTAAAGAACACAGATATGAGCGGCCTGGACCAGCTGCAAAAAGGGATCAAGGAATTGTCCTCTAAATACGGTCAGTTCCATTCCGGCCTCGTGGGCTATACAGGGGGAGTAAGCAAGCTTGCCACTTCCTATAATGATCTGCACACAGGAATCACAGGTCTGGCTGACGGCACAGGCGAACTGAATAATGGAGTCGGCAAACTGCACGATGGAACAAGCAAGTTGAATGATGAAACGAAGGACCTGCCCGATCAAATGAAGCAGAAAATCAATGAGATGATTAAGGAATATGATAAGTCAGACTTTGAACCAGTTTCCTTTGTTTCCGCCAAAAATGAAAAAGTGGCTTCCGTTCAATTCGTCATCAAAACAAAAGCGATCGAAAAAGAAGAGCAAGCAGAGAAAAAAGCAAAGCCAGAGAAAAAGAAAGGTTTCTGGGCGCTTTTGATGGAATTGTTTTAACGGATAAGAACAGTCTGGCGGCATGAACTTTGCCCTTCAGGACTGTTCTTTTTTTGTTTCCTTTTCCTTTGGATAAAGATGGTTTTAACATGAGGAAAAGGGTAAAATTCAATAGTGAAGGCAAAATAACTATGTTAGCGTAAAAAGAAAAGAGCTGCATGGACTGAGGAGGAATTAGTATGATCAGTGACAAGCTGGTAAATGAATTGGTTGAACAAATGAATTATGAATTTTATTCCGCGCATGCTTACATGGCGATGGCTGCGTATTGCTCGGCGGAGAATTTAGATGGTTTTGCAAACTTCTTTATGGTACAAGCCGAAGAAGAACGCTTCCACGCGATGAAGTTTTACAATTTCATCAATGATATGGGTGAGCGTGTGACATTCGATGGCTTCAATGCGCCATCAAACGATTTCGAATCTGTCCTTGATGTATTCGAAAAAGGACTTGCACACGAGAAGGAAGTCACTCGTCGTATCTATAACCTGGCAGATATCGCTCTCGACGAACGGGAGCACGCAACAATGACATTCCTGAAATGGTTCATCGAGGAACAAGTCGAAGAAGAGGCCCTGTTCGACAGCCTCATCCAGAAGCTGCGCCGGATTGACCAGGACAGCAACGCATTCTTCATGCTTGAAAACGAACTCGCCCAGCGTTCATTCACGGCACCAGAGTGAAAATAAATTCAGAAAAACAGGACTCCTGGCCGGAATCCTGTTTTTTTATCCCCAAAAAGAAAAGCTGACCTGAAAAATAGGTGTTAAAGGCTAAAATGGCTCAAGCCAGAGAGAGAAATTCGCCTGTTTTGTTGCCTTATATGGATGGAAGGAATTTTATTCCCGGTTGGGCTGAATATATTACCGGTTAGTGCAGTTTTATTACCGGTTTCGCTGAATATATTACCGGTTAGCGCAGTTTTATTACCGGTTGGCAGAGATTTGTCCCCTCTCCTGAAAATGCAAATAATAATCTATAAAATCACAGCCTGCTAACTATTCGTTTAGCGGGCTTTTCCTTGTGGTATACGTCATAGAGGAGCATGTACGTACAAAGGCCTGGTGTTCTGGTCTGTTATTTCATCTTGTGAACGGTTACATAATGTGCTCCCACATCGTAAATGGAGGAATGAATCAGTGAAGAAAAATGATAACCATCAATCTGTGAACGAAAATTCAAAAGATCAGCAGCTGGAACAGTTCAGGTCTGGTCATGACGGTGAAGCATTGACAACGAACCAGGGACTGCGTGTTTCTGAAGATGAACATTCCTTGAAGGCGGGGGAGCGCGGTCCGACATTGATGGAGGATTTCCATTTCCGTGAGAAGATGACCCATTTTGATCATGAGCGCATTCCTGAGCGTATAGTCCATGCAAGGGGATTTGCGGCTCATGGCTACTTCCAGGTGTACGAGCCAATGGCTGAATATACGAAAGCAGGATTCCTGCAGGATCCGGCAAAAAAGACTCCAGTCTTTGTGCGCTTTTCCACGGTCGCGGGTTCACGAGGATCGGGCGATACCGTCCGTGATGTCCGCGGGTTTTCGACTAAATTTTATACAGAAGAGGGAAATTACGATCTTGTCGGCAACAACATCCCGGTCTTCTTCATCCAGGATGCGATCAAGTTCCCTGATTTGATTCACGCAGTCAAACCGGAACCGCATAATGAAATCCCGCAGGCGCAGTCAGCGCATGACACGTTCTGGGATTTCATCGCGAACAATACCGAGTCCGCACATATGATCATGTGGCATATCTCAGACCGGGCGATTCCGCGGAGTCTGCGAATGATGGAGGGCTTCGGTGTCCATACATTCAGGTTCGTCAATGAACAAGGCAAGGCCCGTTTTATTAAATTCCACTGGAAACCAGTACTGGGTGTCCATTCTTTAGTATGGGATGAGGCACAGAAGCTTGCCGGAAAGGACCCTGATTTCCATCGTCGTGATCTTTTTGATGCGATCGAGATGGGGAATTATCCGGAGTACGAGCTTGGCGTCCAGATGATTGACGAAGAAGATGAATTCAAATTCGATTTCGATGTCCTGGATCCAACAAAACTCTGGCCAGAAGAACAGGTGCCAGTCAAGATCATTGGAAAAATGACGCTGAACCAGAATGTGACCAACTATTTTGCGGAAACAGAACAGGTCGCTTTCCATCCGGGACATGTCGTGCCGGGAATCGATTTTTCAAATGACCCGCTGCTTCAAGGGCGTTTGTTCTCCTATACCGACACACAGCTTTCCCGTCTCGGCGGTCCGAACTTCCATGAAATCCCGATCAACAGGCCGGTATGTCCGTTCCATAACAATCAGCGCGATGGTATGCACCGAATGACTATTGACCGCGGCCCGGTTGCCTACCATAAAAACTCGATGCAGAATAACGATCCAAAACCTGTGTCTCCGAGCGAAGGCGGATATGAGCATTATCAGGAGAAAGTGGATGGACGAAAGGTCCAGGCACGAAGCGACAGCTTCAAGGACCACTATTCACAGGCGATTCTTTTCTGGAACAGCATGTCTGATGTTGAAAAGCAGCATATGATCCAGGCCTTCAGCTTTGAGCTTGGAAAAGTGAAAAGCAAGGATATTCAGCAGCAGGTTGTCGAGATGCTTGGCAATATTGATAATTTCCTGGCAGAGCAGGTGGCAGAAAGCCTGGGAGCGAAAAACCCGGAAAGCAAACCGGCAGAAGTGACCTTATCTTCGCCAGCGTTAAGCCAGATGAATACCGCAAAGCTCCCGAATACGAGAAAGGTTGCGATCCTTGCTGACCATGGCTTTAGCGGTGCAGAAGTTTCCGGTGTGATGGACATGCTTAAAAAGAGCGGGATCACAGCAGAAATCGTCAGCAAACAGCTCGGCATGATCAAGGCCGATGACGGGACTGAGCTTGAAGCCCAGCACACGCTCCTGACAGGAAGCTCAGTTCTTTTTGACGCTTTATACGTTGCCGGAGGCCAGCAGAGTGTCGACAGCCTGAAGCAGAAAAAGGAAGCACTTTATTTTGTGGATGAGGCGTTCAGCCACTTAAAAGCAGTAGGTGCTGGAAAAGAAGCGGCGGAACTTCTGGCCGCTGCAGGAATTGGCGTAGAAGATGCCCCGGGTGTCATCGTTTTTGAAAACAGCAAAGAAGTGACAGGAGAGGGCCAGGCATTCATCAAGGCAATAGCTGAACACCGCCACTGGAATCGAATGATTTAATGAAGTTCGAAAATGAGTAAACAGCCTTTAATAAAGAGAAACGGATTCTATCTGTTTCTCTTTTTTACCAGGCTGTGAGGCGTTGGGTGTGAACGTAATTAAGTCCAAAGGAGGGAAAACGATGAAGGTAATTGTCTTCGGTGCGCACAGCAGCGTGGGGGAATTGGTTGTCAGCAAGCTTATGAAAAACGGATATCCTTCATGCGCGGTCATCAGCAATGAAAATCAAATCGAGACGTTGAAAAAACTTGGCGCCAATGAATTGGTGGTATATGAGGAGAAAATGCTGCCAACCTTATTCCGTGGCTATGATGCGGCCATTTATCTGACGGGCATCAATCCAAGGGCCAAGGGAGGCAGAACGGTGATGGTGGACCATGAGTCAGTCATTGAGACGGTAAAGGAAGCTGAGAAGCAGGGGGTTCAGCGCTTCGTGATGATGAGTGCCATCACAGCCAATGAAGCGGAAGGCGATGAAAGCCGGGACATCGGGGCCAAAGAGATGCCTGATGAAATGCTAAGGCAGTCAAAATTGACCTATACGGTTGTGCAGCCAGGAGCATTGACAGACAAACCGGGTGATGGAAAAATATCGGCCGCAGTGACACTCGAGGGAAATGAGGCCGAAATTTCACGCGAGGACCTGGCTGAGGTGCTTGTCATGTCGCTTGAGGCGGAAACAACCTTTAATAAGACATTTGAGGTAGCTGATGGGCATACAGTGATAACAAAAGCATTCTCTTCATTATAGGAAAGGAGGATACAGATGGGTTTGACAGATTATTTG
The DNA here is from genome assembly GCF_965138835.1 of Mesobacillus thioparans. Classification (NCBI taxonomy): domain Bacteria; kingdom Bacillati; phylum Bacillota; class Bacilli; order Caryophanales; family Bacillaceae; genus Mesobacillus; species Mesobacillus thioparans. The sequence continues at coordinate 19,210 of NZ_CBCSFH010000005.1, read as the reverse complement.
GTGATCATACTGATTGCATTCATCGCTTTGATCATCCTAGTGCCGATCCTGCTATTTATCTATTTATATATAAAAGACGACAGACAAAAGCAGCATTCGATTCTGAGGAACTTCCCGGTCATCGGGAAAGTGCGGTATTTTACCGAACAAGTCGGTCCCGAACTGAGACAGTATTTGTTTAACGCAGACAATGAAGGGAAGCCTTTTTCGCGTAAAGAATACCAGGATGTCGTCAAGGCAGGGAAATATAAGGAAAGATTGATTGGTTTCGGATCGTTACGCGATTTTGAGGCAGAAGGATTTTATATCCGAAACACGCTTTTTCCAAGGTTGACTGAAGAAATGAAGGTTGATAACGCCGGAAAAATCAAAACAAGAGTTTACAAGATTGATGGCGAGGGCCTGTTCACCAGGAAGGAGCATAACGAGGAAAAACTTGCTGATCCTTATTACCTGCAGGATGAGGATGCGGTCGTCCTTGGCGAAAATACTTGCCGCTATCCTTTCAGGGTGCAAGGCCAGGTTGGCCAGTCGGCAATGAGTTATGGAGCGCTTGGCGAGAAAGCGATCCAGGCGTTGTCAAAAGGTCTCGGCCTTGCAGGCGGGACGTGGATGAATACGGGGGAAGGTGGATTGTCCGACCACCACCTCGCCGGGAACCCAGATATCATCATGCAGATCGGTCCCGATTTATTTGGCGTCCGCAAGCCGAACGGCGAATTTTCCTGGGAAGAATTCAAGAAGAAAAGCGAGATGCCTCAGGTAAAAGCATTTGAAATCAAGCTGGCTCAGGGGGCCAAGACTCGAGGCGGCCATGTTGAAGGGGCGAAGGTCACCGAGGAAATCGCCAAAATCCGTCTCGTTGAAGTCGGAAAGACGATTAACAGTCCGAACAGATTCCATGAATTCAGCGATGTGCCATCCATGTTCGACTGGATCGAGGAATTGCGCTCGGTTGGCGGCAAGCCAGTAGGAATGAAGATTGTCGTCGGTGATATGGATGCACTTGAAAACATGGTTTCTTATATGAAAGAAAGCGGCAAAGGGCCTGATTTCATTACTGTCGATGGCGGGGAAGGCGGTACAGGGGCAACCTATCAGGAGTTGGCCGATTCGGTTGGCCTTCCGATTCATTCAGCGCTGCCGGTATTAGATGAAATGCTCCGACAGTATGGGATAAGAGACCGTGTGAAGCTGATTGCTTCAGGTAAACTGATCACTCCTGATAAAGTCGCGATCGCTCTGGCGATGGGAGCTGATCTTGTGAATATCGCACGCGGGATGATGATCAGCGTTGGCTGCATCATGGCCCAGGTATGCCACACGAATACATGCCCAGCAGGTGTAGCGACCACGGACAAGAAGCTTCAGGATGGCCTGGTTGTCGACGAGAAAATGTACCGGGTCGCAAACTATCTCATTTCCTTGCGGGAAGGCCTGTACAATCTGGCGGCCGCGGCCGGCTTGGACAGCCCGACACAGTTTGAACGGAAACATATCGTCCATAAGGATGAACTTGGCCGTGTATCCCCTGTAGAAGATTTGATTATTGCAGCGAGAAGGACGCAAATGCAAAAGAAAGCATAATCGTGATGCCTGGCCTTAATGATTGTAAGGTCAGGCATTTTTATTAACGGGAGAAAAAACTGTAAGCAGTACATATCCAAATTTCTAAAACCCCCCTAAGCTTTAATATAATAAAGTCAACCAGAAGGGGGCCTTGATTATAGTGAGAATCTATTCTGTTACATTTGTTGTCTTTTTATTGCTTGATAGTGTGTGGCTTGGAGTCATTTCTCCAGCTCTCTATAAGGAGCAGATCGGCCATTTACTGGCGCCAGAGGTGAACTGGATTGCTGCTGCTTTGTTTTATATCCTGTTCATCGCAGGGCTTGTGTATTTTGCTGTAAAACCGTCGATTCAGCAAAACAGCTGGAAGTCGGCTCTCGGGAATGGTGGGTTCTTTGGCCTTGTGTGCTACGCCACATTCGACTTGACCAACCAGGCGACACTAATGGATTGGCCGCTGTTGATCACAGCGATCGACTTGGTGTGGGGAACCTTCATCTGTGGTAGTTCATCTTTGGTAAGCTTTTTTATCGGCCGGAAATTCAAGAAGTGAAAAGCAAAAGCCTGCCCAATCATTTTTGGGCAGGCTTTGTTGATAGATTCATACTTTACAAGACGATTGCTGCTATGCGTGCAGCTCTATTCAAGATTGCACAAGCTGCTTGCGCCGTTCCGATCAGGAGCTGAACTTTTTAGGGAACCACGGGATGAACAAATTGGTTTCCTGTTTGTATAGCTGGTACTCTGCGTTTCCAGCATAACGTTTGTCAAGGAATGGGACGCCCGATACCTTCAACAGCAATAAATTGATGAATGCTGCACTGAAGAATGCGGTCCAGCCGTTCTGGACTCCAAGGACAATCAAGAAGATTCCCCACCACATTGCGGCTTCTCCAAAATAGTTCGGATGTCTGCTGTAGCGCCATAAACCGGATTTTAGCACTTCCTCTTTATGTTTCTTCCGCTTCTTGAATCGTTCTAGCTGATAATCCCCGATACTTTGGAATAGGAATCCGATGGACCATAAAAGGATTCCGATTCCGGCGAAAATATCCAAGCCGCTTGCGTCGGCAACATTCACCAGTACAATTGGATAGGCTAATAGCAGCATGATCGCGCCCTGCATCATGAAGACTCGGAAGAAAGCGATCACTCTGACGTTCTTGCCCCATTGCTTTCGGAAATTGGCATAGCGGAAATCCTCGCCTCTGCCGATGGAGCGGATCAGAAGATGAAGGAAAAGACGGATTCCCCATAGTGAAACAAGTGTTAAGACAATCGTCTGCCTGATCGTATTTTCTCCTTCCGATGCGAAATAGCTGACAAATGCGATGATGACAAATCCAAGCCCCCAGCCGATATCGACAATTGAGTTATCTTTTATCAACTGCGCAATGATGAACATCGACACCATAAAGATAAAAATTGCGCCGATATTAAGTAAATATAAATCCCACATTATTATATTCTCCTTTCATATTTTGGTTTATTGAACAGCATGGCTACGCTGACAGATCCTTTGCCTGCATGCGCACCGATGACAGGTGAAACATTGGCGGTATATAAGGGGTGTTTTCCTGTCTGGTTTGTCATTTCATTGGCACAGAGGGCTGCTTTTTCAGGATCATTTGCGTGAAGCACAACGTAATGGCTGATTTGATGTGCTTTATCCAATTGCTGAATCATGCTGAACATCTTTTTAAGATTGGATTTCCGGAAAAAGGTTTTGCCATAAAGCTTTGATTTTCCCTGCTCATCCACCGAAACGATCGGCTTCATTTTTAACATCGTGGCAATTTTCCCTTGCAGAGGAGTGACTCTGCCGCCCCGGATCATATGCTTTAACGTTGGAACGCTCACGAGGATTTCCGTTTTGGCGGTCATTTCCTCCGTGAATTCAATTAACTCAGTCAATGATGCCCCCTGTTCAAGCTTTTCAGCGACTTGATGGATGAGCAGGCCATAGGCACCAGAAAGTGTTTTAGTATTCAGCACGGTAATTTTCTCATCGTTGACCTGGTCAGCTGCGAGCCTGCAGGATTCATATGTCCCGCTCAACTCTTTGGAAACATGGATCGAAAGAATATGGTCATAATGTTTTGCCAGCTGTTCATATAACCGGAAGATTTGCTCAAGGCCTGGCTGGGAGGTTTTTGGTGCATTCTCAGCGACTTCCAATCGATTGTAGAAGTTATCAGGCTTCATCGTTACCTTATCCAGATAGGGGGATCCATCCATTTCGATTGTCGCCGGGAGCAAATGGATCTGGTGGTGATCCATGAAATCCTCTGGGAGGTCGCAGGCTGAGTCGACGACAAGAGCGATCCTGGATTTCCTTGCATGGATACTCTCATACTGGCGCCTCATATCTTCGACCTTCTGGAAGCTGATCGTTCCCAGCTGGGATAAAAGATCGACAGCGGTTTCCGGTTGATTTGTATGGAAGTGCACCTTCAGCTGCTGCTCATCCCCGGCTATCACCACCGAATCGCCAAGCTTTCCTATAGCTTCTTTTATTTTCGAAGAATCAGAGATTCCCTGGATCATGAATTCTGTGCAATAACGGTAAGTAAGCATATCTTCCGCAGAAATGATATGGTCCTCAAGAGGTTGGATTTGGTAGTCCTTCATGATTTTCTCGAAGTGTTCTTCAGGCTGGATGAGCCCTTCGAGAAAATAGACAAACCCTTTCGCCCCTGAATCAACTACTTTTCTGCCGCTGACGCTCTCCATTTTCAGCTTCGTTTTATCGAGAGATTGATAGACATGGGGAAGTGAATCACCAATTAATGAGAGGATATCCGCGTGTGCTGCTGATGATTGCTTCATTGCGAGCACCCACTCTTTCATTACAGTCAAAACAGTACCTTCCTCAGGTGACATGACAGCATCATACGTTTTGCCCGCTGCCAGTTCGCAAACAGAGATGAATTCAGTTGTGCTATCGACATCTCGATCCTTTATTCCATTGGCAAGATGGATCAGGAACTGTGAAAAAATCATTCCGGAATTTCCGCGCGAACCTCTCAAAGCAGCCTTTTTCAAAGAAGTGAGCGATTCTGCGGCATCTTCGGTAATATAAGCATCTTGTAAAATCGTCCTCATCAGATAGGATAAATTGCTGCCGGTATCCCCGTCAGGTACAGGGAAAACATTGATGGCATTCAATTCGTCCTGATGTTCAATCACTTTTCTCGAGCCGGAAAAAAGCATGTTTAACAACAATTTATGATCAAGCATAGTAAGGTTAGCCTCCGCTGAAGTTATACATAACTTATACATATGTTATACAAAGTTTAGGTATTTGTAAAACTTTATCTTCCCAGAGGTGAAATTTTTTTGTTTGAGTTTTTCTATAAGCCAATATTTATGGAATAATGAAAGCAGGTATTTTACAGGGAGGTCTTTTGGATTATGGGAAAAAAAGCTTTGATTGCTGGTTCCACTGGTTTGATCGGGAATGAATTGCTGCAGTTTTTATTGAACGGGGAGGAATATGAACAGGTAGTGGCAATCGTCAGAAGACCGCTTGAAGTCAAACATTCTAAGTTAGAAGAGAAGGTCGTCGATTTCAACCGGCTGAATGAGTACCAAGAACTATTTGCTGTCGGCGATGTATTCTGCTGCCTCGGCACGACAATCAAAAAGGCGAAGACGAAGGAAGCGATGTGGAAAATAGATGTCGATTATCCAGTGGCGATTGCCAGATTGGCCAGTTCACACGGAGCAAAGAAATTCCTGCTGGTCAGTTCGATGAATGCCGATCCAGATTCCCCAATCTTCTACTCGAAAATGAAAGGAAAGCTTGAAGAAGAAATCAAGCAAATTCCATTTGAGACAACAGCCATCTTCCGTCCATCTTTGTTATTGGGGGAGCGGGATGAATTCAGGCTTGGTGAAAGAACGGCCGCTGCAATTGCTATGAAGCTGCCATTCCTGTTTGCTGGGCCATTCAGGAAATACAAAGCCATAGAGGGCAGGACGGTAGCATCCGCCATGTATAAAGCAGCGCAGAAGGATGCGCCGGGACTTACGGTATATCCTTCCGAGACAATACATGAATTTGGATGATGATCAATCAAATCTTGTGAGGTATATATGATGTTCACTCTATTAATATTCTTGGCGTTATTTTTATTGGCAGTTTATGCTGTATTGAATCTCTATCCGGCATTTGGCGGAAAGCACACTGATGAAAGAAAATCCATATACGCAAAGTCTCGGCAATACCGGAACGGGAAGTTTGTCAACCAGATTGAAACTTCATGGGATACAAGCTTTAGTTCAATGATTTCGATGATGAAGGACTTTATTAAAGGGAATCCAGAGAGAAGGCCGGCAGCACCGCTTCCGATGGACACATTCACACCTTTGGCAGAAAAAGATTCGGCAACGAAGATCACCTGGTTTGGGCACTCTGCCTTCCTGCTTGAAATAGAAGGAAAGACTATTTTATTCGATCCGATGTTCGGGAAAGCACCGACTCCATTCCCGCTAAGAAATCAGCGCTATAGCAGGGAACTGCCTTTTAAGATAGAAGAACTGCCGGTTGTGGATGCAGTTGTGCTTTCACACGATCATTATGATCATCTTGATTATGGCACGATCATTAAGCTAAAGGGCAAGGTGAAGAATTTTATCGCTCCGCTGGGTGTTGGAGCGCATTTGCAGCGATGGGGAATTTCCCCTGATATCATCCAGGAGCATGACTGGTGGGATGAATTCTCCTTTGAGGGACTCCAGCTTGCCTGCAACCCTGCCCGCCATTTTTCTGGCCGGAGTCTTACCGACAGGAATGCCACCCTCTGGTGTTCCTGGGTCATCAAGGGCCAGGGTGCCAACATCTTTTACAGCGGTGATGGCGGCTACGGTCCGCATTTTAAAGAAATTGGCGAGAAATATGGACCATTTGACCTGACGGTGATGGAATGCGGCCAGTATGACGCACGCTGGGCAGCGATCCATATGCTCCCTGAAGAGACGGTCCAGGCACATCAGGATGTGCAGGGAAAGGTGATGATACCAGTACATTGGGGAGCCTTCACGCTTTCTCTTCATGCATGGCATGATCCCATCGAGAGGGCAGTCCGGTCAGCGGAAGAAGCAGGAGTCCGTATTGCAACGCCGAGGATTGGGGAGACCATCGCTTTGGCTGAGTACAAGATTCCGAAGTCAGCCTGGTGGAAGCGGACAGATTCATATTGATTTGAAAAAGTCATGTTGGTGATAACATGGCTTTTTGACTTGGAGAATGGCATTTTTTAATAAATGGCATGAGACTGGAAGGTACATGGGTCATTCGTTTCCGTTGTGATACCCTTCACAATTTTAAACTCCTCATATGGAATCATTTTTCGCAAAATTTACATTTTCATCATATTTCGACAACTTTTTTACATTATGATTATCTTGGATTTATATTAGAGGAGGTAGTCAAAGTTGAAGAAGTTAATTTCTGTTTTTCCCGCAATTATTTTATTCTTTTCAACACTTTCCCCATCATTCATGACCAATGTACCAAGAGTGGAGGCAGCAGGGACTGAGAATGTCGTCATCAATGAAATTGCCTGGATGGGAACGAACAACAGCTATAGCGATGAGTGGATTGAGCTATACAACAACTCAGGTTCAGATGTGGCGCTCGATGGCTGGCAGCTCAATGCAACGGACGGTGCTCCGGCAATCACTTTGAGCGGGACGATTCCGGCAAATGGCTATTTTTTGCTTGAAAAGACAGATGACCAATCCGTTACAGGAATTCAGGCTGATCAGATTTACAGCGGCTCGCTAGGCAATTCAGCTGAATATCTCAAATTAATGGATGCAACAGGTGCTGTTATAGATGAGGTTGACTCCTGGTATGCAGGTGATAACACGGCTAAAGCGTCAATGGAACGGATTGATCCAGCGGTTGCCGGGCTTGATTCGACAAACTGGGCGACAGCCAATGGAAGTTATGCCGATGGCCGGGGGACTCCAAAGGCTCTCAATTCAACGGTCACTGATGGCGGCGGTTCGGGTGGCGATGCCGGCGGAAATACAACTCCTCCTGATTCGCCAAGCGTTTGTGATGACAGGACACAGCGCCTGAATAATGTTTCTGAGGCAGAGGGCGCGATGAATGTGTATTTTAACAAATGTGCTTTTCCTCAATATGCTTCTGCTGGGAACGAAGCGAACTATAATGTAAACTTTGAAGATATTTTAATCAAAAGATTAAATTCAGCAACAAAGAGCATTGACTTAGCTACCTATGAAATCAATCTCCCGAGAGTGGTTGATACGTTGATCCAGAAGGCGGCACAGGGTGTGGATGTGCGGGTGATTGCAGATTCCAAGGATGCAGCAGACCCGCATTACGCAGAACGATTTGAAACAATGCGGCTATACCTCGAAAAAATGAAGCGCGGGCAGGATGCGATCATTGGAACTGATGATGATATTGTCATTTTTTCAGATTCACCCATGTTTGCCGTTGAAGACAGTGCCAAACGAACAGAAAAGGGATTGCCTGCCGGCGTTACTGATATTGAACAAATAACTGTTACAGTCGGAAACAGTGATACTACTGGTCGGCTTTTTGTTGAAGCAGAGGAAAAATCTGCAGGAAGCTACTATGGGCCAGGAAACCAGATGCATAATAAATTCGCAATTGTGGATGACCGCTGGGTATTCACAGGGACCTGGAATTTTACTGTGACAGGCCTTTATGGTACTGATGAAAACATGCAGCAGGGCATCCTTGACGGCAACCAGAACCAAATTGTCGAAATCAACTGGCCACAGCTTGCTGGCATCTATGAAACGGAATTCAATGAGATGTGGGGAAGCAATGCATTTAATCCAGATCCAGCGGCTTCAAACTTCAGCACGCGCAAAAGCGATAACACCACACATATTTTAGATATCAATGGTAAGAAGGTTGAGATTTATTTTTCAGCAGGGGATAACGCTGTCGGCAAAATGGCTGATTTGATCCGGAATGAAGCTGAATTTAATACATACTTCTCTATTTTTGCATGGAGCGACCAGGCGTTGGCGGATGAATTAAAGAATAAGTGGGAAGGTTCCTATAATGATATGGAAGGAACTTTGACTGGATTTGATGTGAAAGGTTTGTTCGATTCAGATTTCTGGAACCAGTGGTGGTCCGCTAGTGTTGACATGACAGGGAGGACTGCTTCACAAACCAGTGTCAACAATCCTAACACACGCTGGAACAATCCCGCTCCTGTCTATGCAGATGCAGAGACACGCAAGCTCCACAGCAAAACGATGCTGATTGACGCCGATACAGACAGTGACCCTACTGTCATTGTCGGATCGACGAACTGGAGCAACAATGGAAACAATGTTAACGACGAGAACATGCTGATCATCCATGATCCAGCAGTTACGAACCAATTTCTCCAGGAATTCAATGCCCGCTACGTCCAGTCTGGGGGAATATTGCAGTAGTTTGAATAACATGAGCTTGTAAGATTTACATCAAAAAAGAAGGCAAAACTTGTAAACTCGTTTTGCCTTCTTTTTTTTAGTTCACTGCTTCGGGAGCAGGAGTGATGGAATTTTTGCTTTTCCTGGCTTTTTTGCTGAACCAGCTTCTCTTCTCGGTACTTCTTGTGAAGATGCGGTATACAGCCGGAATCAACAGCAGGGTGATAAGCGTCGCGAAACTCAATCCGGCGATGATGGCAGTTGCCATGGGTGCCTGGTAGTTTCCAGATTCTCCTGTTGCCAGGGCTAATGGGAGCATGCCGCCAATAGTTGTCAGTGTCGTCATTAAAATAGGGCGGATGCGGTTTTTGCCTGCCTCGACGAGCGCTTCCTGGACAGTATAACCTTCGCTTCGCAGCTGGTTGGTACGGTCGATCAGTAAAATCGCGTTATTCAGGACAATTCCGATCAGCATGATGATTCCCATGCCTGACATGACACTCAGTTCACGCTGGGTCAGGAACAATCCAAGGATTACGCCGACGATCGTCATTGGAATGACCGACATCACGATCAGCGGATGGCCGAGGTGATTGAACTGGACGGCCATGACCAGATAGACAAGGAAGATGGAAATCGCCAAAATCAAAATCATGTCCTGGATCATTTCCTGCTGCTGCTGGAGGTCTGCTGCAGGAGTGATGCTGTAACCAGCTGGCACATCATAGCGGTCCATCAGTTTCTGGACATCACGGTTGATGGCCCCAAGGTCCTTGCCCTCAATATCAGCAGAGATGGAAATGAAGCGGTCCCCGTCTTTATGCTTGATCTCGTTTGGATTTTCCTCACTTTTTAATGAAATGAAGTTTGACAGCTTTTTCTCGCCAGCTGGAGTTGGCACATTCAGGTCAAGCAAAGCTGACTTAGTGGCTGTTTCTTCATCCCATTTCAGTTTCAGAGGAATATTTTCATCATTAATTTTCATTTCACCAATTGGCATTTGCATTAAGGACTGTTCGATGTATTGCTTGATTTGCAGCTGGGATAATCCAGCTTCTTCAATTTCGGTTTCCTTCAGCTGGACAATCTGTTCCACAGATGTGCGTTCAATCGAATTCTCAATCCCGACAATTCCGTCGATTTCAGCCAGCTCTTTTGTAAAACCATCGGCAATTTTCTGGAGCTCCTCAAAACTTTCCCCGGAAATGTTGATTTGGACAGGGGATCCGCCTCCAGCTGACATGGCAGCCTGAGCTCCCTTGACTGGAACCGTCTTTTCTAGATTCCTCAGTGACTTAAGAATCTCTTCATTCACTTCTTTTTGGTCCCGGGTAATATCATCGCCTTTTGTCATGTTGATGATGGTATACATCATGGTCCCTGAATCCATCACATAATTTGTCTCGACATCCTTGATGCCTTCGAGGGCTTTATTCATTTCGGTAACGATTTCCTGCTTTTCTTCGAGACTCAAACCTGGTTCAACTGGGACCATGATTTCAGCATAACGATTCAGCATATCCGGCATGATCGTCATCGGAATTTTCGTCACCAGCATCATCGATCCCGCAAGCATGAGGAAGAACAGGCCGATGATGGCAAAACTGTGGCGCTTTTTCCCGATGGTCCATGAGATTACACTGCTGTAGGAACGAAGGAGCGGACCATCCTTCTTCACTTTTTCTTTCTTTTTCAGCTTTAAAAACTTCTCTGATAAAGATGGGATCAGTGTGAAGGAAACGATGACCGAGCTGATCAGCGTAATCGCGACAACGACTGAAAGAATGATCATGAATGAGCCCATCTCACCGCCTAAAAGGCCGATTGGGAGGAATACGACAATGGTCGTCAGCATCGATGCAAGTACTGCTGTAGCGACTTCTTTTGTCCCTTCAATGACTGCATCCATGTTCTTCAGGCCAAGTTCTTTTTTACGATAGATGGATTCCAGGATTACGATGGATGAGTCTACCATCATGCCGATCCCTAATCCGAGCCCGATCAGCGTCAGGATATTGAAGCTGTATCCGAACATCCACATGGCAGCGAAGGTAAGCAGTACCGATGTTGGAATGGAAAGTCCGACAATCATAGTGGCACGGATGTTCCTCAAAAAAAGCATTAGGATGGCAACTGCAATAGCAGCACCGATTAATATATTGCCTGTGACCCCATCGATGGAGTCTTTCACATAATCCGCCTGGGCAACCATCTCATTCAGTTCAAGCCCGCCGGTGATCAAGCCTTCTTCGCGGATTTTCTTGATTTCCTTGCGAACAGCATCTGCCATTTCAATCTGTGTCGCATCAGCAACCCGGCCAACCTGGACAAAGATGAAATCTTTCGAACCGTTTTTCCAGACAAGAGAGGCGTTTTCCAGCGGCTGTACCGAAATATCAGCCACCTCGGAAAGCTTGATATTGCCATTAGATGTAGCTAAATGAAGACTCTTGATTTTTTCGACTGATTCAAGCTGGGTGTTCCACCTCAAAGAGGGTGAGTTCGTTTCGTTTTTCAGCTGGCCTAGAGTGGCTTCCGTGTTTGCCTGCTGGATCGCGCCAATTACCTGTGCTGCATCCAGTCCTTTTTTCGTGAGTTCTTCCCTTTTAAGTTTTACAGTCACTTCTTTTTCCAGGCTGCCTGAAAGCGATACATCACGGACTTCCGGAAGAGCTTCTAACCGTGGTTCCAGGATGTTCTTTGCGAAAGCAGTCATTTTCTCCATATCAGGACCGGATACATCCATGAAGAAATCGTATGCCTGGCTTGTGCCGTATTGGGCAGCCGTTACATCTTTGACACCAGTCAGTTCGGAGGTTGCGTTGTTAACGACCGATTCTACTTCCTTGAAAACCTCATCGCCTTTTCCGCGTTCAATCGTCATTTGCATTGAGCTTCTGCCGATATTGCTGGTCGATTCGATTTTCTCGACACCTTCAATACCAAGGATCTTTTTTTCGAGCGGGGTGGTGATGTTTCTTTCTACTTCGATTGCCGGCATCTCACCCGCGTTGATTTCCACATATGCTCCATCCATCTGGATCGATGGCAGCAGCTCTTTATCCAGTTTCAAAACTGAAAAGCTGCCAATCAATAAAACTAACACGACCATCAAACTGACTAGAATCTTTCTTTGGACAATAAACTTCAATAATCCCATAAAATCCTCCCTAATATTATCTTAAAATAAGATTGTAAAAAATTTCTATTTTATACACCCAAAAACAGATTATACACATATTTATAGGAAAAAATAACTATAATTTTGTAAGAATATAAATATTTCTCCTTATAAATACATGCTCTGGTAATCACAGTGCTTTAATAGAAATCTTCTCTGTAATATTTCCATTTTATCCCTTGGATGCAAAAGTCATAATGAGCCAGAGACAGATTTTCATATAGGGCTCAGGGCTGATTCGAAATAGACAGGGAGGTGGATGGTTCATAGGAAAAAAAAAGGATTCAACATTTAAATATATTTCTATACCGTGACTTATGATAAAATCCATAATATGGGAAGTGAGACCAAGTACAAACAACGGATGGATGGATGAATGGAGTTCATTTTAGGAGCAGCTGCTGGCTTGGCTATAGGTTTCCTTCTGCGTTCAAAGGCGGAAATTTCGAAACAAGATGAGGGACTGGACGAGATACAGCGGATTGCCATACTAGTCGAGAATTCAACGGATGTCATTTTGCTATTACCAGGTTGAGCCGGAATTTAAATTCAAGTATATAAGTCCGTCTCTGGACACATATCTGGGATTAGGGGTTGTTGAGGCGGCGATGGATAATCCGTATGACTGCTTCGAACGATCTCATCCGGATGATGTGGAGCAGCTGCATGATAAAGTGACTGGCAAGCTTGATTATTCCCAGCCAATTCTTCAGCACTGGAGCGGCCCAGGAGGAGAATACCTCTGGTTTGAAGAATACGCTAGCCCGGTTTACCACGATGGCCAGCTGATCGCCGTCCAGGGGAATTCGATCCTCGATTGACCTGTATAATAAGCAAAACCGAAATAGCCCAATTGGCTTATCGATTGGTTATGCATGCACTAGTGCATCTGCGGGCAGGATGGAAGAGATGATGGCGATGGCTGATGCGAGAATGTATAAGGAAAAAAGACGAAAAAAAGAGTTTGTACATATATAGACAGCAGGTCAGTGCAAAGGATAACTAAAAGGAAAGAATGGACTGCATCCATATAAAAACCGCATGGATTGAACCCATGCGGTTTGTTCGGTTATACTAATTTTCCCAGGTTGACGCGCTTATGGATGGCAAGCATCACAGGAATGCCGACAGCCATTACGGTGAATTCACCTGCGGCTGTTGTCAGCCATGTGAACCAGAACGGCATCTGGAAAGCGAGATTCAATTCAAGCGCAATCAGGAACATCGTGAAGGTGAACACCAATGTATTCACAATCATCCGGCCGATGATATTTTTGATATATTTAGCAGTGAAAATCGTAATCAATAAAGAAATCACTGACTGGCCAACGCCAAACACAAGGTCATAGGCGATCAACGGGGAAAAAAGCAGGTTAGTTAGAAACACACCTAATACAATTCCGAAGAAATACTTTCTGTTAAAAACAATCAGGTGGTTGAACATTTCCGATACGCGGAATTGTACATTCGTAAAGCCGAATGGCTGGATGACAGCAGAAACGGCGATATACAACGCAGCCAGAATCCCGTTTCGGACAATCGTTCTCGTATTCATTTTCATCTCTCCTAGTTTTTTTACGTGGGATGGTTACGAACCACGATATTTAAAAGCCAATTGTATATTATATAGGATGAAAAACCTTCTCACAATAGAATTTTTCTAGAATACTAGTTTGAGACTTGTGCTAAGGTAAGGATAGAATTATCTCGATTTAAAGTATCTTTGTTTTAAAATATTTCATTGGGTTGGTATAATTTAATGAAACTGGGAAGGTAAACTGCAAAGGGGTTGTTAGTCGTGTTTAAAAGAGATATAAAGAAGCATTGGACCGTTCAATATGAAGAGAGGGGCATGCCGCATGTGCAGGCAGGGCTCGTGCTGAACCCGCAGGACTGGCGGGAATTGGATCCGTTCATTCTAATGGCGGAGGACTGGTTCAAGCGCGGAACCTTTTCTGATCATCCACATCGCGGCTTCCAGACGATTACGTATGTCATCGACGGAAGACTGGAACATATCGACAATCATGGAGGCCACAGCATTCTTGAAGCTGGGGACATCCAGTACATGAACGCCGGCAGCGGAGCAAGACATGCTGAAGAGGCGGTGGATCAAGATATTGCCCATACACTGCAATTATGGCTGAATTTGCCAGGAGAGCTGAAGGGGACCACCACCTCCTATCAGAATGTTTATACCGAAGAGGCGCCTGTTGTTGCATTCGAGGGTGGCACGCTAAAGGTTTACTCAGGAGAAACAGCCGATGTAAAGGGACCGCTGGAACCATTGGTGCCTTTTGCTTTATCTGAAATTCGCCTGACAGAGGGTGCAGAGTTCACCTATGAACTGCCAGAAGGACATAATGCTTTCCTGTATATTCTTTCAGGTGATCTGATAGCTGGTGAAAGCGAGGTCAACCTAAAAAAATCCTCAGCAGCAATCTTGACCTTCAATGATGGCGGGGAGGGCTTAAGCGGGTTGACTTTGAAAGCGAATAAGCGCTCAAGAGTTTTGGTCTACTCCGGCAAGCCAATCAAAGAGGAAGTCGTTGCCTCCGGCCCATTCGTCATGAATTCAATGGAGGAAATCCGCCAGGCATACCGCGATTACCAGGAAGGCAAATTCGGCGTGGAGGCGAAGTGAGTTTGACAGGAGGAAGATCCGTTTTCCGTCTGATATCTTTTGACGGCAGCCCGATTTGTCGTGTATCATGAAGACATACAAATGAATAGTTCTCCTAAAGGGGAGTAGCTTTTACAACAGAGTCGTCATTACGGAGGTCACTCCCGGCTTTGTTGGCAACAATCGTTGTTAGCAAGACCTTTGCCAAACATGGTGAAGGTCTTTTATTGTTTTATTACCTTCACCAAATCAGGTGAAGGTTTTTTTATTGGTTTTTTGGTTGAGCTAAAGCGATTCCGTCTTATATGTGCCCGAAAAGCCGCCGAGTGGAAGAGTTCGGTCACATAAAGAGGGAATATGTGCCCGAAAAAGTGCCGACGGGAAGAGTTCGGTCACATAAAGAAGGAATATGTGCCCGAAAAAGCACCAACGGGAAGAGTTCGGTCACATAAAGAAGGAATATGTGCCCGTAAAAGCACCAACGGGAAGAGTTCGGTCACATAAAGAGGGAATATGTGCCCGAAAAAGTGCCGCGGGAAGAGTTCGGTCACATAAAAAGGGAATATGTGACCGAAAAAGCACCAATGGGAAAAGTTCGGTCACATAAGGTAGTAGAGGCGAAAAATTTTGATGATAGGAACCTTTTTATAAAGCATCTGGACGCAATTGCTGTCTTTTAACATAAAGTGAAATATCGGAGTGTAATTGTATTGGAGTGAATATCCAGGCAGCCAGTTGATCAGAACTGAGTCAACGCACGATGAATCAAAAAAGTTACCAATAGGGAGGAACAGAATGTTATTAAGAAAGTATATGTCACTGTTTGGAGTAGGATCCGCCCAGATTGATCTGGTTTTGAAGAAGGATGTCCTAACCCCGGGCGATCCTGTGCATGGGAAGTTTTTGATCAAGGGCGGGACGGTTGCCCAGGAACTGCAGCAAATTGAATGCGGTCTTGTCATGGTGGATTTGAAGACAGAACAAGAAGCTGTATTGGATAAAATATTTATCGATGTAAAGACGAGAATCCAACCTGACGGGGATGATGAGGTTCCATTCACATTCCAGCTCCCAACAGATGTTCCCCTCTCGAATAAGCATATTTCTTATCACTTCAAGACAAAGCTCGTTTTCAAGCAGGGAATAGAAAGCTGGGATGAAGATATGATTAAGGTTGTGAAAAAATGAACGGAAACACGGGAATTCAGGACAACACAGGATTTTAAGGAAGGAGCAGAAAGAATGAACCAATACGAATATCTTGCAAATAGTGTTGTTTATTTAGTGCGGGGATCAAAAACAGTTTTGGTTCATAAGGACCCAAGACTTAAGCTGATCGGGGAGGGTCGAAGTGCTTTCGCATTCTTGATCAGCGGAACGGACTTGGTCTTGAAGGTTTTCTTTCCGGAGTTCCACAGAGTTGCGGCAGAAGAGGCAGCAGTGTATGAGCAGCTTGCTGGAAGCAGGTTTTTCCCTAATCTTCATGGTTCAGGGAGTAATTATCTGGTCATCGATTATGTTCGTGGCTTGACGCTCTATCAATGTCTGGTAAATGGAAGGACCATCTCTCCAGATCATATTGAGGAAGTTGACCACGCCCTGAAAGTTGCACGGGAAAATGGCCTCAACCCGTCCGATATCCATCTGAGGAACATCATCATCACGCCAGATAATAATATCAAGCTCATTGATGTGGCGCGATTTCGGCAATCGAAGGACTGTTCACAGTGGAAGGACTTGAAGACGGCATTTTATAAATTTTACATGCATGAACGCTTTCCTCGGAAATTGCCGCAACGAGCCATGGATTTGATTGCTTTCTTCTACAAAAAAGGATTGCTTCCATCTATTAACTAATCGTGGCTGTAATCCTTTTTTAAAAATTACATAAAGGAAATATACCGGCATCAGCTGCAGGCTCAAAAACTTGTCCTGTTTTCCTATCCTGCGTTATGATGGTTTATAACAGTGTAATTTAAATTATATGAGTTTGGATATATAGACGATCATCGTCATAGAACATATGGAGGAATCGTAATGACTAAAGAACTGCAAGCATTAGGGGAAGCCATTATCAGCAGGAAGCATCAAATCGCAAAGTCTGTTCACGAAGACAGGTATTCTGATGCCGTTTTGACGGAAGCGCAGAAATATGATCTTGGTAGAATTGAACAGCAAATCCTTGAAGTCAGGGCAAATTTCGTTGAACTGTTCGGCGAAGCTTTGATCGAGCATGAAGAGCCTAAGAGAGTATTCGATAAACTGACAAACTGGGGACAAGAAACCGGTGAATATATTTACAAGCTGGGTGCCTCTCTTGATGAAGCGTTAAAAGATACAACCTATTATCGGGAACATATCTGGAAAGCGATTAGAGAAGAAGCCAAGGATATGCCTGCTGCTGTCTTCTTTGAGGTATTGGATGTTATTGACCCATTGATGGATCATGCGATCTACAGCTTCAGCCTCACATTTGTTGAAGCACATCAACAGAGCCTTGAGAATGCAAAAACGGCTTTGCTTGAGCTTTCAGTGCCAGTTGTCCCATTAATGCCTGGCGTAGGGGTACTGCCTCTTGTCGGGAATGTTGACACAGAAAGAGCTCAGCTATTGATGGAAGAGACACTGGAGCAGGCTGTAAAGTTAAAGCTGACCCACCTGATTTTTGATGTCTCCGGTGTCATGATCGTCGATACAATGGTTGCTGATCAGCTGTTTAAAGTCATCAGCGCCCTTGCCCTTGTTGGCGTAAAAACGATTATGACCGGCATTCGCCCTGAAGTCGCCCATACGATGGTGACACTAGGATTGAATTTAGAAGGAATCATGGTGAAATCAAATCTTCATCAGGCCTTCAAGGAAATCCAGCACTTACAGAATGTATAATGATTGAAAAGCTGCCTCGGCAGCTTTTTTTGTTGAATCAGATAGAAGGATTTTCCTCTTCAAAAAGAGAAATGGAAAGTAGCCTTGAGAAAAAGTGTGACTGGGGGAATAGAATATGGCTGAGCTGATTTTACGTAATGCGGAAGAAAAAGATACACCAGAGTTATTCGATCTGATGGTTCAATACATTGTCGATTTTTACAAAAAACCAATGCCTGATGAAACTGAACTGAAAAACCTGATTCGTCACCTGTTAGAGCATCCTGAAACGGGATTGCAGTTTGTTGCGGAGAAAGAAGGACAACTGCTGGGGTTTGCCACCTTGTATTTTACTTTCAGCACGTTGCAGGTTAAACGCGCAGCGATCCTGAATGATTTGTTCATCAAAGAAACTGCCAGAGGAGAGAAAGCGGGTGAGCAGCTTTTTAAAAAATGCCTGGCCTTTATAAGGGAGAATGATTTTGCCTATATGACATGGGAAACGGGTAAGGATAACCTTGCTGCCCAGGGGTTGTACGATAAAATGGGCGGGAAGCAGTCTGACTGGCTGGTATATGAAATCGAATAAGGGCCGGCAGTGGTATGGTTTTTATTTTGCCGAGTCTTATTTCGTGTTTTTTGCTAGATTAACACCTATACTATAGTGTGAATTAAACAACAGGAGGGATCCGGAATGCAGATTGAAATGTGGACGGACTTTGCTTGACCATTCTGCTATATTGGCAAAAGGCGTCTGGATGACGCTATTAAACAGATCGACCACCCGATAGAAGTAACGTACCGCTGCTTCGAGCTTGATCCGAACATGAAGCGGGATATAGATTATAACATGTATGAAGCTCTCTCGAAGAAATACGGGATGAGCATTGCCCAGGCAAAAGCAAGTACGCAAAATATGGTGCAGATGGCGAAGGAATCCGGTCTGGAATATAATATCGATACGCTGGTACTAACAAATACCTTCGATGCCCATCGCCTGACGATGTTCGCGAAAAAGTATGGGTTAATGGCTGAGATGACGGAAAGGCTATTGCGTGCCTACTTTACCGAATCCAGGCATATTGGTGACCATGGAACATTGGCGGAACTCGCAGCGGAAGTTGGGCTCGACGGGAGCGCTGCAGCCAAAATGCTTGCCAGCGATGAAATGGCCGAAGAAGTCCGCGCCGATGAAAGCACTGGCCAGCAGTACGGCATCACAGGTGTGCCATTCTTCCTGATTAATAAGAAGTATGCGATTACTGGCGCACAATCAACTGATGTCATCGTCCAGTCATTGAAAAAAGTCATCACCGAGAGCGAAATCACCGTTCTGAACAACGATGATGGTATGATTTGTGATGACGATGGTTGTGAAATTCCAAAGAAATAGTCAAAAAAGAACTAGTCGGTGTGAACTGCTCCCCGTCAAGTAGACAGTGGAAATAATAAAAACAATCTAAGCGGCTTTAGCCCTGTATTCTAAAGGGCTAAGGCCGTTTAATCTTTTTTGGTAACGTTCATGATTATAAAAG
>NZ_CBCSFH010000004.1:0-271656 GCF_965138835.1 Mesobacillus thioparans | reverse complement strand
TCANAATAAGCCCGTGATTCAGACAGGTTTGAGGTTCAAAGCAGAAAAGCTGTCANAATAANCNCNNGATTTAGACAGGTTTGGTGTTCTGTGAGGAAAAGCTGTCAGAATAAGCCCGTGATTCAGACAGGTTTGGGGTGTTAAGAGGAAAAGCTGTCAAATAAAATGCAGACAAGCTTTAAGTAAAAGGGGAAACTGCTGCCGCTGATATCCGTGTTCCTTTTAATATATAAATTTATAAAAATAATGAACTTTTTACATAGGTTATGACTCTTACATAGGAGCGGGGTGATGGGATGGATGTTGTTCGGTTGGTGAGAAAGGCGAAGAGGGGTAGTAAAGAGGCGTTGTTGGAGCTGATCATGGCGGAGAGGGATGAGATGTATCGGCTGGCCTACACGTATATGGGAAATCAGCATGATGCGATGGATGCGCTTGAGGAGATGATTGTCCGGCTGTATGAAAACATTGGTCAGCTAAAGAAGGAGGAATCGTTTTATAGCTGGAGCAAGACGATTCTTGTGAATGTCTGCAAGGCGACACTTCGCAAGCAGAAGAAGCTGGTGTTGGTCGATGAGTGGCATTCTTCTCATGAAAATGATCGGATTCAGTCTCTTAATAATCCGAATCAGCAAATGGAAATCAGCGAAATGCTCTCTATTTTAAATGACGAGCAAAAAGAAGCGATTCAATTAAAATATTTTCTCGATTTTGATAATCGGACGATTGCGGAGATGACCAATGTGCCGTTGGGAACTGTGAAATCGCGGGTTTTTCAAGGGTTGAAGAAATTGAAGGAACACTTTGGAGGTGAAGGCGATGAAAGAAATTGAGGAAGTATTGAGTGAGGAAAAGAAGCGGGTCGATGCTGTGAAAGCTCCGGCCGGTTTTGAAGCGAGATTAAGGGGCGCGCTGGATGAAAAAATAAATCGGAAGCCAAGGCGCACCTATCCTTACTTCAAACTGGCTGCTGTTGCGGTCATTTTCTTCATGCTCGCGGGCTATAATTACAACGCCTTTGCTTACTATGGAAAAAAGCTGTTCGGTTTTGACGATGTCATCAGTGGAACTATGAAGGATTTGAATGAAAAAGGGATGGGGCAGGTTGTTGACCAGCGGACGACTTTATTTGATGGGACAGAGCTGGTGATTGATGGAATCATGACGGATGAGAATCAATTGGTCATGTATTACACATTGTCTAATCCACAGGGGCTTGAAGACACACTTAGTGACCTTTTCTCTCCAGGGAAAATCACCGGTTTCCTGACAAACGCCCACGTGGAGAGCGGTGTGGCAAAGCTGAATGATGAGGGAACTGAGCTGAAGGGGACCGGGCATTTTGAGCCTGTTAATCCGTTTGCGCGAAAATTGACCCTGCATTTCGACCAGGGTCCAGAAAATAAGGAAGTGCAAATCACTTTCCCTTATGAACCGAACAAAGCGATGCAAACACAGATCAAGCAGTCTATTAAAAAAACGGTGGCAGTCGATAATGGAACACTGACGTTCAAGACGATCACGGCCACTCCCACTACAACGGTCATCAAGGGGACGATGGATGTCCCGGCATTCGATCGAATCCACTATGGCTTTACGGGTGTTGAGTTAATGGCGAATGGAAGATTCATGGATCAACTCGGCAGCGGGGTAGAGACCTCTATGAGTGGCAGCAAGTTTGAGTTGCGTTTCGATGCCCTGCCGGAAAAGTTAGAGTCGCTTGAACTGGTCGTGAAAGATTTCATTGGCTATAAGAAGCTGGATGAACAGATTCCTCTTGCAGAAGGCCGATTCAGCCTGGGCGGAAATGAGCTGTGGATTCAAGACATATCGGTGACTGAAAGAGGAGTAGAAGTCACATTCGCCACTGACAGCAATCTATTGTTGGATGGAGTAAAGATCGAAAGCGGCAACAAGCAGACTGAGCTGAAAACGACGATCAATCAGACTGAGGAAAAACAAGAGGATGGGAGGATCCTTAATAAGCGCACGATGGTATTCGATACGAAGTCCGAGCCGGAATACCTTCTGATTGAAGGCATCCACTATGTGAAACAATACAATAAAAAGGTTGATATTCCTGCCCGATAATGAAGTGGCTCAGAAGCCAACGCATGAACGTAAGATCGAAATGATTGCATAGAAAAAACCACCGTGATGAACTGCACCTCCATTGTTAGTTTTGTGTCTGACAATTTCGGTGCAGTTCATGAAAGTGGTTTTTAATCCCGCATGGCTCCTGCTTCTCGGGAGGTCATTGCCCCCTGGCCAGCCTCTACATCTTTTTGGATTTGCTGTTTTACCTGCTGGGCATCTGTGCCGGCAAATTGGGGAGTTGTCGCAGTGCTACTTTTCGGCTTTTGTTGATTCTGTTCCATATTATAGATTCCTCCTCAGTTATCGTTTTATCAGTATTAGTATTTACTAAAGCAGTATTTATATGTGCTTGGGAGATGGGGTCCTTGGAAGAGCCGTCCCTAGATGCTTATTTGGTCTGAAATGTAAAATTGGCATTGACACCAATATAATATAGGAGTAATTTATATGTATTCATTTTAATAACGAAAACCTTTTTGCTGAATCCTATGAGCGGGGGAACCATTTTTGATAAAGCGATTTTATCTTGGGGTGAATTTTAGCGCATGTGATGCTAAAAGGGGATGCTCTCAATCCCTAATCCGACAGCTAACTCCGTAAGCACGGTTGAGGGAAGGGTCTTATTGGCCATTCTTTATTTGGGATGGTCTTTTTTTGATTTTTAGGGATGGGGACTTCCATCATAAGTTGAAATGTAAAGAAGGGGTATTTTTGGTCAATATATTGAAAAAGAATCGTTTAAAACCGGCTCAGATCATTGTTTTATTTTATGTTTTCGCTGTTTTGATCTCAGCTGCGTTACTTAGCTTGCCGATCGCGTTGAAGCCGGGGGTGAGCTGGACATTCATAGATGTCTTGTTTACTGCAGTGAGTGCGGTAAGTGTAACTGGACTGACGGTCGTGTCGACACCGGATACCTTCAGTACAACAGGTGTTTTCATCCTGATGTTCATCCTCCAGTTCGGGGGGATCGGGATCATGACGCTCGGTACATTTTTTTGGCTTGTGATGCGTAAAAAAATTGGCCTTAAAGACCGGCAGTTGATCATGACGGACCAGAACCAGTCCCATATGTCGGGTCTGGTTAAACTGATGAGGCAGATATTAACCATCATCCTGATGATCGAGGCACTGGGAGCGTTGATTTTAGGGACTTATTTTCTAAGGTTTTTTTCGACATGGGAGGAAGCATACCTTCAGGGAATGTTTGCGGCTGTAAGTGCAACGACGAATGCAGGCTTTGATATTACGGGAAGCTCTATGATTCCATTTGCGCATGATTACTTCGTGCAAACTGTGAATATCATCCTGCTGACCCTGGGAGCGATCGGATTCCCTGTTTTGGTGGAGTTGAAGGATTTTTTCCTGAATCGCAAAAAACACAATCGAGCACATTTTTCTTTGTATACCAAGGTGACTTCCATGACCTTTTTTGCGCTGATGTTCTTCGGTGCATTCGCCATCTTGCTGTTTGAGTATAACCACTTTTTCAAAGATTACAATTGGCATGAATCCTTCTTCTTTGCCTGGTTTCAATCGTCATCCACAAGGAATGGCGGCCTTGCTACGATGAATGTCAGTGATTTTTCTGACCCGACATTGCTGCTTCTGTGCTTTTTGATGTTCATTGGAGCTTCGCCAAGTTCGGTAGGCGGGGGAATACGGACGACCACTTTCGCTGTGATTTTATTGGTCATTATCAACTTTGCAAAAGGGCATAACTCTATTAAAGTATTTGGCCGTGAACTGCATGAAGAAGACGTTCGGAAATCAGTGGTCGTCAGCTTTTTGGCGATCATCCTCTGTTTTGCAGCGGTGGTCATTCTGAATGCAACAGAAAAGTTCTCGATGATGGAGATCATGTTCGAGGTCAGTTCCGCTTTTGGGACAACTGGCTTGTCAATGGGGATTACGCCTGATTTAAGTTACGTCGGAAAGGTCGTCATCATAGCCATGATGTTCATCGGAAGAATCGGGATCCTTTCCTTCGTTTTCTTGTTCAACCGTGGGAAAGCGGAGCCGAAGTGCCATTATCCAAAAGAAAGATTGATTGTTGGATAGCAATTTGAAGAGGGCAGACAAGACGGCCACATAGAAAAACGCTGTTGAGATCAGAATCAACAGCGTTTTTGATGTTATAAAGAAATCTTCATGAATTTGCTGACATCCTTAAATCCCATTTTCTCATATAATTTCATGGCTTTTTCATTGTGGGAATAAACGTTCAGTCTTACATCACTATATCCGTTTTTGCGAAATTCTTTTAAAGCTTCCTCCATCAATAATTTGGAGTAGCCTTTGCCTCTGTAGGGCGCTTTGACATATAGATCATTGATCCAGCCGATTTCATCACCCGTTAAGTAATCAAAAGCTTTATCGATTTGAACCCATCCAACAAGGGTGGCGTCATCCATCAAGCAAACAAAATAGGCATTAAATTTCACAGAATGCTCGTATGCTTCAATCATTTTCTGCCGATTATCTTCTGAATCATGATTCGTTGCTTCTTTACGGTTTACCCCAGCATATTCATAGATTTCGTGGATCTCCGTTTCGGACGCGATTTTAAAGCTCAACCCCATACCTTCACCCTCTTAATGACT
The DNA here is from genome assembly GCF_965138835.1 of Mesobacillus thioparans. Lineage (NCBI taxonomy): Bacteria > Bacillati > Bacillota > Bacilli > Caryophanales > Bacillaceae > Mesobacillus > Mesobacillus thioparans. The sequence goes on along the minus strand of NZ_CBCSFH010000004.1, from coordinate 266,956 downwards.
ATAAATACTAGCCTTATTAATATACGACATTTGTTCACGAAGTCCTTTTCTGATAATCAGGTCTCACGAATGGTGATACCCTGCTTATGTCTGCAGTGTTACCAAGAACATGGGTGGCCGATACTTTATTTTTAAATGTTAGCGTTGCTTCAATTGTCTGCTTGCGATGTTTATTGGCGGAAATATGATCTTATTGGCGATTTTCACCTGTTTTTTGGCGAAAATCCTATTTTATTGGCGATAATGAAGTGTTTATTGGCGAAAACCGATTTTTTTGGCGATTTGGAAATTTTCATCGATTTTTTTCAGTTTAATAATACCAATATGCACCTAAATTTCCTTGAAACTTCCAGTCTATATACCCGTATATAAAATAAGGGATCGGAGGTTGGATAATGAAAAAGATATTTGAAGTTACATACAAGGGTCATCATATACAAGTGGAGAATACATGGTTTAATGGCGAGAGGCTTTATGTCGATGGTAAATTGCAGGATCAGAATCTGGGGTTTGCTTTTGATCGAGCCACTTTGTATGGGGTGATCAAAAGTCATGAAGGTGAAAAACAGAAAATTAAGGTCAGCCTCGGTGGTGCAATCACCGTAGAGTGCCGGATTTTCGTAGACCATGAATTGATTTATCCTGAGCATGGAATTCAGTGAATATAAAGAGCATACCAACTTACTTTTAATTAGGTAGTCTTAGGTAACTGCTACTTATCTTTTTGAAATGGCACAGCATGGTTCCTATGTCTCTGTCTGCCATTTTGTGGTATTGTTGAAGTGATATACAGTTCTCAGATAAGGGTATTCAAGATGACGAAATTTGGGTCAGGGAGAAGGATTTTAAGAAAGTCGTGGCATGCTGCTCTTGATGCTTAAAAATGACTGACTTTTCAAAAAGTAAGTTAGGGACAGCCTTACCGTTCCCAAGGGGGAAGATAGATGATACTGGAAAAAGTAGAGCCGATCTCGACAGCGTCGATCCAGGAGAAGGGGATTGAATCTGTCGTTGATTGGTTTGATAGGTATAAGGATTATTTTTATACGCTGGGCTGGTTCTACGTTCAAAATCAGCAGCAGATGGAGGAGCTTTTTTACCGGTGCATTGTGAAGGTACATAAGGAGTGGCCAAGGTACAAAGGGGGTGTTTCCTTCAGAATATGGGTGACAACCATTTTTATTGAGACTGCGCGTGAGCTTTCGCTGGATGGTGGCTTGCAAGTTCATGAGGATACGCGTCAGGATCTTTTCGAAGCAATCGATTCCCTGAACAGTGATGAAAAGGAAGCGCTTGTCCTCACCTATGCAGTAGGTTTTACCCTTGAGGAGGCAGCACGAATCCTTGGCATTTCGGCCGATAAAATAAAGGGCCTTCTGTTCTCGGGGATTAAGTCTGTCCGGAACAAGCTGTATGGGACCGATTTACATGGCTGTGTAGAGTACCATAGGCATTACATCGATTATCTGGAAAAATCGATGGATCGTCCGGTGAAGATTGAATTCGAAATGCACCTTTATAATTGCCCGGAATGTCAGGCAGATTTGGGGAGCTTTCAGGAAGTGGCGATGGCCAGGTTGAATCAGGTTGAAGAGGTTGATCTGATTGTACCTTCGCAACTCATGGAAAACGTCAAGAAAAGGCTGGCAGAAAAGAAGGAACACCGGAAAAAGAAGACCAAAAAACGTACGAAATGGGCCCTTATTTTTTCAGGTGCTTTTGTCTTCTTATTGGCACTAGGTTTCATGACTGGTGCGCTGCCGAAGGCCTATTATGCATGGACGGAAGATGATGAACAATTACGTTCCTTTCTGCAGGAAGGGCTTGGTGAAAGGCTGAGCCTTGAGGCGGAAAGTGAAGGCGTGTTGTTGAAAATCAAGGGTGTGGTTGCTGATGACTTCCAGACGTTGGTTTTTTATGAAATTCACTCTTTAGAGGAAGACAAGCAATATTTCATGGGTTTTGATGATGGAGTTTCCGTTGAGAACGAATCTGACATTATGAAAACGCAAAGCTATCCACTGTATTCTTTTCCTGATGCTGAAGCAGAAATGAACAAAAATGCGAAGAATGTGTTTTACGGAAAAGTTTCCCTCAGGCCGCTTGAAGAGGATGATGGGCTGATCAAGCTGAGGATCACCAGGATTCAGGAATTGACGAACGACCCTGGCTACAGATTTGCTTTTATGCCTGGTGAGTATAAAACAGGTAATTGGTCATTCGAATTTCCGGCAAAAAAACAGCCATCCCAGGAATACACGATCCATCAGCAAAAAGAAATCGAGGGTGTCCCGGTTCGGATGGATAAATTGGTGATCGCTCCAACGACAACGATTTTACAGTATGCAATCAATACTGAAAAAATGGAGAAACGGATCGATGGGGTGAATTTCCGTACGCTGGAAGTAAACAAGAAAGAAATGAAAGCGGACTTGTATGGCAGCCAGTTTATGGATGCTCAGCACGAAAATGAATGGATGGCGTATCAAACGTACTTTGATCCGCTATTTGGTGAAAAACCAAAAGAGGTTAAAGCACAGTTAGAATCGGTGTATCTATCAGTCGTCAAGCCTGAAACCATCGACCTGGGCGGAAACCAAAAGTTCCCACACACGATTGAATATGCTGGCAGCAGCATCACCATCGATAAGGTCGAAGACGGACCAATGACCAATGTAGTGATCAGTGATAAGGATTTGGAAAATCGCGAATACGAATCGCTTCAGTTCGATTTCCAGGACGGATCTGCAGCCTATCCAAGCATCTCATATGTAGACACTAAGGGAGTGCTAATAGATAAAAATGGCGTCGAATACGACCCGCATTCAGGACCTGTCGATTATGAAAGATTAGAGAAACCTCGTTATTTTGTCACAGAACATAAGCTGGGGATCGAAGGGCTCGAAAAGAAGGATATGAAACTCAAGATTTCAGGCTATAATGCCTTGAAGTATGTCGAGGAAGTCTGGGACCTGGCGCCGGTTAAGGTGTCTGAGGAAAAAGAATAAGGGAAGAAGAATTGGTAACGGTTCTGGTGTCCCGGGTATATGTATCTCTATGGGACGGAAGCACCGTCCCTTTATCATTAGGAACAAATTTACCAAAACAAATAGTATTCTCTTCAGAAAAAGCGTAAAATGGATGCTATACAAAAAAGGAGTGATCGCTTGGCATATAAAATGGCTCAGTTGTTAGAGGAGCAAAAGAATGTTCACATACTATACTCATATGATGATATGAGGAATTACATAGAACAGGCCGTAAGATATATAGAAGAAGGCGTTCTGTCAGGGGATTATGTGATCCTGATTGAAAATGATCGTATTTACAAGATCCTGCATGGAGAACTGAACAAACGATTAACAGAAGCCCAAATGAAAATGGTTCACTGGGTCAACAACTTCGATTTTTATTATTCAAGTGGAAGTTATCATCCTCCTGCGATACGGAGTACTTTGAGAAAACAGTTCAGCCATATGTGGAAAATGAAATTTCTTTCCGTTCATGGGCACATGTCGAGTGGGCTTCAATGAAAGAGCCTCTGAGTATCATTGAAGACTTTGAGAGAATAGTAGATGGAGCTGTAAATCAACTGTTTTTCCCGTTGATTTGCGCGTATGAAGGGGTGAAAATGCCAGATCACCTCAGAAGCATCCTGATGGAAACACATCCTTATGTCCTGGTGGAAGATGAGCTGGTTCCATCCGAACAATATAGTGAATTGGAGACGGTTCTGGCAGCCGAAGAAAGTGAATAAGAGGTAATTCAATGGGACGGGATCACCGTCCTTTTGTTTTTTGTCTGGGAAGGTATAAAGTTTATCACGGTCAAATATATAAAGAATATGGACAACTATTGCCTTTCGATAAAACGGACTATAAGGTGCTGATCGTTTGAATAGGAATAAGAATTTACAATTGACCATCCTTTTGCTTTTAGGTTTGCTTATCGTTTTAATTGTTCATGTCATCCTCCACACGAAGGTTTATGTCGTGTTCAGCGCAAGTCTTGGTTCAGTCTTCATGATTGGATTAATCATCTTTCTGATTGTTTATCTTTATTTGAATGGATGAAAAAAATGACATAAAAACAGCGAAGTCCCAGTGACTTCGCTGTTTCCATAATTAAGAGGCTTGTTCGTTATCTTCCACAGTATAAATGAGGGAATTCTCCACATTCAGCATGCTTTTTCGCAAGTCCTTCTTGTCATTGAGGATGATGACACAGGTATCCTCGAATTCTCCTAGACCATGAATATATTTTTCATATAAAGCTTCTTCGGCTTCATCGAGATCCGTGCTTTTCGGGAGTGACAGGTCGAGTCCGAGCACGTATTGCTTGCGCTCAGGGATTGAGTTGAGTTGCTTTCGTACGAGATATGCATTTGTGATTTCTTTGAATTGTGCAAGCTGATTCATTCCTGCGAGTATTACCTGGCTTTCTTTGTCGTGAGTGATGAAGCGGTCTTTTGGCTGGATAAAATCGCATTCTTCATTGGAAGCTTCTACGAGTTGATCCCACTCTTCCAGACGCTCTCTTGTTTTTTCAAATAACTCGGTTTGTTCTGTTTCATAATAGTATCCGCATAATACGTCAAGCCCTGGCAAACGCAATTCCCAGTCGTATGACATAGCCAGGTTGATCAATTGGATTCCTTTTTCCGCTGTGTCGCTGGACTCCAGATAATGCTCTCCCAAAGTCATCAACGCTCCAGCGGTTCGCGGGTCTTCCGAGTGTTTCTCCGCGATTTCCTCATACAGTGGAATCGCAGCTTCCAGACTATTGAACTCTACTGTCAAAAAGGCTTTTTCGAGCAGTTCTTCAAGGGTGGCAACTTGTTTGCTGGATAATTCCTCAAATCGCTGCTTTGAATCATTGAAGTTTTCAATTTCTTCTTTCCAGTCATCCTGGTTGTGGTCAACCCACATTTTATTAAAATCATTCAGGACCCGGCCAGGGTATGCGAAGAATGCATCAAGCGCAGAATCTTGTTGACTTTCCGGTAACCGTGCTTCTGCACCAAGTGCGGAAAGTCTGTCTTTTAAACAAGGATGGGTATCGGTCACATAACTTTCCGCTTCCAGCTGTTCGCTGTAATATTGGCTTGCTTTTTGCTCGCTGAGTGACCGGTACTTCTCGGCAAAGTTTGAATACGGCTGAGGGACACTGTTCGTCTTCGCGCATTCTTCAAACAATTCGCTGTAGAAATCACGGTAGTAATAGGGAGCGGCCACAGAGATTACAGCCAGTGCTTTTCCCATTGCCTGCTGGGATGTGACCGATGCTGCCGAGCGGTCTGCATCGTATTCTTCCTGTCTGGCCATCGCGAATGTATAGGCATCAAACCTCGGGTAATACCACTGGAAAAACTTCCTGAAAATGAAGGTGCCGAATTGTTCGTTTTCTTCAAGGGAGTGCATTAAACGTCCCCAGCTCATCCTCAAGCGGTAGATTCTCGCACCCATGGCCGTGTCAGAATTCGAAATATGCGCAAGTTCATGGGCAAGAACAGCCGTAAATTGCTCCCTGGAAAGAGTCGACAGCAGCGGGATGCCGATGACCAGCACGTTCCGCTTTTTCCCGATGAATCCATAGCTGGAGATTTGGGCGACGGATGCATTGAATTCACTGTCGAGTACAATCTCATCAATAGGCGAAGTGTTCATTTTAAGGCGCAAAGAATCAATCATCTCGAATAATTGTGGAGCTTCCTCTCTTTGCAGATAATACCCTTCAGGCATTTCCATTTTCACGATCAGGGCTTTGATAATGAAGAACGACAAAGTTCCCGTCAAGAGCAAAACTTTCACATTCCCAAAGGTAAAATTCCCATCCACAATCATGGTAATTGAAATGGCCATCAAAAATAAAAATAACGATAAAAATAACGCAACGTAACCAAAACCAAGTCCAGTGAGCATGATGACCTTGAATCTGTAAATCTTAGGGTTGGCAGAAGCCTGTTTTTCAAGCTTGTTCACCAGTGTTTCAAACTCTTGAATTGTCATTCTCATTCCCCTTTATTAAGTTATCGATAGTATTATATCAGGGAGGAAGTTCTTGCTAAAAGATGTTTTTTATTGGAAATATACAAATTATTAGAAAGAGAGGAAATCCGATATTAAATGTGTGTATGGAACTTGTGCCAGATTCAAAGGTAGGAAGAGTAAGACCATTACAAGGGGGGAGTTTTGCTGCCTCTTTACGAAGCCGCAAAACCATCCCATGGTCTCTTGCGGGAGGCCCATTTTACAATTCCTTCATCATAAATAAGCTATTCGGATCCTCGTTATAATCTGCAAAAGGCGGGCAATAATCGAAGCCGTATTTCTCATAAAGCTTTCTTGCGGGTAGGAAGGCTTCCATTGAACCTGTTTCCAGGCTCAGTTTCTGATAGCCGCGGCTTTTGGCTTCTGAGATGATGTGCTCGACCATCGCCTGTGCGACACCTTTACGAAGATGGGCAGCTGCCGTTCTCATCGATTTCACTTCACCATGCTGGCGGTCAAGCTCCTTCAAAGCACCGCAGCCCATCAGCTGGTCCCCGTCCCAGGCCGTCCAGAAGGTGATCTCAGGCTTTTTTAATGCCTCCAGCCCGAGGGCATGGATGCTCTCCGGCGGGGAGTGGAGCGTCATGCCGTGCAAATGCTCCCCGATTAATCGAATAACTTCAGGACTGGTTAAATCATCTACTTTAATCTTCATCATGCAACCCCCAGCTTTATTTGGAAAAATTAGAGTTATCATAACCTGAAAATGAATAGATAGACAACTAGTTTTTCATAATGTCGAGGGAAGGAACGATACGAGCCAGATGGTCATAGGATAATCAGGGAAAATTGTGGTTGGCCTGAAGGGGGAAGATACTAGATGATGCCTAATGGAATGTATTCACAGAGTGGACCGATGAACGTAGTCGTCGTTGAGCCGTATGTCCATTCAGCTCTTCAAAGTCTTATTGGTAAAAGAGTGGTGCTTGATACAACACGTGGTTCGGTCAGCGGCATGGTGAAGGATGCCAAGCCAGATCATGTGGTGGTACAGGAGTATGATTCAACCTTTTTTGTCCGGATCCGCGAAATCGTCTGGATCATGCCAGAGTCTTGATCAAATGGAAAAATGAGAGGGGAGCCCCCTTTATAGGGACGCCCTTTTTGTATTCCTGAGAACGGTAATGAAGCCATCAAGGATTTGATGGCTTGTTTTAAAGCCTTTACTTATGTAAAAATTTAGAGCGTCATCATTCCCGTTGGATACATAGATGAACTGGTCGTCAATACCGTCAAATGTATCCAGCCAGCTCTTTGATTTTTCAAACAGGACAGAACCGATTCCCATGCTGCGATAGCCTTCTTTGATATAAAATTGCGAAAGGCAGCCAACTTCAGTTCCTTTTACCGAGTCCATATCGAAAAAAGTAGCGAAATCATTTGAATATACTTCTTTCGGGGAAACATTGCTATACACGTATCCGACCATCTCATCACCATCCATCGCAGCAATGATCTGATTTGCCTTCGCGTTTTTCACCGAAGGAACCATTCTGGTTTCAAAGCTCATGCCATTAAAAAGCTCTGGACGTATAGTGGCTAGTGATTTTTGGTAGGACATCAACTCATTGCATAGATGCTTCACGGTATCCATCTGCTCATTAGGGATCAACTTGTAACGGATTGCCATCATCCACCTTCCTTTCTAACCAGGATTCTTAATCTGATTATATCGCAATCCAGCCATTCTCGATAACGAAAACAAAGGACAACAGCTTGTCATGATTGGGTACATTCGTTCATAAACTCTACCAAAAGGGGGTGTAGAGTTGAATCGCATACCGAACAGGGTGGATTATTATCTGAAAGAAAAGTGTCTTTTAAGTGCCAATATAAAGCACTGGGAGCACTATATTGCAGCACTTCGGGCGAGCAATACGGTAACGATCAACAAAAAAGAATATATGGTAGAGAAAATAAACATGGTCCATGACCCATCGACCGTCGTTTTGAAAATCAGCGTGGAACCACTTAAAATCTATGTTTGAGTATCCTTCGGGATGCTTTTTATTTTGCGGTGGGACTCTTTGTCTTTCAGGGAAGAAGGGCTTTCTTTTTCAGGTTTCTGGCTCTGTTCGTGTAGGGTGAGAATAGATAAGCGGACAAATTCCGGTTATCGTGTCGGAAGGCCCCCTTTGAAGCAGAAATAAGCGGAGATTTTCCGGTTAACTGCTCTAAAATAGATAAAATCCGATGATTTGGATTAAATAAACGGAAAAACTCCCCTAATTTTTTAAAGAACAAGGGGAGTTCACAATTTAAGCGGAATATGTCCGCTTTTTTTAAAAACTACAGATAACATTCGGATGATTGCAAATATCATCCGCTAATTATATACAGAACCCACGTCCCTCTAAGGTTGGCAGGCTTTTAATCAAACGTTTGATTAAGAGCGATAGGGGGATATTTTGAGATGAGCGATCAAGCTTGTCTCTTTTAAATGTCTAGCCCAAAGGGGACGGATCCCATGTCCTTCCCTTTTTAAAAAGAAGCATCAGGCATTTGCCAGAAGTCAGCCTGCTGCCGGGGCAGCGGCTCTTGTGCCTAATTCTTGGTCGATCAACAAAATGGCGGAAGGGTTATTTCCAGCAAGTTTTAGGCGATCAATGATTGTTTTGGCTTGAGCTTCTTCATCTATTTGTTCGCGTAGAAGGTCCTGGACAATCAAAGCAGCCTGCGGGTCGATTGGATTCACATAGTTATAGGCCTGTCGGTAAGTATTGGTGACATACTGTTCATGTGCTAACACTTTTTGAAAGGTCTCAAGCGGAGTGCCAAAGTCAGTCGGCTGGGCAGGAATGCTGTTGATCTGGACAGTTCCATCCCGGTTCACGACGAAATCAACCAAGGTCAGCATATGTGTTCTCTCTTCTTCTGATTGCAGCCTTAGCCAATGGACGATACCGGTATAGTTCTGTCTGGCCATCGCAGCAGACATCGCGAGATACAGTGTTGAAGAAACATGCTCAAGTTGAATTAAATCATTAAACAAGCTTTGAAGATCCTCATTCATTTTTTTCACTCCCCGATTTCAATAAAATCTACAGTTTAGTTTATAGGAAATAGGCATTTGTGAAACTTGTATACCCAGTTTTATTGAAACCGAGGGCAAAGGAACGGTTTTGATGTGCCGTGAATAAGGGATGCACTTCTAGGAAATTAAAATACATTTTTGGCATTGATCAGGAAAAACTATAGAAAATCTTGCTGTTTTTCTGGAGGAGATCGTATGGAAGTATCAGATCAAAAGGTTCATTTAACCTGCGCGGAGATTTCGAATTTATGGGATACATATGTCAACGACAGTGTCGTCAAATGTATTTTGACTCACTCAATGTGTGGAGGATGCAGAGGTAAAACCACTTTTGGAATTTACGATAGAAGTAGCGGATTCTCATCTGGAGAATATTAGCGAAATTTATGAGCAGGAGGGCATTGCGAGGCCAGAGGGATTTTCCGTCGAGAAGCATGTGAATCTGTCTGCCCCACGGCTCTTTTCGGATATTTTTTACATGGAGTACATGCAGCATATGAGCAAGTTTGGGTTGACGAGCCATTCGAGTGCCATTGCGACTTCATCGAGGGATGATATCCGTGGTCTTTTTGAAAAATTCCACAGGCAGGCAACGGAAATTAACCGTGAGATTACCACACTGATGAAAAAGAAAGGGGTTTACATCCGGCCTCCATACATGAACTATCCGAAAAAGGTGGATTTTGTGGACAAGCAATATTTCCTGACAGGCTGGTTCGGCAAAAAACGGCCGCTGTTAGGAAACGAAGTGAATCATCTCTATTTGACCTCGCTTCATAATGAACTTGGGAAGTCCACACTGATCGGCTTTGCCCAGGTAGCCCAGGATCCTGATTTGAAATCATATTTTTATTCAGGTGTCCAGCTTTGCGACAAAATCTTGAGGGAGAGCCATCATGTGTTGATGGAAAGCAATGTCCCCAATTCGATGACCTGGGATTCAATCGTCAGTGATTCAACCGAACCGCCATACTCTGACCAGCTGATGCTGTTTGTGGTGGGCATCCTGTCCCAATTAGGCGTGGCTGCTTACGGATTCGCATTGTCCCTTAGCATGAGAAGGGATGTTGGGGCGTTGTATAGCGGTTTTATTCTAAGAGCATTAACCTATTCTGAAGATGGAGCCCAGATGATCATTGAAAGAGGCTGGCTCGAGCAGCCGCCTATGTTTGTCGATCGGGAAAAGTTGATTAAAGGGGAAGAGTAAGGTTGTACAAAGGGAAGCGTCGGTTTATAGACGATTCCCTTTTTCATTATCCCCAGTGTGGGATTCAAGCAAGGCTAAAATGCAGTTAAAGAAAATTTTGAAACAAACCCTTCGATAAAAGCAGCGATGAAAATGCATGGTGTGATGACGAAGATGAAGGCGGAAAAAGCTTCTTTGAAGTGGAGACGGAATGGTGATGTGCCTTTCTTATTTTTACGAAAGGTATTGGTCAGTCTAGTCACAATACTCTTATTCAACGCATTGCCATAAATGGCGGCAAGCATAAAGATGGTCAGCTCGAGAATCGCATGCGGCAGAAAACCGAATCCGAATGTGTGGAGGACATTTAAATCAACCTGCTGGACAAGGTACAGCGTCATGCCAATCATCGCGCTTGTTGTGATGAGCGGCAATATGTACAGATGCCGAATGGGGATGATAGCAAGGATCAGAATCTGCAGGCAAACGAGCCAGTTATTTTTGAAGAGAAAAAGGGTGGTTTCCCAATATCCCTTACCAGGGGCATCTTCCTTGAAATTTTCATCCAGACCTGAAAGGAGCTCTTTCAAATTCGGGTTTATGAATAATGTAATAAGGTAAGCCATGACAAAGACGATGAAATACAGGAACCAATACTTCCAAAAAGACCTTTTGATATGAAGCCATGCGTGTTTCCAGGTTTGAATGCTTGTTGTTTTTATAGAATCGACAATTGCCATGATCTATTCCTTTCAAGATTACATATCTTGTAATTGTATTTTTTCCAATTCCTTTTGGCGCTGCCTCTTCAGATGATCTCTGCCTTTGATCCAGAGACTTAGCAGGAAGGCCAAGCCGCCAACACCAGCTAAGATAAGGGGCAGCGTATCTTCTGCACCAATTCTCCTGTAAAACCACACCGATATAAAGGCGATGTACAAAACAGGTATGATGGCTCCCAAAAGTACATGACTTCTCCTTGATAAGTAAAATTGGACTCCAATCACTGCGATTGCAATCAACCATCCATAAATAGCAGGCATTAAGAATCGACCCTTTCCGATTTGTATTTTTCGATAATCAGCTTTGCAACGTCTAAACTGATTTGTTCATCCAGCACCATGTTTTTAATCATACTGACAAACTCAAGATCTTCCTTTTTACTATTCAGCTCAATTTTCTTAATCAGTTTATCCAACTTTGTCCGGACGGTTGGATAGGAAACTCCATAGATTGTGGAGATTTCCTTTAGCGAGCCGGAATTCAAAACGAACTTCCTGATAAATTCGAGTGATTCTTGATCCAAGGCAAGAATCCATTCTGGTACCTCATCGCGTTTCACCTGTTCACTCCTCCTTATATAAATAATATTAAAGAAAAGTTTAATATTATTCAATATTTATTTCAAAAAATAAAAAAGAGTGGGGGGAAGGGTATTATCAAAGACTTGAGAACCGATCCTATGTCTCTTTCGGATCATAGTAATGACGGTTCAGCCTCTCTGGATAAAAAAAAGACTTGTTCAAGAATCTTGGGAAACGAAAATAATTTCTACCGCACGCGGAAACTTTGAGGTTACAAAGTGTCTACGGGCTTCTAAATATTCATTGGTCAACTCCAAACTGCAAAGAGTAGTGGCGGAAAACCACTACTCTCCAGCTCAATCTTTGTAATTTCCACAATTATGAATCCTTAATGCGGTCTTAACTAATAAAAAGGCCAAAATCAATTCCGGAATCACTATTAAAAAGAAAAGAACATTAGCGATCCTATCTGTTGCCTCAGGCTGTCTCGCTATACCTTCTAGAGCTGCAGCGCCTGCAATCCCAAGGCCATAGCCTATCCCTATAAAACCCAATAAGGCCAATCCAGCTCCAATACAGCATTGGATAAAACTTTTCATGATATCACCTTCCTTACAAAATAGTCTTTTAACAATATATTCAAGAGTTGATGAGCCTGCGCCGGCAAACGCTTAAGTCATAGAGTCCATCTTTAATTGCTGTAAGGTAACGCTCAATCAATATCCGTTTCCGAACATACCATCCAAACCATTTGGCTCAATTGTATTAATACCTGACTGTCAATCAACTAACTGGTGTTAGTTTAAGTGTAATGATTCACAATTAGCATTGTTTATTCAGTAGATGAAAGAACGTAATTTATGGTATAACTTCATAGATGATGCGATGCTTCAATTGAGAAGGGGCGCTTTTCTTATTCAATAAACGGGCCCTATTGTGAAAAATCGCTTGGCAATAAGATATTAGTTAGTATAAAGATTGTATATATTTCACTTAAACTAAACCGATTTCAGTGTGAACAATGTGGAGGAGAAATGGTCCCTGAATATTATAAAGGGGGATTTAGGAGTTTCCACTACAGGATTTCCAATAATTATGGTGGAAGAAAAAAGACCGGACGTATTTTGTAATGGGTTCGGTTGATGGGGAGAAAACTCCAATTCACAGGTGATTTTTCTATATTAATAACACCGATTTCGCCATAAAATTAACATTAAAAATAGCAACTGAATTATTCAGTTGCTATTTTATGACATATTTTCAGTAAAATCGTTTAGAGAAAAGGACGGTAAACCAGATAATAACCTATTAAAGTGGTAACCACTATGGTTGCTAAATAAATCAGTTTATTATTTGCTTTTTTATAGAACCAATAGCCTATTATTACTAGACTAATGGAGTCGAAAATGACTTGAAACAAAAAGGTATGGTATTTATATAAATAGATACTAACACCAATTGTTTCCGCAGCTAATCCGCTTACTGGTAATGCGTACAAAAAATTACTGACTTTGTTCTCTTTGTTCCAAAAGTAAAGTGCATAACTACTAACACTGCATACTAAGGCGAAAATATTAAAGTAAATAAATAAACTCCATTGAAATCCGTCATTATCAAACATTGGAACAAAAAAGCCGAGTACATAATTTAAAAAGTAAAAACTGAAATTCATAGCAAATAGGTACAATAAAACATTAATCGCCGCATTTATATTGGAATTACTAAAATATATAACCAATGTTACGGTTAACATCCAAAAGCCAAATAAAGTGGCTATGGAGCTAAAACTCCATAAGTCATCATTTGGAAAAAAATCTGATAAACGAGTTATAATACCCGCAACCAATCCAAGTCCAACATAAAGTAGGTAAGATTTAAAATGGATTTGGATTTCTTTGTTATGTACCTCTAAGGCCATTCAAACTCTCCTTTGTGTTATGTTGTAAAATTACAATCAGTTTACTATTTCATCTATAAAGTTATTTTAACATAAATTTTCCATTCTCCTTTTAATCGCAAAAGTTTTAGCACCGGCTCTAACAACACCGCATAAATACATGCGGTGTCTCCAATTGGTTTGCGTATAGATATACTAATTTGTGTGTTAAATCTTTTAAAATATTAATATAACAACAAAAAAGGAGACACCAATTCGTATGTTCATTGCGTCCCCAATTAGGTTGTTATTTATTATTTTCTCCCCAATAACCGAACCCGTTACGTATTTAGTACGGTTTTTCTTATATTTTTGTAAGATATTTGAGTTTATCGCGTCTTATATGTAAGGAGGTGAGATGGTGACACAGATTGAGGATGTTTATAATACATACTTTAAAGATGTATTTTTATATGTGTATAGTTTGTCTGGCGATAAGCATATCGCTGAAGATATCACTTCGGAAACTTTTATGAAGGCACTAACATCGCTAGACAGTTTCAGAGGGGATAGTGATATCCGTGTTTGGTTATGCCAAATTGCCAAAAACAGTTATTACTCTTACTTGGGTAAGAAAAAAAACATTGTAGATTTAGAGTCACTTCCGGAATCAGCTAGTGAAGACAATGTAGAACAAGAAATAACCACTTCGCAAGCGTCTATGAAGGTACATGAAATTATCCAGAATTTAAAAGAGCCATATAAAAAAGTCTTTACGCTCCGTGTATTTGGAGAACTGTCATTTAAGCAAATTGGCAAATTGTATGCAAAAAGTGATAACTGGGCTTGTGTTACTTATCACCGTGCTAGAGAAAAGATTAAAGCGCGATTGGGGGATTATCGATGAAAATTAGTTGTAATATGATTAGGGATATACTGCCTTTATATGTCGAGAATATGGCAAGTCAAGATACTAGAGATATCGTTGAAGAACATATAGCTTCTTGTGAAAACTGCAAAAAACGACTTGAAGAAATGAGGATGCTTGAAGAACTGCCAATAGATACCGATATAGCTCCCTTAAGAAATATACAAAATACATTGCGAAGGGAAAAGCTGCAAACGATTATTCTTTCAGTCATGGTAACATTGGTTTTTGCAGTGGTTACAATGGCTTATCTGACAGAGCCAGCATACATTTCTTATAATGAAAATGCGGTTTCGATCATTGAAAAGGATGACGGAACTGTACTTTTGAATTTTAGTGAAGAAGTCTCCGGATTCCATGTAGAACAATATCCAGCAGCAGACAATTCAGGTTATGTCTATGATATAACTACATGGGAAACGATTTGGCAACATAAAATAAGCAAAAACAACCTAGAAAATACTGTCTTAAACCCGAATGGAGAAACGGTCGCTTCAATCTATTATTACAATACCGATGGAAGTGAAAATATTTTAATTTATGGAGATCCAATAACGGATGGTTCTGTCATTACGTTACCTCGGCTAGTTCTAAGCTACTATGTGATGTTTGCTATAGGATTTTTACTTATTTGTGGAATTGGATTGGCCATATTCCGTAAGAATGAAAAAATAAGAAATGGACTAGAAAAAATTATTCTATTGCCCATCTCCTACCTGTTTGCTCACTTAACTATAAAAGGTCTTCACTCTACAACTTACCTTGCTAGACGAGACTTTTATGCAATATTACTAGTCACAATTTCTTTATATTTTGCGTTATTAGCTGGAAGGAACATATTAAAAAAATTATCAATCAAGAAGCCGAAAAGCACTTTATAATAGTTGTTGCTTTCAGCGATTTTTTCTAAATTACAGTTCTATTTTACTTGATTCGGAAAAGTTTCCTAATGTTTCAAAGTTCGAAAACATGGCCAAAAAGTATCCTTTGAATTGGTTGAATACCCAAATTCTATTGTTCAGGGGCAAGTTGCAGAAGATGGACTCATTATTTCTGATTAATGAGTCCATCTTCAACGAACGGGTGCGTTGATCCAGGAGGATTAACGGCCTTTTCTATTGATTTCCTTATTTAGCTAACATACAGGATGGTTGAACAAGGAATTAGAAAATAATGTTAAAATACTTGTATTGATAAGGGAGGGATTCTATGGTTTTTGAAACACTAACAGGACAACTTTCCGTTGTAATTACCCTTGCTTTTGGGACATTGTTAATTGTTCAATACCCTTTAATAAATAAGGAAAATAAATATTTTGCTTGGTTTAGTTTAGTGATGGGCGTTATAGTGTTATTACTTTTAATATGGTTTACATTTGGCAACGAGGTTATTAGATATCAAATACTTAAATATGGACTTCAATAAAAATGTCCTTATCAATTTCCTAGAGCGAGAATTGAAATTCAGGCTGCCGAAATTGGTGGCTTTTTCTTATTCGACTAAAGAAGCAGTTTAGTTTAATAAGGAAATTTATGGGCGAATTTAGAATATTTAAATGTAGTCCCTTATATCGTTTTTTCAGTCTATGTACCAATATGTTAGGAGTGACTACGATTGCGTTTTGAAAATGAGAAAGTATACCCTGATTGTCCAGTTATTAATAGAAAAATAGAGGTTGGGGAACTCACAAAATCGCAGCTTATCCAGAAATTGCAACAATACTCTATCTTGATAAATGAGTATGGAGAGCGGCTGTTAGCTGATGATAAATTTAAGACTTCTGATACAAAGTACAATCTTCAAACCGTAGAATTAACCGTTGGCAACCTTGGCTTTCCTGATGGAGCCACTACGGATCAGATCTTTAAAAAAGCGAGCGAACTAGGCTTGGAATTGTGCCCGCTTGAGCTGGGACCTTACCTAAGACTGGACTATCTGGATCAGCCTGAAGGTAATTCGGGGAATCTTTTACAGCGGAATCAAGCTCCGTCAGGCTCTGTCACAATAGCGTCGGAGATACTATCTAAAGACGATGATTTTCCAAAAGGTTTTTATCTTAGACGAATTAACGGCGTGTTGTGGCTCCGAGGATACAGTGCAGATCATCTACACGTTTGGAATCCTGATGATCATTTTATCTTTTGTCAAACAAAGGTCTAAGAGGGAATTGCTTTTTTCTATTTCGATTAACGGGCAGCATTCCTATAATTAGTTTGTGAAACAGTAATGTGGAATAAGAAATTCGTCATTCTATAGTGCATAGTAGACAAAAACTGTTTACTTTGGAGATTTTGCAGACAAAATAAAAGGGCTCACTTTTGAGCCCCTATCTGATTAAACCTTTTACTGTTACGAATTCAGGTTTTACCCATCAGTAATTTTTTGACCTTAGAAATATTTTACTAAGTAGGTGTCTGTTTTCTAATCCAGTTGTTCTTTAGAGAGCTTCATGATCAACGAACGTCGGGGGTTGTTCTATCCATTCCCGACTTATCATAATGTTCATCCCATCTTCTCCATAGAAACTTGCTTTTCGTATGAAATCAGCGTATAAAGCCCCGAGGTCCCTACGCATTGATGTCGACAGACCAACACCATATGAAGATATCCCTAAGTTAGACATTGTACCAATTAACACCATCATCAATTGGTTAGAAAAAGGTGCAGCTGTGGAAGTAGATATTGTTGCATCCCATGTTGAAGGGATGGGAACATCACTTTCTACTAAGATATCATGAATATCACGTACGATATCCGTTGATACTTTTTTACCTCGTAAAAAGTATTTTCTTAAATCAGCATCATCTGTTACTTGAGCAAAAGCCATACACAGATGTTTTCCCATTACATTGTGAAGAGAACACGCTGTCAAATGTGTTACTTCAATTGCCATTAAAGTCCTCTGTCTACCCAACCATCCAGCAAGGAAATGCTGATTATGTAGCATTTCTACATGCTTTGGGTATTCCATGTTAGGCATACGAATTAGGATTCCCTTGCTTTTCATAGTTTCGATAACACGATTGTTGAGTGATGAGGCATCGTTAAAAAATTGTTCATACAGAGTTCTAACATCCTCTCTAGGTGCGGTTGCTACACCACTCATATGGGATGCCAGACCAAATGAACAAATATGTTTTAATAACTCTGCATACATTACATCCGAAAATAACCTAGGTGCATGAGGTACAACATGCTGTTCAATAGGAAAGGCGAGTGGAATTGCTATTCCTTCATTTTCAAACAAGCTTTTTACTGAATGCATATGAGCCTCTGCTATATTAAGTGCTTGTTTGAGTATTTCAACAACCTCTGGATCTTCTGCTGTTTCAATAAAGTGAGTTATTAAACAAGAGACAATACTGTCATTGGTATATGTGGTCCAAAGTAATGCTATTTCAGAGCTAGTAAGTTTTACAAACTCCCTTTTGTTTTCCATCTTACTCCTCCATTAATCTAAATTTAAGAGTAGAATTCCCTTATTAAATGATAATTATCACAAAAATGGATTAGTTATACTATTACCGAGTTGGATAATGTACTTGTAATATTTAATAAAAAAAGAGAAGGAATACAAGGGAAAATGAAGATAGGTTGAATGTTAAATGACCATTTATTTATTTTTTTCAATTAGAATGTATTTAGATTTAGAGGATGTATATTTTGTGTTCCAGGAAAACCATACTGTTCATCAGAAAAAATTAAAAGGATGATAATTAGGATTATAGTCCTTATTCAACTAAAGGGTGCTTAGATTCCCTATTATTTTTGTTAGCAAAGTTGCTGGTTAAAATCTACCGTAAATTGAAGACTCACAGAAGTTTCTGTTAGGTTTCAATATGATATGCAAATTTGAAACAGCCCCAGTTAATCCTTCGGGGAGCTTCTTCATACCGCAATAGGATACCCCCATTGTTAATTCTTATTAAAAGGATGTCATTTTGTGAAACTGCGAAACTTCCGATATATCTCCATATTCTTCCCTCAGCCATGCTGAGTAAGGATGAGCACGACTTAACCCGCTGTATCTTTAAAATGTTATCGCTTACATTCACTATCTCGGCCGTATGCTCACGAATGGCTCCGTATCCCTTGAATGTCTTCTTTAGGATGTTACCATAGATAACGTTGGCAAAAACGAACGGAAACGAACGCTTCTTGAATGGAGTGCTTTGGCAGATTTACAAGGAGGTATTGGATGGTAGAGCAAGACAGGAAGATAAAAAGAGTTGTAATTAAGATTGGCAGCAGTTCGCTGACGAGTATGCACGGGGAAATCAGCCGCAGGAAGCTGGAGAACCTGGCGAACCAGATTGTTGCCTTGAAGGATGCGGGCTATGAAACAGCCGTCGTTTCATCAGGCGCTGTGGCAGCAGGGTACCGCAAGCTTGGGTGCATTGATCGGCCGACTTCATTGCCGGAAAAACAGGCAGCGGCTTCGATCGGTCAGGGCTTGTTGATGGAATCTTACTCAGAACTCTTTTTATCTCATGGGTACGTAGCTTCCCAGATTTTGATCACGAGAAGCGACTTCGCGAATGAGAATCGCTATAACAATATGAAAAATACGTTGAACGTGCTGCTGGAGAGAGGGATCATCCCGATCATCAACGAAAATGACACGATTACGGTCGACCGTCTTCGTTTCGGTGACAATGACACATTATCGGCGAAGGTTGCGGCGCTGATCGAAGCAGATCAGCTGATCATCCTTTCCGACATTGATGGTTTGTATGATGCAAATCCGAATACGAACCCAGATGCTAAGCTGCTCGATAAGGTCCGTGAAATCACTCCGGAAATCGAAGCGGCAGCAGGCGGTTCCGGAAGCGCGGTTGGTACTGGCGGGATGAAATCGAAAATATCCGCGGTAAAAATTGCGATGGCATCCGGAATCGATTCATTTTTAGGAAAAGCCGACAGCGAAAACATCTTGATGGACGCAGTGACTGGATGTGCCAGGGGAACTTATTTCAACCAGGACCCGGAAGGCTTCAACCTCGATAACAACCAGCAATGGATCGCGTTCCATTCCGGACCTGAGGGGGAAGTGATCCTCCGCCCTGAATCAAGAGCGTCGATCATCGAAGACCGGAAAAACATCCTGCCATCCGACATCCTTCAGGTAAAAGGAAGGTTCGGTGAGGGGGCAGTCGTCAGAGTAATGGATGTAGACGGAGAAGAGATCGGCCTTGGACGAATGAATTATTCCAGCGTGAAATTGGAAGAAACACTGATTGAAGAAGAATGCGAGCGAAAAGAAGCGATCGAACAGGACACATTTGTTTGTTCACGTGACTTTGCATTACCGGTATCAGTCTAAAATTTTACAGGAGGCGTTTTGATGACATTGACCATGACCAAGACTATGACAGTAGAAGAGCAGGCGATTTCAGCGAAAAAGGCAGCGAAACAGCTGGGCATCCTTTCAACTGACGATAAAAATGAAGCACTGATTATTCTCGCTGATGCACTGGAAAACAATTACGAAGCCATTTTAGCGGAGAACGAAAAGGATCTGCAGAACGGAAGGGAAAAAGGCTTCGAGGACGCATTCATGGACCGGCTTGCCCTTACTCGCGAACGAATAGTGGACTTTGCCGAAGGGCTGCGTCAAGTAGCGGAGCATGATGATCCAATCGGGGACGTTCTTTCAGACTGGACGCTCGAAAACGGGCTCAATGTAAAAGAAATCCGCGTTCCGCTTGGCGTCATCGGCATGATTTATGAAGCGCGCCCGAACGTGACCGTCGATGCAGCAGGGCTGGCGCTCAAATCAGGCAACGCAATCATTTTAAAAGGCGGTTCTTCTGCATTGTCTTCTAACAAAGCCATTGTTGACATCATGCACCAGGCACTGGAAAACACAAAGGTGCCAAAAGACGCCATCCAGTTCATCGCAACAACAGATCGTGAAGCAACCCAGCAGCTGTTCACGATGAAAGAGCATATCGATGTCCTGATCCCGCGCGGAGGCGGAGCACTGATCAAGGCAGTCGTCGAAAATGCGACCGTTCCTGTGCTCGAAACTGGAGTAGGCAACTGCCACCTGTATGTAGACGGAGAAGCGGACACTGAAAAAGCACTCAAAATCATGATCAACGCCAAAACAGACCGTCCGGCCGTGTGCAACGCAGCGGAAACACTTATCGTCCACCAGGCATGGCTTGAGAATAACAAACAGCAGCTTGCTGAAGCATTCCAGGAACATGGCATCACCGTGCACGGAGATGAAAAAGCGGCAGCCGCACTGCCAAACGTGGTCCCGGCAACGGAAACAGACTGGGCCGACGAATATCTGAGCCTCGACATGGCCATAAAAGTCGTCGACAACATCGATGAAGCCATCGAGCATATCGATCAGTACGGGACAAAGCATTCAGAAGCAATCATTACCGAAAATGCTGTGAACGCAAGGAAGTTCCTGCAGGTTGTTGACGCAGCCGCACTGTATCATAATGCTT
Source organism: Mesobacillus thioparans (assembly GCF_965138835.1). Taxonomy (NCBI): domain Bacteria; kingdom Bacillati; phylum Bacillota; class Bacilli; order Caryophanales; family Bacillaceae; genus Mesobacillus; species Mesobacillus thioparans. Next base: position 246,114 of record NZ_CBCSFH010000004.1, on the reverse strand, counting down.
CCACTCGTTTTACAGATGGAGGAGCATTGGGATTCGGAGCAGAAATCGGAATTTCCACACAGAAGCTTCATGCAAGAGGACCAATGGGGCTGCCCGCTTTGACTACACGGAAGTATGTCATGGTCGGGGACGGGTTGGTGAGATAATCATAAAGGGTGGCGATTCCTGTTTTTCAGGAACCGTCACCCTGTTTTTTTACGATGAATCTTGGCTCATAATCGCTGATGACTTCGAAAACTCCGTCATTATACATATAGATATGGTGCTCAACGTTTGGTGCCTCATCACTGCCGAGCCAGGACAAATGATCATACCATGAAATAAAGTCTGATTGGAAAGCTTTATAAAAATGATGCGCAGACGGATCAGTTAGTTTGGAGTGATCGGCGCGGTCAATGAACTTATTCAGGTCAGACCTTGCTATCTCATTTGCGTATCTAAACGTCCAAACACAGTCTCCTACAATTGGTGAATGCTTATCATAAATCACTTCCACGATAGTTCCGTTGATATCCGTCAGGACAATTTTAAGACCACCCTGATCAGCCGTATCAAAATATTGAAAAGTTGCTCCGATAATATTGCCCTTCACCAGGCATGTGACTGGCTGCCAGACTTGTAATTCCATTTTAATCTTCCCCCTCTTTTAACCAAGTTTATCAGAATAAATGTCTTTCTTGGGTTATAATTTACAGAAAATTGGAACTATCTTCTTGCTCAATCGTATAGAGAGGGAGAGGATAGTTTGTTGCCGATATTTTGACAGGTATGGGTTAAGGAAAACTGTCAATTTTTCTATGCTCAGGAAGGCATTGAAATCACGATAAAAAATGGCTGGTTTGAAGAACCTCCACAAATGGAGGACAGAGCAGGCATTATAAAGAAAGGGCTGTAAGAAAAGGACATGGGGATAGAACTCATGTCCTTAAAAGTATTTGGTTTATTTTTCCACAACTAGGTCTGAAGGCTGATTAAAAGTTAAAGCCCCAGCCTGTTAAGTGATTATAGGGGATGCTTTATGATTGACCTATAATCAGTTGGAGGCGAGATAAATGAAAAAAATAATTGTGTTCGGATTGGCCGCGATCTCTTCTGTTCTATTATTGTCAGCATGTAATGGAGTGATTTTTGCCAGTGATAAAAGTGGTGATGAAATCGTCGTGAAGAAAGATCAGGCGAAGGAGCTGGAGGTTGTGTTGAATTTCGGTGCCGGGGAAATGAATGTTGCTGGCGGTGCTGATGAGTGGGTGGATGGTAAAGCGATCTATGAACCCGAAAAAATGAAGCCTGAGGTTTCCTATGACCTGAACAGGAAAGTCGGCAAGGTGGAGATTGACCAGCCAAAGCATTTTAAAATCGGCAAGATGAGGAATGAATGGGATTTGAAGCTGAATGAAGATGTTCCAGTCGATCTTGTCGTGAACGCAGGCGCGTCAGAAACCGATCTTGATCTGAAAGGGATTCAGCTTACAAGCCTAGAAGTGAATGCCGGGGTTGGTGAAATTACCGTCGATCTTGGAGGAGACTGGAAAGAAAGCTTCGACGCCCAAATCTCATCGGGAGTCGGTGAGATGACCGTTATCCTTCCTAAAGATACAGGCGTCAGAATTAAAGCCAACAAAGGAATCGGGTCAGCGACTTTTGAAGATTTGATTTCAAAAGGAAATGGCGTTTATGTAAATGAAGCCTATGAAGATGCGAAGGTAAAGATTGACCTGAAAGCTGACATAGGTGTAGGCGAAGTGACTTTTAAAACGGAAAAATAAAGCTAGGTTAGGGGACGGTTCCGGGATTTGTGGACTGTCCTTTTTGTTTTGTCTGAAGTAGGGTGATGTTCGCACAAAACTGCGGCCAAAGCGGCTCGATTTGTCCGAAGTAGAGTCAGGTTCGGACAAAACATCAGCCAGAGCGGCTCGATTTGTCTGAAGTAGTATCAGGTTCGGACAAAACAGCAGTCAAAGGCGCTCAATTTGTCCGAAGTAAGGGTAAGTTCGGACAAAACATCAGCCAGAGCGACTCACTTTGTCCGAAGTAGGGTCATGTTCAGACAAAACTGGAGCCAAAGGCGCTCAATTTGTCCGAAGTAAGGGCAAGTTCGGACAAAACCGGAGCCAGAGCGGCTCACTTTGTCCAAAGTAGAATCATGTTCAGACAAAACTGCTGCCAAAAACGCTCAATTTGTCCGAAGTAAGGGTAAGTTCGGACAAAACCGGAGCCAAAGCCGCTTATTTTGTCTGAAGTAGAGTCATGTTCGGACAAAACTGCAGTCAAAGCCGCTCAATTTGTCCGAAGTAAGGGCAAGTTCGGACAAAACCCCAGCCAGAGCGGCTCACTTTTTCTGAAGTAGGTTGATATTCAGACAAAATAGCAGTCAAAGGCGCTCAATTTATCCGAAGTGATGTCATGTTCGAACAAAACTGAAGTCAGATAATAGCAGTGTTCAAAATTATCTATTGACACCCTAGAGGAAAATATGATAAATTTATCTCGAATTAAAAATAAATTAATTCAAGATATTTTTTTAAAACTATATCTCGAATTCGAGATAAAAAATATTAGGAGGAATTTTAAAATGGGAAAATGGACAGTTGATCAGGCACACTCAGCAATTGGATTTGAAGTGAAACACATGATGGTTTCGAAGGTGAAGGGTCATTTCGATTCTTATACTGCAGACGTTGAGGCGGCGGACCTTACAGATTTAACGACTGCTTCAATAGCATTCAAAATCGACGTAGTTAGCATTGACACTCGTAATGAAGATCGTGAAAATCACTTGAAATCTGCAGACTTCTTTGATGTTGAGAAATATCCAACTATCGATTTTAAATCTACAAGCATTACAAGAGATGGAGATGACTACAAAGTAACTGGCGACCTAACAATCAAGGATGTAACGAAACCAGTTACATTCGATGTGGAATTCGGCGGCAAAGGCACAAACCCATGGGGCGTTGAAGTCTACGGCTTTGAAGCAGAAACAAAAATCAACCGTGAAGAATTTGGCCTCACATGGAATGCAGCACTTGAAACAGGCGGCGTTTTAGTGGGAAAAGGCATCAAGATCAAAGTTGAATTGGAAGTAAACCCTGCAGCTTAAAACCTTTGGCCATTATGCTGGATGACATGAGAATCCAGCATAATGTAAAGGAGTTGGAAAGATGGAAAAGGCAAGAGAAGAGTTAAAAGCAGTAACCGTCATTATTCGTGCCGCGCAGGCTATTCACGATGTGATCCGGAAAGACGCGGCACAGCATGGATTGAATCCTACAGAATTTTCCGTTATGGAGCTGCTTTACCACAGAGGGGAGCAGCCGATTCAAATCATTGGAAAAAAGGTGCTGATTTCGAGCGGCAGTATCACCTATGTCATTGACAAGCTTGTGGAGAAAAATTATGTGAGAAGACGGGGATGTCCCGAGGATCGCCGCGTCACTTATGCGGTTTTGACGGATGAAGGAAAAGAGCTGATGGATCACATTTTCCCTCAGCATGAGATGGAAATGAGCAGGATTTTTGCAGATTTGGATGCCGATGAAGTCAATCAGACAATCTGTTTATTAAAACGAATCGGCTATCGGGCAAAAGACTTATAGATAAATTTTTTCAAATATATATCTCGAATTCAAGATAATAACCCAGGAGGAAGATAATCATGATGGATTTAGGTTTGTTAATCATAAGATTGGTAATTGGCATATTATTTATTGGACATGGTGCGCAAAAGCTGTTGGCTGGTTTGGAGGCTATGGATTGAAGGGAACGGGCGGCTGGTTTGAATCGATTGGCATGAAGCCAGGTGTGACGATGGCACTTTTCGCAGGGTTGGCTGAACTTGTCGGGGGAATATTATTGGCAGCGGGACTTTTGACGCCGCTCGCAGCTTTGATGATTGCTGGTACCATGGTGATGGCGATTGTAAAAGTGCATGGTCCAAATGGTTTGTGGTCCACTTCAAATGGCTATGAATATAACTTGACGTTGGTTGCTGTCACGATTGGGTTAGCTTTAATTGGCCCTGGCAGATACGCTATAGACGCTATTTTATTCTAATTATATTTTATAAATGGGAGTGTTACTAATGACCAAAAAAACAATGGGCATTCACCATATTACTGCAATAGTCGGCCATCCGCAGGAAAACGTTGATTTTTACAGTGGCGTATTGGGGCTGCGCTTGGTAAAGAAAACCGTCAATTTTGATGACCCGGAAACGTATCATCTTTATTTTGGGGACGAAGGCGGCAAACCTGGAACCATCATCACCTTCTTTCCATGGGCAGGCGCGCGCCAGGGAGCCATTGGCGATGGGCAGGTAGGAGTGACTTCCTATGTAGTTCCGAAGGGGTCAATGGATTTTTGGAAAAACCGTCTTGAAAAATTCAAGGTGCCATATACAATCATGGAGCGGTTTGGTGAACAATATTTAGAGTTCGATGACCCCCATGGCCTCCACCTGGAGATTGTGGAACGGGAACAAGGGGAAAACAATGGATGGAGCTTCGGAGAGGTAACGCCTGATGTTGCAATCAAAGGATTTGGCGGAGCGACACTGTTATCGACGCAGCCGGAAAAAACAGCAGATCTGCTTGGAAAAGTGATGGGTCTTGAGCTTGTCGGAAAAGAGGGAGACTTCATCCGCTTCCGTTCTTCTGCAGACATCGGTAATGTGATTGACCTGAAACTGACACCGATCGGCCGCGGTGAGATGGGTGTAGGAACGGTTCACCACATTGCCTGGAGGGCTGTCGATGACGCAGACCAGCTTGATTGGCAGCAATACGTCGCAGACAATGGCTATGGTGTCACCCCTGTAAGGGACAGAAACTACTTCAATGCGATATATTTTAGGGAGCATGGAGAAATCCTGTTCGAAATTGCGACTGACCCGCCGGGATTCGCGCATGATGAAACACAGGAAACAATGGGTGAAAAATTGATGCTGCCGGAGCAATATGAACAGTATCGCGGGCAGCTGGAGAGAAGGCTCATCCCGATTGAAGTGAGAGAGTTGGATTGATGGCTGTGAGCAGGATAGTCGGAGGGTTTTTGAAATCGTAAGGCTCAAGTAGTTTCCGATGGGAGAAGGGGTGAAAAGAAATGCAAAAGACAACAGGAATCCACCATATTACGGCCATGGTCAACGATGCGCAGCGGAATATTGATTTTTATGCTGGCGTATTAGGACTCAGGCTTGTGAAAAAGACGATTAACTTTGACCGTCCGGAGGTGTATCATCTTTATTTTGGCAATGAAGCCGGGGATCCTGGAACCGTCATTACCTTCTTCCCATGGGAAAACCAGATGAATGGGCGGATTGGCACCGGACAGGTGGGTGTGACCAGCTATGTCATTCCCGCTGGATCTATCGCTTTTTGGAAGGATCGGTTGAAAAAATTTGGAGTCAGGTTCATTCAGAATGTCCGTTATGGCGAAATTTATTTGCAGTTCCAGGATCCTGACGGGCTTGAAATTGAACTGGTCGAACGGAATGATGGGGCCAAGAATCCCTGGAGCTTTGGAGGCGTTTCTTCTGAGGTGGCGATCAAAGGGTTTGGCGGAGCGACATTGATTTCAGCACAGCCGAATAAAACGGCGGAAGTACTTGAGGATATTCTTGGACTTGAGCCTGTTGGCCAGGAAGAGAGCTTCCTTAGGTTCAAATCAGAGATTGGCAACAGAATCGACATCAAGCTCACTCCTTCGGTGCGCGGATTGATGGGAGCAGGAACGGTCCATCATATCGCCTGGAGAGCAAGAGATGAAGAGGACCATAAAAGGTGGAGAGAGCTTCTCGTGGAGAAGGGATTTTACCCAACAGAGATTCTCGACCGCAACTACTTCAAGGCCCTGTATTTTCATGAAGGCGGGGGCATTCTTTTTGAAATTGCGACCGATGAACCTGGCTTTGCGGTGGATGAGCCGGCGGATGAACTCGGAAAAAAACTGATGCTGCCGTCATGGCTCGAGTCAAAAAGGGAAGAATTAGAGCACAAGCTTCCACAAGTGGAGTCACGTGTTTTGGAGGGAGATAAACAATGAAACATATATTCAACAAAGGTAAGGTATCAACAAAACCAACATTATTAATGCTTCACGGCACAGGAGGCAATGAATTGGACCTGCTGCCTCTGGCAGGAATGATTGATGATGAAGCCTCGGTCTTAAGTGTCCGCGGGAACGTATTGGAAAATGGAATGCCAAGGTTTTTCAAGAGGCTGGCAGAAGGCGTGTTTGACGAAGAGGATCTCATTTTCCGGACGAAGGAATTGAATGAATTCCTTGATGAAGCAGCTGAAAAATACGGCTTTGACCGTAACAATGTGATTGCAGTCGGCTATTCAAACGGAGCGAATATCGCAGCAAGCCTGATGTTCCACTATCAAAATGCCCTGAAGGGAGCCATCCTCCACCATCCAATGGTGCCGAGAAGGGGCATCGAACTGCCGGATCTTACAGGAACACCGGTATTCATTGCGGCAGGAACGAATGATCCAATCTGCCCGCCAAGTGAATCTGAAGAACTGAAATCCCTGCTGGAGAAGGCTGGTGCCGATGTGGAGCTTCATTGGGAAAATAGAGGCCATCAGTTGACGCGAGAGGAAGTTGAAGCTGCGGCGCAGTGGTACCTTGGTCGTGAGAAATAAGAGCAGAAAGTAACTTTGGGGACGGGAAAACCGTCCCCATTTCCCTTTTTAACTAATTAGACCATAAATCTTCCCCAAATCCACGTTCCCACCCGAAATGACGGTCACCACTTTTTTATCGGTAAAAGGCAATTTGTTGTGCATGGCAGCTGCGACTGTTGTCGCACTTGATGGTTCGATCAGCTGTTTCATTCGTTCCAAAACGAAGCTGAAGGCGTGGCGGATTTCTTCTTCGCTGACCAGGACAAGGTCATCGAGGTATTTCATCAGGACAGGAAAGGTCATGTCACCAGGCTGGCTGCTCCTCAGACCATCAGCAATCGTTGAGGTGGCTGGGATCGAGGTGATTTCCTTGTTTTTAAGTGACAGATGCGTATCATTGGCAATCTCGGGTTCTACCCCGATCACTTTGATTTTTGGGTTGGTCTCTTTTATCGCAGTGAGTATCCCTGAAAGAAGGCCGCCGCCGCCGATCGGAACAATCACCGCATCGACATCCTGTACTTGTTCCAGGATCTCCAATCCCACCGTTCCCTGACCAGCCATGATAAACGGGTCGTCATATGGAGGGATGAATACGCCATTTTCTTGCTCGGCGATTTCCTTGGCCCTTGGCAGCCGCTCCGCAGATGTAGTGCCGCATATTTCGATTTTGCCATTGTAGGCTTTGATGGCGTTCATTTTGCATTGGCTGATATCCTCTGGAACGACAATCGTTGCCGGCACTCCATATTTGTTCGCCACATAGGACACTGCCTGGCCGTGATTGCCCGAGGAAGCTGCCGTTACATACTTTGCGCCATTTTCGACGGCTTGTTTCACTTTATTGCTGGCGCCGCGGATCTTGAACGAGCCAGTCTTTTGCAAGTGCTCTGATTTGAAAAAAATCTGGTTGCCGCATAGGCTCGAGAGCTGGTCCGATTTTAGGATAGGTGTTACATGAATGATGTCGCTAATCCGTTCCCGTGCTTCCTTCACTTCATTTAATGAGATCATATGTAATTCCCCCTTTGTTTTCACAGCCATTAATCTGCTGACAAGATCTTATTCTTTCTATCTCTATTCAATACCAACTTTGAATATCCTTCTAAACGGAGGCATGAAGGGAAGCGATAAAATCATTTAAAAGATAGAATCCAATATGAGATGATTATATAAGGAAGAAAGAGGTGAATCACTTGAAAAGGAAAGAGCTTAAAATTTTCACGAACATGTCATTCTTTATCGCGATAACTGCAATCATTGTGATTCCTCTGTCCATTTACACATCTTTGCCTAGAGAGTTCGGATCCCTGGCATTTATCCTTACCTTGGTTGGCATCCCATTCAGCATCATTTCGATGTTCAGCAAAGAGAAATTACTGAAAAGGATCTTTGTTTTGATTGTCAATCTTATGCCGATTGGTCTTTTCAGCTATGCCATCATCATGGATTTTATGGATGAATTTTTTCGATCCGCACCTTAGCTGGGGTCCTGAAACGATGGCTAGTGTCCACGTTTCCTGAACAGTCCGAATAAAATCGTGATCAAGATGATGGCAGATAAGACATAGGAAGTGGTGCTTACTAACGGATGGGCGGCAGCGTTTTTAACACCGATTCCGATGAACGCCCAGATGAAGACCAGTGGATAGATGCGGTCCTCATTTTTATAGTGAAAGTAAATCGCCAGAAGTGTTGCGACCACGAGCATGGTCAGTGTCCAGGCAACATCGGTTAGACCGAAGCCATTCCAGCCGATATATTTCAAGTAATAGCTGATATTGGCAATGGTGGCGACGCTGATCCAGCCGAGGTAGACAGAAAAAGGGAGCAGATCCCAAAAAGAATGTTCTTCATTTTTGATCAGCTGATAAAGCCTGATAAGTGTCAGCAGCAAACCGATCATCACAAAAACCGTCAATAGGAAAAACTCGTAATGCCATAAAAGAATCCAGGCGGTATTGAGGACAGAGCTTAGCACATAAAACGGAGTGGACTTTTGGTAGACTGGCAAATTCCTTCGTGAAGCCGGAAACTGCCTGATTGTCCAAATAAACAATAAAAAATAAATCAATCCCCAGATACCAAAAACATATCCAGCTGGAGTAAATAACACATCCAGTCTATTCGAAATTTCCCCGGTGTTCTGCCCGTTGATCGGCAGAATATTCGCAAGCGCATTGACCACGACCACAACGATCGTGGCAAGCAGAATCAAAAGAAATCGTCCCATCCTCATCCCAGCTTTCATTTTTAGTATTTTGTTCATACTATTCCACAACAAGTAAGTGCATAACTACATTTAGCCTTCAGGGAAGGGAATAAAACTTATTGGTGCACATCACTGTCCCTCTGTTCCGTGTGTGTTCTTGGTGGATAAACAAAAATTAAGCTGTTCTCGTAAACTTTGTTGTCAGGGATAAAAGATGATGGTTTAACTGCGTAAAAGACGAAGAGTAAAATATAAGCGGAAGTTTTCCGATTATTTTTAAAATGAAGTTATTTTAAGCGGAAATAAGCGGAGGTTTTCCGTCTATTCAATTAAAAGTCTTCAATTTTCGCGGTTTAGAATAAAATAAGCGGAATTTCTCCGGCTATTTCAGCAAGTTTACAACTATTTTCCTAAATAAGCGGAATTCCTCCGGCTATTTATTAGAACAATCTTAAATTACATGACCTTGCTAAAAATAAAAGCATTATAAGGTCATCGTTCTTGAAAGAATTCAACATTGATGTAGAGAAAAATCCTTGCGTGATTTGGCATGCACCCTGAATGAGCGCAGGCTTATGATATGTGTATACAAAAGAGGATAGCCACTGAGCTATCCTCTTTATCTATTTACGGCTACAATCCAGGAAGGAAGAATATCACCAGCAATAGGATCAATAATGTCCAAACAAATGATGATCTGATTTTTTGTTGATTCCCTAAACTTTTATTATTTTTATGAACAAGCGATAAGGTTAAAACACTGGCTAAAAAAAGAAAGTAGTAAAGAATGATATACAGAATCCAGCGGCTGTGTTCCACTACAGAAGCCAATGGAGTAAAAATGACCAGGCTAATGAAAATGACAATGGATAAAAATAAAACTGACAACACGATAACATGCATTTTATCCCATGCCGGGTGGATTAGAAATGTTCGGCTTGTCTTTGTTTGAAAGTACAAGATCACGCTAATCAAGCCTAACACAGCGGCCATGAATAAAGCTGTTAAAAGAAATTGCAGGTAGGGATATGCACCGGTATTGGTTGAAAAATTGTCCTTATACAAGTCTGCCAGGAAGGCGAGAATGACCAGGATGGTGATCATTGCGCCTTGATAGATTTTCCATCGTGAAACGATTTTGCAGCACCACCTTCTATTAATCACGCAAATTCATACGTAAGTGAATTAAATGAGTTCCTTTTCCACAGCTGCCATGATGTCATACGCTCCCTGTGATTTGTTGGAGCAGACGACTACGGTGGCCTCGGTTTCTGGGTAGTAGGCGGAGTGGAAGCTGACTCCTGGGTCGTAACCCATCACATGGTATTTTACTGCATATCCGGGTTCTTTTTTGATCCAGATTCCATATCCGTGAAAGCCTGTTTCGTTGACTTGCGCGTGGGGAGTGAGCAGTCTGGCCAAAGTCTCTTCTTTTAGTAAAAGCTTCCCAAAGAGTGCTTTCCATAGCTTGGCCATGTCATTAACGGTGATATAGGCCCCGCCGTCAGGACCGCCTTTTACCGGCAGGGAATAGATATTGGTCTTCCATGTCCCGTCAGGAAGATCGATATAGCCGGTCGCTGTATTGGCTGGCATTTGATCAAAGGAAAAATAGCCCGAATCCTTCATGCCAGCTCTTTTGAAAATATGTTCCTCGACATACTCAGTGAATGTTCTCTCGGAAGCCTGTTCAACAATCAACCCGAGTAAAATATAGCCCGCATTATTGTAGTGAAAAGATTCACCGGGGGCGGCTTTCATCTGTTCATTCTGGAACATTGGCAAAAAATCGCTGAGGCTCCTGATGTGGTACATCGGTCTCTCCACCCAAAGTTCCTCAAAATCATCCATGACTTCTTCATCAAAATAATCGGGAATTCCCGATGTATGGGTCAGCAGATGGTGAAGCGTAATTTCATCACTGAAATGAGGGAAATCCACATCAACACAATCTTTCAATCTCGTATCAAAAGTGAGCTTCCCGTCCTCAACAAGCTGGCAAATGGCAATCGCCGTGAAAAGCTTGCAGCCAGAAGCGATGCCGAAACGGGTGTCTGTGTTGTTTTTTACCTGATCAGCCCGATTGGAAAAACCAAAGCTTGCAGTTGCTGCCGGATCATTCTCCTGCTGGACGAAAACCGTACCTGAGAAATCGACCTTCGTTTGAATATCTGATAATACCTGATCTAAATTCTTCATTTCATCCTCCAGTGCCATATATGACCTGCTTTTATGTTACCATAAATAGACAAAGTTGGATGTTAACGGTCAGGATTGATGAATGTTTTAAATGGCTGTTTTTGTAAAGATTGTTGTTAAAATCCTAAAGCCGATTTTAACGTGTAATAGCCATTTTGTATGTCGGTACTAAGTTTGCAAGCTCTTTTCTCAGCATAAGCGTTAATTGTGTGAATAATCTTAGGTGATTAAATTCTATTTTGTAGACAATAGCAACAAAGTTTGAGAAAAGAGCCTTTTAAATAAAAGCGGGGAAGAATCGATGAACACTAAAAGAGCATTATGGTTTTTAGCGGGTATGGACTTATTGCTTGTCGTCTTGCATATGGCAGGATACTTCTTTCTGTTCTTGAAGCCAACAGGGTATTTGATTCCCTTGGCAGTAAATGGGGTAGTTTTAGCGGTCACCGCTTATCGGTCGTCCGGTCGCAGAAAATTGTTTGCAGCCATTGGGGTGGTCGTGATTGTTCCGGCCATGCTGATTCACGGACTCATGCTTCTGGTGATAGAAAATCACTATACGAATATTGAATCACCGTGGGACAACCAGTCCGTCGTCATTGAATACCGATTCTTTTCGCTGGGCGAAACGACGTACCAATACCATTTTTACAAGACAAGGGTTGGTTTGATTGGCAACTTGCTTGAGGATGAATCGATCACCATGGTTGTACAGGGAACGGAACATCCAGGTTTGGACGCGGAAGGTATCCTCGGTGTGGACATGGCTGAATGGGTGACGGAGAGCACGATTCGTTTTCCTGCCTGGAAGGGAATGAAAGAGGTTCATCTTGGACAGTCCAAGCCAGGGCATCGTGTAGATGACATCACTGGTGAGATCGAGACGTTCATGAAGATAGTCGAGAAGAAGGAGAACGGCCACACCATTATGGTCAATGGAAACCGGCTGACATCGCGTTATGACGAAGCAACCGGTGAGAGCTGGATTGATGTAACTAGCGAAGGCGACAAGGGACCCATTCCAAGACAGCAGTGCACCCGCATCGTGCCGAATCAAGAGCGAGGCTATTATATGCTGGAAGAGTGTACGCATCAGTGGGAATATCCGTTATTCCCTTTGAGTGGTGACTGATTGGTTGTGCTGTAGGAGCCGAACTATTATATATGAATTTCGGGACTATTTTACCGATCATTTTATTACAATATTATGTCATTTCCTTTAAAGCCTTCTATTCAGTCGCGAAATATGGTAGTATGACGGACATGTTGGTTGAAAGGGGAGTTTGTTTATGATGAAGCGATTTTTAACAGGCGTTCTTTTCTTGAGCATCGCCGTTCTAGTGCTTGGCGCATGCAGCAATGATAGCTCGAAAGGGAATGCTGAAAAAGAAAATAAAGAAGATTTAGTTGCAACAGTAGATGGAAAAGGTATTTCAAAAAAAGAATATAAAAAAGAATTGGATGCCATGAAGGCTTCTTACGAACAGCAAGGCATGCCGGCAGATCAGATGGACAGCAAGATGAAGGAACAGCTTGAAAAGTCTGTTCTGGACCAAATGATCAATGCGGAGCTGCTTCTCCAGACAGCTGAGAAGGACGGCATCTCCGTTGAACAAAAAGAAATCGATGCAGAATTGGAAAAGATCAAAACCAACTTCGAAGATGAAAAACAGTATGAAGAAGCTTTGAAAAAGAACAAGCTTTCCGAGAAAGAACTTAAAGGCCAGCTTAAAAAGCAAATGACCGTCACACAATATCTGGACAGCAAGATCGGCAAGGTAGAAGCATCCGATGAAGAAATCCAGGCATTGTATGATCAATACAAGCAACAAGCCGAAGGCCAGAAGCAAAAGCCGGAAGAACTAGAAAAAATCAAACCACAGCTTGAGCAGCAAGTCCTTGCACAAAAGAAAGATGAAAAAGTCACCAAGCTCGTGGAAAAGATCCGCAAAGACAATGAAGATAAAGTGAAAATCCATAATGCGTAGGATTCATGCCGCGGGATTTTAAGTGGGGGATAGACATTTGTCTATCCTCTTTTTTATGGATATAGGGACGGTTTAGCAGCCTTAGTCGAACTGCAAAGTCTACTGCATACATTATTGGATATTTACCACTCAAACACTTTAGTTTAAAATTACACTACGTTCCAGATAAACAAGGCTTAAAAAAGTCTGTTTTTCAAGAAAGTTTTTTTTCTGAAATTTAAAAAATGCAAATGAGGCGAAAAGATGATTATCTTGCATTGTTTGACCAAAAGTAAGTGGGATAAAGTTAAGGAAAACTCTAAATTCGGCAGGGAATCAATTGAGGCTTTTGGTTTTATTCACTGTTCTTCTATTGATAATTTTTGGAGAGTTGCTCCTAATTTTAATGATATAGATGAACCTTTGTTGCTTCTTTGCATTGACTCAAGCAAAGTTGAAGCAAATATTAAATGGGAAGATGATGATAATTGCGGTATAAAATATCCCCATATTTATGGTGAATTAAATGTTGATTCAGTTGATACAGTATTACCCTTCCTAAAAAGCGAACAAGGGGATTTTATTCTTAACAAAGAATTGCAACAACATATTTCTGTTTAAGCTGAATGGTGCGTTGATTCAGAGAGGATTAACGGCTTTTTTTATCGAATTTGTTTTTGAACTAACGAGGCAGAATTGTTAATTAATATGATTGGTTAGGTGGGTGAGAAAATGATAAATTATTTAGGTACACCATTACTAAAAACAGATCGATTAGTTCTAAGAAAAATTGAACTTTCAGATGCTCAAAGTGTATTTGATCATTGGCTTTCAGATGATCGCGTAATGGATAATCTTATAAAAGGGGCACACAAGTCTGTATTGGAAACAATTGAGAGGGTAAACGAGATCGTAAGTAAGTATGATTCACAAGATTTCTGTTATTGGGGTATAGAGCTGAAAGCAAGTGGTGAATTGATTGGAGCTATTGATCTCTTCAATTTTGATAGCATGACTGAGAATTGTGAAGTAGGTTATTCAATCGGTTACAAATGGTGGAACAATGGGTATGGAACTGAAGCATTGAGAGCTGTCATTCAATTTGGCTTTTTACATATGAACATTCACAAAATATCAGCAGCACATAATACTGACAATCCAGCCTCTGGCAAGATTATGCGGAAAGTTGGAATGGTGCAAGAAGGAACGTTTAAGCATATGATTCGCAATGCCAAGAATCATTATAAAGATTGTGCGGTTTACGGTCTTCTTCATGAAGACTATATAAAAAATGCGAATTGATTTTTTTCTTAATTCAACTAAGGGTGCGTTGATCCAGTAAGGATTAAGCACCCTTTTTGTTGAATCCCTTATTGAACTATTGATGCAGGATAGTGGAGGAACATTTCTGTTCAACTCATTTCAATGTTCGACCTTACATCAAGGGAAGTTCTATTTTGTAAAATTCACCATATCTTAACTAATATTAAAAGTTCCTCAAAGAGGAGTTATAAGCATGCTGCGGGTTAAATTTATGATTAAACAATTCCTAAAAGAGCCTTTATGGTTTAAAATCCTAATCTCTATAACTTTGCTTATTTCAATAATTTTTAGCAGTGCATTTTTTGCAAATAATGCTTATTATCAAAGTTTCTCCAAATTGGCCGCCGCTATCTTTTTTTGTGCATATGGAATTAAACTTAGGAGTAACCGTTTAACTTTTGTCATCTTATTATCTGCATCAGCTCTATGTATATATCTATCCTTTCTGGCTATATCTTAGTGAAGGTTCTATTCTATAGTTCAACTTACGAGTGCTTTGATCCTTGAAGGATTAAAGCTCTTTTTTGTTGAACTTCTTTTGTAACTTAAGGGGCAGTAATGTTGAAGAAACTTAGTAGGTGAGGGGGTATTGTGTTGAAGAAATATGTACTAATTGCCGCACTAATCATTCTCGTTGTTGTAATTTTTACTTTCTACACATACCGTGAGCAAGACTTAGGAGATGTACTTAAAATTGACCAAGTTGATAGGATTCTTTTGACAACAGAAGAAAAAGAACTTGATGGAGTAGAGATCCCAAAGTCACTCAGATGACAAAATTAAATGCTCCAGGGGGGAATTGCACACTCTTAAGGCATAAATGCACATTCATTCAAAAATATCCAGGTGGAAGGTGAAACATGATCAGCCATTCTTTCCTTCGGTTGGAAATTAAATGTAAAAAACAAACCTGCTTTATGGTATTCTTTTACTAACTGGACTTACAAAAGGGGCGGATTGGAATATGTCTTTGCGTTTTCGGAAGAGTTTCAAGGTAGCGTCGGGTTGAGTTTCGGCAGGAGAGAATTGCGGTACTCGGTTCACAGCAGCGGGAGAAAGACGTCGACTGAGGGGATTCCCGGCAGCGGTGTTTCCTATTCGTCGACATCCAGTTTAAAATCGTATAGGACGGATGCCTATAAGAGACGGAATGCGCTAGAGGGACCGGCAGAAGTTGCGGAACAAGGGTATACCGCCCTACAAGTGTAGTTGAGAGGTTAGAGAAGTTTTATCATAATTGGCTGCATGCGTAGACATTGAATCAGGAGAACTTCCTCTAAATGGTGCGGTGGTTCAGGAGGATTAGGCACTTTTTTTTTATAGAATGCCTTATCCAACAAACGCAGAAGCAATCCTTAAATGAAATGAGCCCAAACTCTAGTAGTGTAATGAAATTATAACTATTATAGGGGTGATGTAATGAATAAGTTTGGAATCCTTTCTATTCTAATGGCTATAACCAGTTTTGTTTCATTTTTAATTTTAAGAGGACCTAATGCGAATATGCTGATAGGTATAATCATTTTAGGGTCACTTTCGCTACTGGGTATTGTATTTGCGGTGCTATCTAAGAAGTGGTTTTTAATAATAGTGGGTGGATTGATGAATGGGGGAGTGTTGGTTTTTGTATTTTTCCTATTGCTAGCCAAGGGAATTGCTGGTTAGATTACCGATAAATCAGAAGGTGCGATGGTCCCGGAATCGATTAACCATCAATTTGTTGAAATCCTCATTGAACGAATGAAACAGGTTGCTTCGAAAGTTCAAGAGTAAGACTAGAATGAGGATGGAGGTAAAGGGTTGTATGGGGAAATCTAAAAAAGTAACCTTAATTATTGGCGCAACGATCATTTTAATATATGCAATATTTGCAATTGCAGACACGGTCAGTCAAAGTTCTAAAACTGTCGATGAAGCCTTCGAAAGGTACATTAACAGCGAATTTAAAACGGAAGTTGTTCAGAAAGAAATTGGTGATAAAAAGTTTTACAGAAAAGGTCATTCTACATTTGTAATATTTGAAGTTAGTGATAAAGTTTCTATAGTTCAGTTTGAAAAAGAGGTATTTGGTTGGAAACGAACATATTATTCTGACAATAGAAATGAAGGTGACTCATATTCAACTGTTGTTGATGGGAATGGAGATATTCTTTTACATGCAGTCATACCAAGGAATATAGTTAATGAAATAAAGACCATAAAAGTAAATGGACATGATGCAGATATTATTATGCTTAACGATAAAACTGGAATCTGGTTAATGATGAACGAGAATAAAGATAACTTCAATAATATTAAAATATCTTTCTTAGACGAAGTAGGTAATGTAATTGCTGAAATGTAAAAATATAATTTGTGAAGAAATAAATATAATTACACATAGAAGGTGCTAGAGTTGAAAAAATGTAAGGGGGACTTATGACATTCTTTAAAAAAGTAAGTGACATTTTTGGATTTACAAAACTTAAAGAGAGATTATATTGTGAAGGTAACGAGGGGATTTCACAAGCGGACCGGGAATATATAAATCGTATTAAGGGACAAAACCCTTTTGGGATCATATCAATGTTTATGGGTGGGGCGTCATTTGCCTTTGGTCCCATTTATGTAGCTTTTCCCATTATAACAATCATCTTTTGTTTCATGACATATGGGACTTTTGATCGAGAAAAAGAAGATAATCCATGGACATTTTTCATAGGTTTTTGTTTGGCTTTAATAGGTTTATTTATGTATTTAAGGGGCATAGTCCATAAGCTTATAGTATAATACGAGCTTTAAAATATTTGGTACGAAAAACCAGGAAGGGTTACTGCTTCGTGCTTGGTTAAGGGAATTACTAAAAAATTAAAGAGGGAAATGAAGAGGTTTTTATGAGTGAAGAATCATAACAATACGAATTCCTATTTATCATCTTTCGACATACTAACGATTGAACCTAGCGTTGATAACGGGGATTTTGCCCAAGCGCTAGTAGAAACGACAGTATTGGAAACCGGTACTAAGAATACAAGGAATATTCATGTTCATTTAGAAAAAACTAAAGATAAATGGAAGATCGGTTATTATTTCCGCGTAAATCATTCAATGCCAGACCCTATTACAAATATTTATTCGGGGTACATTTCTCAAGAGGCAATGGAATCTTTTAATACAAAATGACAATATGGGTAAGAGATAACTGCTCTTCAATTTTTCCTAAAGCATCTAAGAACTCAGCATATACCAGTACTATTGTCATCTCTAAATTTGCTGCGATGTATGCTACCCTTTTTAAAATTTTATTAGTTGTTTCGAATCCTATACGTAAATAGTAACGAAGTTGTTACTATTTATTTGAAATTCTTATTTTCCAATATGATTATTTTTTCATCGGAAGATTTACCTCTCAGTTTAGTATACTCAACCAAATTATAAATATTATTGCTACTCTGTTTTGCCCCTGCGATTAATAATGGTACTCCAATAAAGTCTAACCCTATTCCCCTTGAGAAGAAACCCCCCATGGTCATTGCAAATGGAACAGTTGGCGATGTATTCGAGAAGATAATCCTTTCTTGATTGTTACCTTTGTTTTGCAGTAATAAGAAAAGATTCCCTAAAGCTGGTACAACTAGTTTACTCCTTTTTCTTCCAATAGTATAAACTGAATTTCCTTCTTCATCTAACCCATGAAAGAAAAGTTTTCCAAAATCATCTTTTGTTAATTTATTAAAATAGTCGATATTCAAAATCTCTTCTTTAGAAAGTTTTCGGTCCGTAGGCAATTTTTTTAAATGATATGCTGCAGCTATTGCAGTACTATGTGTTCCAGCGTAATCATCATATATATAGATCACCAATTATCATCCTTTCTAATTACCTAATTCATGAAAGAAAATCAGAGTAGTTTTTTATTGGATAAACGCCAACTTATATTTACTAGTGCTATAAGCCTTTATTTGCGTTTTTAAAGATGCATCAAGAACGGTTTGGGTTCTTCCCCTAAAATAAACCAATAAATATCCTGGCCGAAAGGTAACGATAAGTACAAACATTGATAAAAATAAACTAATCCTTGCGGCAATAGTATTAATAATAGGTTGTCGGAAGCCCCTTTCCGCGCTCCTCTTATTGTTAGGGTGACACAAATTATTAAATGGATACTATCTATAATTAGAAACCGAATACTCTTTCGAAAGATAGTATAAAAAATCCTCCACTTCACTCACTTACCTGTACGTTATATGTATTATTAGCAGAACGAATAATTTGATTTTATGTACCTTATCATTCCACTCGATCATATTTTTTATGCTGAAACTATGTTTTTCAAGTTAAAAGGCAGAGCTTAAGATAATAAGGGGAATTAACAGTACAGCAATTATTACGAAACTTCCGCTTCCTGGAAAGCAAACGGTATAGTTTTCTCTCGATAACAAAAACTAACAGAAAGCGATAATATATAAAGGAGATTACGTATGCTGAAAAAGATACTTAAAATCTTTCGAATACTCCTAATTGTATTTATTGGCGCATGTTCTGTTTTGTTTATTTGGGGTAAAATCGACAGAGCAACAGCCGAAAAAGGGAAGGTATTTGATCATCAGCCTATTCAATACCCAATTCGTCAAAGTAATATTACTTTATATACAGACGGGAAACAGTTAAACAATCAATTATTCTCAGGTATAAGGAAAGCAAAACACCACGTGTATATCTACTTTTTCTCTATTGCTGATGATAAAGTTAGTCATCAATTTTTGGATTTATTAAGAGAAAAAAGCCAGGAAGGAATAGAAGTATATTACGCAGTGGACAGGCTGGGTGGAATTTTACTAAAGAAAAAGGAAAGAGAATTATTGGTTAAAGCAGGAGTGCATTTTAAGTATTATAATAAGCCTGCTTTTCCTTATATATTTGCTTCTTTAGATCATCGAAATCATCGCCGTATTTCAACTATTGATGGAAAGATAGGATATATTGGCGGATTTAACATCGGTAAGAAGTATTTAGGGGAAAAAGAAAAACTTGGTCACTGGAGGGATTATCACCTTCAAATACAAGGAGAAGGAGTACAGGATCTAGAGAGTCAATTTGTGTTGGACTGGAAGAAAAACACAGAGCAACAGATTCCTATAAGCAGCGAAAGAAAGGAAAAGGGAGCAACCTCGCATCGATTTACTGCATATTATAGCGGAGAAAAACTTGAGCAAGATTATGCATTGCTGTTTCATCAAGCAAAAAAGTCCATTACTATAGTCACACCCTATTTTATACTAAATGACAGAACTATTTGGAAGGCATTAGTGGATGCGAGAAAAAGAGGAGTCCGTGTTAAAATTCTATTCTCACCTCATTCGGATGCACTATTAGTTAAAGAGGCATCATATCCATATATTCGAAAAGCATTACAACAGGGTATGGAAGTATACGGTTATAAAAAGGGAGTGATACACGGTAAAGGATTCTTGATTGATAAAGATGTATTGATGATAGGGACCGTAAATTTTGATTCGCGCTCGTTTCATTTAAATGAAGAAATGAACTGTTATATCCATGACCCTGTTTTTATTTCTAAAATAAAGTCAGTAATCACTGAAGACATCCAAAATTCAAAGCGAATAACATCTTCTGACGTCAATCAATTAACTGTAAAAGAAAAACTGAAAGAAAAGTTTGCAAAAATGATTGAGTATTATTTGTAAAAATTAGGTGTATTTATTTTAAGAAGGAGTACAATGCATATATTTAATAAATCATTTTACTGATTCTATAAACGAGCTTTTTTATGATCAGTACCGATCTATATCCATAATTTCGGGCAGCAATCCTTTCACGGTATCAGGGGATAGATATAGAAAAAGGTCATCCAGAAATATCTACTTTTCTGGATGACCTTATAACAAAAATTAGCAGTTTAGTTTAATTTCAACTGTGTGATTTTAGCGAAAAACCGAGGAGCACTTCTTCTACCTAGTAAAGAAGTGCTGTTTTGTTATCTGAATGACTCGTGATCCTTGCTTTTTTACTCATGCTGGGAAATGAGTTTCTCTATGAATGTTATTGCTTCCTTTAATATACTCCTTTAATGACAAAAAACGAGCCCCGAATGGTTCCAGCTAGTTTCGACTTCTGCCTGGCGAACTTAAACTTTCCATCTAGCTCTTTTGGTATCTCCATACCCTCAGAAAGCTTAAAGCCAACGGCGCGCTTCGGTTTAGGGCCATCCAATGTGTACAAGACATTGACTGCAAGACCATCCGCATAAAAGACGAAGGCCCAGTTGATATTTTCGACCTGAAACCGCGACGTTTCTAAAGGTTTTGCCGCAAACTCAATATTCCGTTCTTCTTTCAGTATTCGATTCACATAATCAAGGGTCTCCTTGCTTTCGCTAACTGGGACAACTGTAAATTCGTGCTTATATTTGTTCATAAAGTAACGGGCTTCATTCGCACGTAAACCCGCAAGCGCCTTTATTACTGGTGAAGATTCTAAACCAACTGTTGAGACATTTTTAAAATCAACGATATAGGCCATTTCCAACCACCCTTTATATCTTTATTTCATAATAACAGGAATCCAGATTTCACCGTATATTGAATCGCTTCGCTGCTCCATCTCAACTGTTGTATTTGGCCCGCCAACATATGCACAATCCTTTGCTTCGGGCAATACTTCACCAAAAGCAATGCCAGTTAGCGTATTATGCAGCTCATCAGCATTTTTCGCTTCACCTTTTACAACAAGGTAGAAACCTTTAGGAAATTCAATCACTCTGGTCGCTTCCGGTAGGGATTTTTCTGACATAACCCCAGCATAATGCATCATCTTGTTATTAACGGCTTCGTTTACAGCAAAGATATAGTCATTGATCGCGATTGCTTTTAACGCATCAAGCCTTCCATCTTGTTTAACCGACTTCCAAAAGTCTGACTTTTCCTTAATAATGCCTGCATAGTCTGTATAATGACTCTTAAGCTCGGTTCCAAAACCTAGAACGGCAAAGCTGTTTTTTTCTTCTAAGAAATAATCTGCCATATTCAATACCTTCCTTTTTTAAAAATATTAATCAAATGAATTGTATTGTCGTCACCTGATAGTTTTATAATAGTATTAAATCATTTCAAAAAATGATACTGTTTAGGAGAAATCCATGAAAAAAGTTGAACGGATTAATATCATTATGCGGTATATCAACAACCGCTCACATTTTACAATTTCTGAGATCATGCAAGATTTTAACATCTCTCGTTCGACCGCTATTAGAGATATTAGAGAAATAGAATCACTAGGGATGCCCCTTGTCGCTGAAGTAGGAAGGGATGGGGGTTATTTTGTCATGAAGAACTCGGTCCTTCCCACCGTCCGCTTTACTGATAATGAGATTAAAGCTCTTTTTATTGCCTTTATGGCTACAAGAAATCAACAACTTCCTTATCTTAAGAGTCGGCGATCTTTAGCTGAAAAATTACTTGGCCTTTTATCAGAAAACCAGCAGGATGACCTTGTTCAGTTAAATCAGATAATGTTATTTGAAGGGACCAATCCGAATAATCCTGACCTGCTAGATTTGTCAGACCTTCCCCATCCGATGTTAGAAAAACTTATTCAAATCCTTCTTATGGATCGATATCTATTGATTACCACATTTGAAGAGATAGGAATGAAGTCTTATCCCATTTATCTTTTGCATCTTTATCGAGAAAAAACCATTTGGCTTATTGAAGGGTTTGACTTAAGAAAAGAAGTGAAGAAGATTTTTTATGTCGACAAGCTCACTAGCGTCAAACCCTACCCAACAAAAAAAAGAGTAAGTAAGAAAGAGATTTTAGAAAAACTAGGTAAGGAAGAAGAAGTAATAAATCTTGTCCTTGAACTCGGACCAAAGGCGATTGCTCAGTATAAAAAATATCATCCCATAAACGTTTCACTTTCCTATACGAACCCTTTCCAGGCAACAGCCATTATAAAGGCTTTTATTAATGCTGAAAATCCAGAAGAAGTAACCGAATTAACGAATTGGATACTTTTCCTAGGCAGGGATATCAAAGTAAGGGAAGTGCCAAAAGAAGTCTTAGATTGTTTAAAAGAGAGATTTGGCTTATTCTGCCCATAAGCAATGCCAGATAACATCTTAAAAAATGTTTGGGACCACTATTCAAAAACCCTCTTGAAGATAAATCAGGTTCTTTCTTTACCTTCACAGCGAATCAAAATGATGTTATATAACTTTTAGTTACATTCTGTAAATGAAAATTTGGAGGAGCCGTATACAAATGCCAACTTCGAAAACTTTGAAAACTTGCGAAAAGGGGCACCAATTCTATAAAAGTAGCGATTGTTCTAGCTGCCCTTCCTGTGAGAAAGAACGTAAACCTAACAGTGGCTTTCTATCAAGACTTGGAGCACCAGCCAGAAGAGCTTTAGAGAACAATGGAATTTTGACTCTTGAGAAACTATCTGAATTTACTGAAAAAGAAATATTGCAATTACACGGAATGGGACCAACTTCATTACCTAAACTTAGGGCTGCATTGAAGGAAGAGAGGTTATCATTCAAAAACTAACAGGTGCGTTGACCAGAAGAAGGATTCAGGCAACTTTTGTTAATTGCTTCTTCAACAAACGGTGTAGGATAGTTGAAGAACAGTTTATTCAATTTTTGGGGGAATGGTACAATTTAGGAAGAGGTGAATTTTAATGAGTCATGTTCTTTTTGTATTTATCCACATAATGATTGGGCTAGGATTAATTTACTTTTATAATAAATTACCAAAACCCATAATGACATTTGCTGTCGTTTTTTTTACTATGAGTTTACTTTATTGGGGTGCCATATTTACTAGAACTTTTTTTTGAACTAACGATGCAGGTAAGTTCAATAAAGGAGTTGAAATCATTGAGAGCTAATTATGGGATAGTTTCTATTTTTATTGATAGCGTTGGTAATCTATTTATTATCCCAAACAGTCCTTCCAAGAAATATGAAGGCTCATTGTCTGAAGTTGAGAAAGTTTTCAAATTGGCAGCTCCATATAGCAATGAAGAATTGGAGCAAAAGGTAAACGTGGCTCTCGATTTATTTGGCGTAATAAAACCTGATGATGAGAGTAAAGAGTCGGTTATCGAAAAAGTAATGGGACTAAAAGGATATTCAAAAGCCACAAAAAATTTGAAGTTTATATCTATATATTGGGATTTCGTAAAAGGTTATACAGTTGAACCTTTTCAAAAAGAGAAACGGGGCTATACCATACTAGAGGATAAAATTATCGATGTTGATAGAGACTACAAGCCAGGTCAGTTGGCAGAATCTATTCTACAAGCAGTAGGTTATGCAAATTTATAAATTTCAACAAGGTTTAGTCCGTATGCCCTTTTATAACTTACGGGGCAGGTTTGTGCTATAAGGTGAAACTTATTTCATAGAAGACTCGTAAACACTTCTAAAGGAGGAGTTACTTTGGAAGGTGTCATCGGAACTTGGCTGCCGTTATTGTTATCTACAGGTATCACTGTTGCCATTATTTATTTCGTTATAAAAGCTTTTAAAAAATAAAAATTAAGTAAACCTTGGCTATTATTTAGCTGGGGTTTACTCTTTTACTAACGATGCAGGTTAGTTAAATAGAGAAAGGATATTTCTTGGTTAAAAGAATATCCTTTTTACTCTACCTTGGGGTCTTTTGTTAGAATTCAAAATCTAGAATCATATTACTGGTTTGGCCTTTAAACTTATAATTATAGGCCCCTTTTAAGCTTATTAGGTCACCAGTAGCTTTGATAATTTTACCTGGAGAATTTAGATTTCCTTTATCAAATATTCCTTGTTCAACTGCTGTAAATGTCCCCTGTTTTCCCTTATAAGTCCCATCAAAATGAAGAAATCCGGATATTTTTGCCGTGGCCAAGTGACCATCATCTACATTTGATTCTAAATAATATAATAAATATTCAACTAAAGCTTTTCCATTTAAATCACCGACAATTTCATATTCGACGTGGGCAATATTAATAGGGAAATCTTTTCTAGTGTCTTCTAGTGGCTTTTCGTCCCATTTAGTCACTGTAAATGTTACATCCATTAACGATCACCTCCCTTTCTTAATAGAAATAATTTCCTCTATATATTACCAGAATACACCATCATATTCGTGTGTTTAAATATATTTTGTTTTACTAACTTTGTGAAAAATCACTCTTAAAGTAACTGGTGCGTTGATCCAGGAAGGATTAAGTACCTTTTTTGTTGAATTCCTTATTGAACTATAGGGGCAGTAATGTTTAATAAGCAAGTAGTAGATGTTAATTTGACAAAGTTGTGCATTAAAAAAGACTGCTACTAAATAGCAGTCAAGACTAAGGCATTACGAAGAAGAAGGATATCTAGGTAGATGTTGTTACGGACTTGGTTATCGCTGCAATTGTTCAGATCAATTAGTAAGCGTCCAAGCTCCTTAATTATTAGTAAGCGTTCCTCCACACTTACCATAGCTTACTCTCCTTTACATAGGACAATACACTATGTTTATCAACATTAGCACCATTGTACACAATTTGCAATGAACAGTCCCACAAAAGCTTTCGTTAAGTTTTTTTTGATATCCTTACATCCATAATACCAACAAACATAAATATAACAATTTCAAGGATGAGATGAAGAATCGGAATCTCTATGTCTCTGAAATTTAGTATTTCTATGTGGGTAACTAATATTATCGAGACAGAAAAATTACAAAAAAGATGTGACAAAAAGTAATGTATGTATGTGTTTGTTATTTGTTTTCACGTTGATATCGAAAAATTAATTTGTCTAGTTTTTCACTAAACTTTAATGTCTCAGGGTGAGTATAACCCTTAAATTGGCCACATCTTATCATCTTTCTTCTTAATAATTGGATTTTGGCACATAAAAGCTTCGATTTGCTACAAGGTTTTTTCATTGTGATAGTAAACTCCTGTAAAAAATAAATATACAAAAAAATACATTTAATACTATATCACCATATTCAGGAATTAAACCAATCCGACAAAAGAAGTCAAAACTAGTTACTTGTTATTTATAAACTAAAGGTGAGCTTACCTTCAAAAAAATGCAGTAATGTTGAAGAAGAAAAGGTAACAAAGGGGGAAAGATATATATGTTTAAAGAGTAAAAAAATTAGCGATATTGGTTATTCCTAGTCCCGTTCTTAATTATTGGAATATTACTAGTCATTTATTTACCTCGAAATTAAAACCACTAGCAATACTTACAGCATTAGTTTTTTTGGATTGTATACTACACTTTGAATTATCTAAGTAGAAATAAAAATGATAAAGAACGTTAGTATTAACATACGGGTGGGGTGAGCTAGAAAGGGTTATCCCACATTTTTGTTGAATTCCTTATTAAACAAACTTGATGCAGGTTAGTTTAAAGTACTACTGGGCTGTAGTCGTAAGATACAATCTATGCAGAATAGCGGATTAAGAGAATTATATGTGAATGATGACCCTAGTACCAATTGGAACACGAGATGATAAGTCTAGAACATCATGATTAAACATTCTAATGCAACCGTGAGAAACGCTTTTACCTATGGATGATGGATTGTTTGTTCCATGTATTCCATAATGAGGTCTCGATAATCCCATCCACAAAGCCCCAAAGACATGTTTAGGAGGATTTGGTTGTTTATTTATTATAGTGTAAGTGCCAAACGGTGTCGCAGTTAATATTTTGCCAGTAGCTATCGGATAGGATTTTATCACTCTGTTTCCGTCATACAATTTTAATTGGTGTTTTGATGTTGATACGTCAATCCATCTCGCCACGAAGATCAACTCCATTTTTTAATAATGTTTGTTTTACCTCAAACCTTTATTATTTAGCAAGGGTGTATTGAATAGCATTGTATGAGAAGAAAATGAACAGTACGTTGGGAGTACATGCAATAGAAGAGAAGGTGCTTGTTAGCCAACAGTTGCATAAAACCAAAAAGGATTAATGCACTTTTTTCTTAAAGATCTTATGGTGGTAATGGGGCAGGTTAGTAAAGAATATTGTCTTCTAGGGAAAGCTGAGCTTTTCTATGGATAAAATTCATCTGCTCAGGGATATTGCTTGAAATATGGCGGCATTTTAAACTTTATTAACTTAGAGGGGATAGAACAAAAATATTGTTGACCACGAGATATTACAAATATATTATGAGAAAAACGTTGGTCAATTTCTAACCAACGCCTTTTTTATTTTTCATAACAGGTGGACCAGTCTTAAATACCAAATCATTTTTGTTCCTTAATAAATTTTACGGCATTTAAACCAATCATTTGGGAAGGCATAGACGTGTTACCATCTGGTAAAATAGGGGAAATAGAGAGGTCTGCTACTTTTAGGTTTCTCGTACCAAAGACATTGAGATATCCGTCTGTAACTCCGTCTCTAATGCTACTGGCCATCCTGCATTGGCCTCCAAAGTGAGCGAGATTACGATATGAAGCTCTTACATAACTTTCTAATTGTGTACGCTGTTCTTCCTTATTTCTATTTCGAAAGACATTTTCAGGCGGGTAGACGACCTTGTAAATGCCATCAGGATCCAGTTCCCGGGCTTTTTTCATAATGCGGTAAGTCTCCAAATACTGTTCCACCATGAAATCCATGTCATCAGGTTCCCCTAGCGGATTTAGGGCTATGGAAGGGTATGCCTCAGGGTCGCTATGTGCAACCAAAATACTGCCTCTACTTGAAGGGTTAAGATCAAAAATGCCAATGCTCATTATATTGCTCCGCTTTGCTGGACTAAATCCCCAATGATTAGCTAAGACATCTGCTGCCGGGACAAACGAAGGTGTTGTCGAGCCGTATAATTGTAGGCGGCGTCCGCCACTTCTGCCTTCTCCTTTAAAAGCCCCTAATGGAAATGGATTACTTGGATCTGCAGAAATGAGATCTAAAATCCGTTGAGTTTCTACTTCAACACCTAATCCAACGGTAAAATGGGATTGAAAGTTATGCCCTACATTCGGATTATCAATTAATGTGTCAATTCCTGCTCTAGCCAGATCATCATGATCCCCGATTCCAGAACGTTGTAATATAACAGAGGAAAAATTACCTGCACTGACAATGATCCCTTTTTTAGCGTATACTCTATTTGTTTTACCGTTACGAACAAATTCAACGCCCACGGCAATTTGAACTCCTCTATCATTTTCAAATAAAATTTTATTAACGGTTGTTTTAGCCAAGATTTCTAAATTTCTTCGCCCAATCCCAACTTCATCTGGATGGAACTCATTTCCTCGTGTTACAATTTTTCTGTTTAAATATCCAGTGGCTGTGGATGAACGAACGAAGTGTCCATTCTCCTCCTTATTTAAAAATTGCGATCTAAAAAATGTACAATCCCGTATACCAGTATTGTAATCTTCGACAATGGGAATGTTTAGTACATCTGATGCTGCTATTGCTAGCGTATAGGTAAGCCCGTCAACGGGAATGCTTTGCTGTCTGACAAAAATGGGGCCTTTTCTTCCGCGTTCTTCGGGTTCTTGCGTCTTCCCTGTATAAGTTTCATTTTTCAAGAATAAAGAACTGACATTGTTATAACTCCATTGAGATCCAACTATTTGTGCCCACTCATCATAAAGGTCACTGCTTCCCCGTACAGCATACATGGCATTATGTTCGGAGCTCCCGCCAATTGCTCTGCCGCTGGATATTCTTAGCTGTTGATTCCCAATAGCTGGCTCTGCATTTGTAAGCATATTAAAGGAATGCCTATTATCAGACGCTAAAATCCCTGATGCTGCCCCAGAAGGACTACTTAGTTCTTTGACCATATTTGTTCCTGGTTCCAGAACAATGACAGTGCTTTTTTTATCATCGGTTAGTTTCTTTGCAATTACTCCACCTGCAGTCCCCGCGCCAATCACAATATAATCGTAGGTATTTTTTTCGGACATTTCATCATTCCTCTACAATGTGTATTAAGTCTGTTTACGACCCTTACTTTATTTGTATGAAGAATATCCACCTAGGTGTGAGTGTCCATATTTAAAGATAAGAAAGTATTACAATCTTCAAAATTCAAGCTAGTGTAATTATTCACAATCTGTATTTCTAAATGTCCTTTTCCTCCACACAAAAAGACTCCCATCACATGAAAAGGAGAATGATTTCATTATAAAATCATTCCCTCAAATAGTTTGAAAATGCTTATAGTGTTATTACTCCTCAATTACCAGCTAAACGTTTATCAAATTCAGCCTTAAACAGCAGAATAGCATCAATATTTACAGCAAAATCATGGTCACTGATATTAAAATTAGTTATAAACTCGTCAGACTTCTCACGAACCATAATTGTCGGAAGGTTAATTTCTCCAATATTTTCCAGGGTTACACCACTTCCATAAATATACCAGTTAGTTTCAGTAGGCTTATTTGCTGTATTTTTAGATAAATCATTTTTTATTATTTCGCATAAATTATCCATAAAATCTTCATTAAGATTAATGATTTTACCATGCTCACCATCAACTGTTATATCAGCATCTCCATACCAAATATTCCTGCTTGCTCGATTTCCTTCATTTGAAGTGTATGTTTCATCATACAAAATTTTCATTTTCATTACCCTCCCTTAAAATAAAATTACTGTACACTATTTTACAACAATTAGAAATTTTTAGCGAAATTGCTGTTAGTCTCATTAACTTGTAAGAGTCAGCAAGCTTCATCTTTGTATAGACAGCGAACATTGTGAATAAATGCACTTAAACTAATGGGTGCGTTGATCCACGAAGGATTAAGCACCTTTTTTGTTGAATTCCTTATTGAACTATAGAAGCAGTTTAGCTCAACAAGGATATTCCACTAAATCCACTGGAGGATCGATTATGGGAATCTTCTCACTAATAAAACCACTTAAAAAGTATGAGGATTATGTATATAGAGCTAATACATTTGAAAATTGGTTTTTAAAAAAGAAAGCAATAAAAGTGATGAACCTTGCCAATCAGCAAAATTTTAGCAAGGAAGAAACATCAAGTGGTCTAATATACCTTGGACTGTTATATTCCTCTACAAAAGAATATCATAAGGCTTCGGATTGTTTTAATAAAGCTCTGGAATTGATGAAAAATGAAAATTTTAAGTACAGTGGAAACTTTAAAAAGATAATCCAGACGTTTATCAAGAATGGAGAACAACATAAGGCACAATATTGGCTGGAAAACCTACTTCAACGCCAGAGTTATGATAAGAATTTTAAAAAGTTGGCCGCCCTTCAAAAAATGTCGAACCAGTAAACCTTATGTAGCTAACGAGGCAGGTTAGTGGAAGAACAAAAGAAATTTTTCCGATCTGTAATATGAATGCAGAGGAGTGAGCATTTATGAATTTTCCATATGACGAAATAGTAAGGGATATTAAAATAGGTCACGAAATTGAATTCAGGTATAAAGGGAAATTATACGGAACACTTAATGTAGAAGAAGGCTTTGGGCTAGGCGAGCATAATAAAGAGTTTGTTTTTTTTAAACGCCTGAAGAACTAATGCAAAATGGGAAAATTACTGTGGAAACATTGGTACATATTTGGAATGAGGTAGAGGTTATTATAATTTTTTTAAGCCGCTATTAAATAAGCGTGCTAAACTGTGCTCCTCAACTAACGGGGTTGAGGCACCTTTCTGCTGAAGCAAATAGAAATACCGGGTGCTGATACTACTTGCAGAGTGTTAAAATACTTATTTTCAACGCTGTGTGGTTATGAAATATCTAGTCATTGGCACACCGGACCTATATTTCTCTAAATATTAAAAATGGGGTTTTGCTTAAGGACAAGTGCCAACACTATATCCCTCCTTTCTTCATACTTTTATAGTAAATAAGCGAAAGGAGGGATAGATATGGGTTATGATCCTAGAAACTCAGGAGATAACAAGACTTTAGATTTTCTCAAAGACCTGCTGGGCAATATTAATATTAACCAAACAGTGAGCGTCAACTGTGGAAGTTCGGATGGGCACAAGGATAAAAAGGACAAAAAGGATGATGACGACAAAGGTAAAAAGTGTGAATGTAAAGGTTTCACAAATGGTCCGACTATTTTTGCAGAAATTTGTCCTGACTGTACAATAAAGGAAAGCTTTGTGGTTATCCCTGGTCAATTTAACTCTCTTACTGTAAATAAACCAGAATGTTTTCAAGTTGATAATACCGAGTATTTAACAACTTCCGGCAAAGGGATTTTAGACACAATAATAGGAGCCTATACTTTAATACTTGCTGACAATCCGGTTATTGGAGAATTTGTTGTTTTAACATTCTTTGCGGTTACCGATGTGGGATTTGTACTCATTGTTATTCTTGTAGAACAAGATGTAGATATCGAGGACTGTAAGAATGAAAAGTGCAAGAAATCACACAAGACTCTGCCAGGTAACTTGGCTGGACTTCAAAACCTTGCTAAGAACTCAAAATCATTTGCCAAAAAGATCACACTCCGTCCGGATGGCATCTTAGAAGAAGAAGATTTAAGTAACCTTTTCTAAGGTTAAATTAATACCAAGAATTAGATGGGTGCTCTTAAAGCAGCCTTCTAATTCTTTATAAGTTATTCAAAACTCCGGAGAAATCTGTACTGAATGAAAACAAAATTTATTGAACCTTGTGAAATAACGGTCCTTCTCTAAGAGAGTGTATATTTTGACTTTTATCCATAAGATTGTGTAAACAGTTGCTTCTTCTTTTTAGAAGGGATAGAAAAGCAAAGTTTGTGAAGGAATGTACTTAAACTAATGGGTGCAAGAGTACAGAAGCAACGTATAATTTTGCGTTGCTTCTTAGCTTTGTTAGAAATATTTCTGGTAAAACTCCTGTCTCAGCCTTCCGCTTTATTGGGCATATATTCGAGTGGTTTCACTTTTCTCGTGGCCCAAAAGGCTTTGGATAACTTCAACTGGGGCTCCATTATTCAATAAATGGGTAGCATAGCTGTGTCTGAGTTGGTGGGGATGAATTTCCTTATCTATGCCGGCACGCGCTGAGATTTTCTTAATGTAATACCTCATTTGGGCAATACTCATCCTGTGTGGCTGTCTCTCTGTTACAAAAATGGCCGGATCTTTATCCTGGCGGCTATCAATGTATCGCTTAAGCCATAATTCAGCCCGGATATTAAAATACACTTCTCGTTCCTTGTCACCCTTTCCCCTGACGATGGCAGAGCGGTTAGATCAATTAATGCAATTTCGATCAAGTGCAGCGATTTCTCCAATTCTGCAGCCAGTAGAAAACATCAATTCGAATAGTGCCTTTTCCATAGGGCTGATACAAGCTTCACGTAAAAGTTCAATTTCCCTTTCTGATAGAAACTTCGGGATTCTCTTGCCGGCTTTAGGTTCCTTGATCTTTGCGGCTGGATTTATGGTTAAATGGCCTTCCTCGTGACACCAGCGAAACAATGACTTCATAAACCGGATTCTGTGGGCCAAACTTGAGGGTTTTAAATCCTTGCCTTGAGTAACAAGATATTTCTTTAATCCTTCTGTATTGAAGGTAGCAATAATTGGGTCCTTAAAATAGCTTATGAGCAGCTTTGCCTGAATACCATATGCTTTTAAGGTATATGGTGAGAATCCTTCAATACGTTTATCTGCTTCATAGGACTTCCAAGCAGTTGATAGCAACAAACCAATCCCTCCCATTTAATTAGGATATTAGAAGGTATTCTTGCCAGTTTTATAGAAATTTAGACTTGGTGAATAGAATTTGTATCATATCTAACAAACTTAGTTAATTTAACTAAGTCTTCTAATGAGCTAATTCATTCGAAGTGTTGAAATGTATATGGAGAAGTACAAATACAGGAAGCGGTTTTGCTAACCTAAGCAGGTTAATTCAATATGAGTGTGCAGTATAAATTTTATAAATACAATGTTTTTAAGTGTCTTAATTATGCCTGAAGTTCATATAAACATTTAATAATGATACTAACAATTCTTGTGATAAATCTAGTCCCCAGATTTATCAGATATATGAAAGGAGTAAATATTTAATGAACAATCCAATTTAAAAATGTCCCTATTTTAGAAAACATTCATTTCAGAAATTGGGGGACATAAAATGAACTTGAATAAAAACTTTTCTTTATTACTATTGGGTCAATCGCTCGCTAATATTGGCGATGTATTGTATATGGTCAGTATCATCAGTACGATTTTTGTATTAACGGGCTCGGCAACAGCTTCCTCATTTGTACCATTTACAATTACTTCTTCCATGTTTATATCTAGTCTGTTAACACCACTTTTGGTGGGGAAAGTAAATCTTAAATGGTTAATGGCTGGATCGCAAATCGGAAAGACTATTCTGCTTTTTATTCTGGGAGTAATGTTAGGTGGAATTACAGCATCAAATTATTATTTGATTTTCTTAATCATAGGATTGATTGCTTTACTAGATGGTTGCGCAAATCCAATAAGGCAGACATTAATTCCATACTATGTTAATCCTAGTCAATTAATTAAAGCCAATGGACTTGCAGAAACTGTTACACAGATCATACAAGCAGTGATGTGGTTCATAGGGAGTTTATTCTTAATTATTATGAGCTCACAGCAACTGGTATGGTTAGCAGGAGGTTTGTTTATAGGAGCAAGCATCTTGCTCAGTCTTTTAGAAAGTGTTTCTGATAATAGAATTGAGGCTAAAGGGAAATTTGAACAGATTACGGAGGGATGGGTAACTTTATCTAACACTCCAGTATTAAGAAAGATTGCTTGGCTAGACTTCTTTGAGACAATCGCAGGAACGGTTTGGATAGCAGCCATACTCCTTGTGTTTGTTAACGATGCTTTAGAGGTTGGTGGACAGTGGTGGGGATTTATCAATGGCGCCTTCTTTATAGGATTGATTTTAGGAAGTGTTTATTGTATTAAATATTCTTCAATCGTTGAAAAGAAATTGGGGACCATTATATTTATAGGTTCAATCCTAAGCTCCTTAGTTACATTACTATTTAGCCTAAACAGCATACCAATCGCTGCACTCCTATTGTCGCTCTGTGTAGGGATTTTTGGACAAATTAAAGGCATACCTCAACAAACAGTGATACAAACCAGCGTTACAAAAGAACAGTTATCAACGGTTTATACTTCGTTAGGCGCTATCGGTACTGGAATCTTTGGCGTTGGTTCTCTTGTTATGGGACTGTTAGCAGATTTACTGGGCATAAGAATCGTGTTTATGATCTCAGGAATACTGCTTGCAGCGGTCAGTTTAATTGTTTTTAAAAGTAAGCACTTGTTTGTTAGGAATATAATCGAATTGAATAATTAATGATAGAGTGGGACTGCGGATCATCTGTGGTCCCATGCCTTTATAACTTTAAGGGGCTGAAATGATGGAGGTAAAGAAATCACAAAGCAATTCTGATTTATTGGCAAGAATAAAAATTGTAAAAGGAGAAAACTTTGTAACTATTGAAGATACAAAAAGTCTTGCGAATCAAGAGCTAATTGAACTTATAAAATATCTGATGGGACAGTCATTTATAAAGAACTGTAAAAATGTAAATATACTGGTTAATAGTAAATTTAACAAAGAAGTAGACTTTCTTTTAATAGAAAATGGGTTTAAGTTACATGATGAAAATGTTACTGTCCACAAGCTGTTAGATGATTCATCTAAGGTTAAAAACGGGTTCTTACTAAAGGATTTACACGAACTTTCGTTAGCAGAGTTTAAAAGGGTTTGGGAGGAATCTATGAAAGGCTCATTAAATGCACCTTCTTCGCTAAATGTTGACGAACAAATGCGAAGTGTAGAGTTGGAATTAGGACCCAACTATAAGAAATCTTGTATTATTGCTTATGATAAGGGAAATCCAATCGGAGTAATTATGCCCCATATAGAACCCGGGACTTCAGAAGAAGGAAGGATATTTTATTTTGGAATCATTCCAAGCGAAAGAGGGAAGGGAAAAAGCAAACTTCTTCATCAACAAGCATTAGAAATATTAAAAAATGACTTTAAGGCCACCCATTATATTGGCAGTACAGGTCACAACAACCTTCCAATGCTTAAAACATTCCGGAATAATGGATGTACAGTTATAGAACGAAATAAGGTTTTCAAAAGGGAAAACTAAAACTTATTGAAGAGTAAAGGGAGCGTTGATCAGGAAGGATTTATGCATTTTTTTGTTGAATTCCTTATTAAGCTATAGATGCAGTAATGTTGAATAAGTATTTGGATAATTTTGTTATAATATCAATAAAAGAGTTTTAAAAGGAGCTGTAGAATGGCGGTAATCATAGCAAGTATATTTTCAGCAATAATAATTTTTATTACTGTCTTTAGTCTAAATAAAGTATTTCTTACCGCATATAAAAGGAAAGAAATTTCCTTTAGTAAATTTGTTGTTTTTGCTGCTTCTTCTATTGTAATAGGATTACTAGTTTCTTTCACTTTACCCTTTGGATTTCAAAAAATAATGGACTACATTTACTAAATCGCTAATGAAGTCATATCAATTTAAAGATTGCGAAGAAATTCACTTAAACAAACGAAGCAGTTTAGTTCAAGAAGGAATTCTTATTTTCAACAAGAATATATTATCTTTATAAGTAAGGAGGTAGTATATTGTCAAATTTATTAGATGCTGCAATTAATCGAGAATGGGATGTAGTAAAATCACTAGTTGACGTTATAGATGATATAAATTCGACTGATGAAGTAGAAGGAAGAACTGCATTGATGTATGCTGTTATTCATAAAGAAAATGAAGTTGTGAAGTTATTGTTGAAAAAGGGGGCAAATGTAAACTTACGAGATGGTAATGGTTATACCGCATTACATTTTGCTTCACAGAACTATTCTTTAGATATTGCAAAAATATTATTAGATCATAAAGGTGAAGTTGATTTAAAAGACCTTAACGGCAATACTCCTTTGTCTAACGCTGTCTTTTACTCGAATGGAAAAGGAGAAATGATACATTTATTATTAAGGTATGGGGCTGATAAACTCTTACAGAATAATTATGGGGTATCTCCTATTGAACTTGCTAGAACTATCGCAAATTATGATTTGGAAAAATATTTCTAATATATATCTTATTTAACTTAATGGTGTTGAGTTAACAACTGAGGTAGCTTCGGCACCTCATTTGCATATGAATGTTTATTTCACTTTTTATAGGAACGGTTAGGGGAGACGTACTTTGGAATTTATATTTTCACTATTCTTTTCTGGAATTATTGGCTTAATGGTTTTATATTTTATGCTCCGATATGCCATAAGCAAGGGAATAGATAATTCTGAAGAAGTAAGGGCTTTAAAATTAGAACTTAGAGCTATAAAAAAACAATTAAAAGATATAAGTGAAAAAAATGAAACATTATAGATTGAGACAGGTCAGGTCATCAAGAAGATTAAACTGATTCTTACAATTAATAAAAATTTAAGTTTGTGAAAAAATGCACTTAAACATACGGGTGCTTTACCATAACAAAGAATACAAAAGAAAAAAACAGGAGCTGGGATCGTTCAAATCCAGCTCCTTCTTTATTGCTAAATATATGCGATTTGTTTTGCTAATTCGTATATGAAAATTGTGGATTTTTTCTATTTAGAAATCGGCTCAGCAGAAAATAGCTTTACGTCTGTTGGAGCAGCCATGAATTGTGGTGCTTTGGCCAGGAAGGCGGTGAAGTGCTCTGCCTTGTTATGGGTCTGTACGGCCTCCATGTCTTTCCATAATTCAACCATTGTATAGGCTCCGGCTTTTTCGGTGTCTTTTAAAAGGTCATAGGAGACATTGCCTTGTTCGGCTCTTGATGCTTCAATTAACGGCTTTATTTCTTTTAGAAATTCCTGTTCTACATCTGTTTTTACTTGAAAACCGGCATGAATGATAATCATGATTCATTTCTCCTTTTTTCGATTATTTCCACTGTGCAATGACATCTACAGGCAAGCGGACGGATTGGTACCCCTGGTCAGCGGCTTTGCCGATTGAGATTAGCATGACGGGATAAAAACGATCCTTATCCATGTCAAAGGCTTCAGCGATCTGGTCCTTTTCGTATCCGCCGATTGGGTTGGTATCATAGCCGTGCGCGCGAGCTACGAGCATCAGCTGCATGGATACGAGTCCAGCGTCGATGAGGAACATTTCTTTCTTTTGCTCGGGTGTCATGATTTCTACAAGTCCTGCGATTGCGGGAACTTGTTGGTCTCTTACTTCAGCAGGCATGAACCCTTTTTCCACTGCGGTATTATAGATTCTTTCCAGGTATTCCTCGCTCTTCATGTCTACAAACACTGCGATCATAGCTGCGGAAGATGCGACCTGTCTCTGGTTGAATTTAGCTAACGGTGCAAGGGTTTCTTTTCCTTCCTTGGAATCAATCACAACAAAACGCCATGGCTGCAAGTTGACGGATGAAGGTGCCAATGACGCTTCCTCAAGAATTTGCGTCATTTCTTCTCTGCTGATTTTTACCGTTGGGTCATAGTTCCTGATGGAGCGGCGGCCTGTGATAATTTCGTTGAAGTCGTTCTGGGTATGTGTAGTCATGTTGCACTCTCCTTATAATTGTCTTGGTGTATGGTTAAATCTCTTCGATATTCTGTTGGAGGCGTGTAAGCATTTGGAGAAGAACTTCATTTTCTTTTTGTGAAAAACCTTTGAGCAAGCTGGAAATGAACCGTTGTTTTTCTTCACAGTACGCGCTCACTTTCCGTTTTCCCTCTTCAGACAGCTGGACAAAGGTAAAACGCTGATCTTCAGGATTTTTCCTGCGGATGATCATACCATTATCTTCAAGCTGCTTCAGATGCCTGGTTACTGCTGCATGGTCAATATTGATTTTTTTCTGAAGTGCTCTCTGCGTGATTTCCTCTGAGTGATAAAGCTCCCGGAGAATCTCAAGCCGAGAAGGACTGATGCCCGCACAGCGCTCGAACTTCGCCATCGCCATTTTGTTAATCTCAGAAAACCTTTGGATGATGAGTTCATTGTCCATGCTGCTGTTCTCCATATGCAACCCGCCTTTAATTAATTGATAGCTCAATTATTGATACGTCAACTAATATAGTACGAATTAACCGTGAAGTCAAATGATGAATCCTGGGAAAAAGAATGCCGCAAAAAAAAAAGGCGTCCATTCTCCTATATTTTAAAGCAAAGAGGCAGATCTTATGCTGGTGGTTTTATTTGAGGAAAGCAGAGAGTAAGTACGTCCAAATGTTTCAGTACAGTTTTGTTTTTTAAACAAGTTTAAAAAACCTCGCCATGCTTGATTTTTTTGCGTAGCGAGGTTTTATATTGCTCGTAGTTTCATTTTTGTTTATAAAATTCTTTTCTTTTCTTTTCATCCTGTACGGGAACAATTCTCATAAATAGTTATTTGACTCCTAGTACTGCAACAAAGACGATCGACAGAAATAGACTTAATAGCAAGGACATTATCCAATTAATTCTCTGTGTCATTTTAAAGAGAATATTTAAAACTGCACTGATGATAAAGCATACAAAAAATACAAATATAATCATATATAATTCCATTTGTAATTCCTCCTAATATATTCGCTTCAGTTAGCTGTGGCTTAGTTACTAATTTGTATTATATTAAGACTAATAGCTTTAGAGAGAGCTTCTAAACGCGATTCAACATCCAACTTTTTAAATATTTTTGTTAAATGATATTCAACAGAGCGGACACTTAAAAATAATTCTTCGGAGATTTTTCGATTGTTTTTACCGGCTGCTATACAGTGTAGTATTTCCAATTCTTTTTTTGATAAGACGTTATCAGGAATAATACTATCGGAGCTGAAATCTTGTTTGGCGGTAATTAACTGATCCAGTAATGGCAATGGAAATGAAGCATGTCCATGATTAACAAGGCGCAATGTTAATATGAGTTCAGTAATGGATGTTGTTGTTTTTATAAATCCGCTTATGCCTACGCTAACAAGTTGCTTAAGGTGAGAGATATATCTATCATAAAACATTACAATTCGAGCTTTTAGATTAATTTCGAAAATTTGCTTTGCCAATTCAAGGCTCATGGGAGTGGATTCTAATAGGTAAACATCATAAGCGGAAATGATTTTTGTATTTTTACATTCCTTAGATAGTGGTTGTAAAAAAGTAACTTTAAAGTCTGATTCTTTTTCTAATAGCTGCTTTATTCCTAATCCAAAAAGTTCATTTTCATTAATGATTAATACCCTCGTCATTCCTCACACCCCCTTTATGAATATATATAGTCCATTCTCTGATTTTAATTTTATATTAGTAATTGATTTTAGTGAAATCCGCAAATTCAGACAATTGCCCTCTGTGTCTTAAATTCAAACCCAAAATAACCGTTTTTCACCAAATAGGCAATATTAATATAACTATATTTATATTGTGAATTCTTCATAAATTAGATATTTCCACTTCAAAATATTGCGGATTTCCTAGGTGGAATTACGGTGACAAATTAATAGAATTACCTAGATAATGGTAATGAGCTCAAAACTTAATAAAGGTATACCTTTGAAAAGAATAGGGAGGAATTCTAGTGAAAAAGATTCTGTTTCTCTTGGCATTTGGATTTATTTTATTCATTTCTGCCAATGGAGCAAGCGCAGCAGAGAAAGGTCACTATCCAACGGCCAAGGAGATTGATGCTCTAAACCTAGAGCTTAACGAACTGGTAGAAAAAGCAAACGTAAAACTGGCTAATGGTGAAAATAACTTCGAATTAAAAGGAAAAAACCTAAAAGTAGGATTTAAGGAAAAAAACAGTGTTCCTTCTAGTTTGGAAGAAGGTCAATTACATTATTCCTCAATCTCAATAGCAGCGGTTGGCTCAAAAGAGTATCAAGCTTATGTTGCAAATACCAACGGATGGAATTTTTCTCACGCTGTCGGTGGGAACTTTTCCTGGAATGGTAGTTATTTAACAGCGGTTACCGCCCGTGCAGAAACAACCGGTACTATGTATTCCAGGTCCGAGTCTACTAAAGTGGAAGGATTAGATGGTATTATCAATGGATCATCAGCTAAGGTGGCAAGAGTTACCAGTAATGGAAAATTCACAGCTCTCAAATACTTACCTATTAGCTATTACACGACATTAGTAGTTGAAGTTAATGCTCCTAATCGAGAGTACAGAATTACAACTGCTAAAATTACCTCTTAATTTACAGTAAGGAGCTGGTATAAATGGTTAAAAAGGCGTCTATTAAACTGTCATCATTGCTTTTAGGACTTCTAGTAATCTTTGCAGTTGTAACTCCAGCATCTGCGAATGTTTTTATTACAAATTTCGGAGGGACTACAACACCAAGTACTACTTCTGTACCTTCCAACTACCATCACTTTTACTCAATGAAGGATGGTGTAAGTGTAAAATTTAAGGTTGATGAGTTCATTCAAACTGCAGGTAAACAGGGCGTAGTAGTAAAATTACAAAGAGATAATGGGTTGTGGTGGTCAACTATGGTAAGTAAAACAGTTACCTCTACTTCTCAGGTAACCTTAAACAGCAGTGCAGGAAGTGGTGACTGGAGAATTGTAGTAACAGAAGTTTCGGTGCCGACAGGGTATGATAAGCCACCTCTATACAGAGCGAAATCAACAAGATACTCAGGTACAGTGGAGGGCTATTAAGCACTCCGAATATACTTAGAGAGACAGCAATGTGTTTTGCTGTCTCTTATTATGTATTGAAAATAATAGATTCAAACAAAACCATCAATGATTTTGTTTTGAGAGTTGAGAAAGCTTTCTTTCTGTAGCATCAAGAAAATTTTTGTTTTCGGAAATATGAAATGTTTCTTTGGCGCGGGAATAATGATCCAAGGCTTGGATGTGGTTATTTAAAGCCTGATGGTTCTGTCCTGCTTCATAATGCAGTTCTCCTAATAAGTAAAGGAGCTCTTCGTTCAAGCAGAGTTTAATCCCTTTATCACAATATATTATGGATTCTTTGAACAAGTTTGATTTGAAAAGGGATTTAGCGATTCCATAATAAAGACGGATGACTACTCTT
Organism: Mesobacillus thioparans; assembly: GCF_965138835.1. Taxonomy (NCBI): domain Bacteria; kingdom Bacillati; phylum Bacillota; class Bacilli; order Caryophanales; family Bacillaceae; genus Mesobacillus; species Mesobacillus thioparans. The sequence goes on along the minus strand of NZ_CBCSFH010000004.1, from coordinate 205,749 downwards.
TTATCCGGTATTTCCGGCATGTTTTTTAAATAATTCAGGGCGTTCTTATAAATTTTCACAGAATGAGCGAAATCGGAAATTTCATTATAGATAATGGCTTGACTGTTTAGAATCTCAATGTCCTGGATGGAAATAGGAAGACTGTTACTCTTACTTTTTCCAACCATAAAAGCTGATTCTAAAAGGTCTAAAGATTTATTAACATCCTTTCTTATATAGTATTCTACTACTCCCATATGCCAGAGCATAAATTGATGGTTAATCGGGATCTTAAACGCTATGTGTCCTTCCTCAGCTTTTATAATATGCTCAACTTCTTCATAATTACGTTCCCTGATTGCTTTCCTGATTTGAAATATTATTTCTTTTACATAATCAAACCTTGGGAAATAAGCTTGATTAAAAAAGTAGTTAACATCAACACCTAACTTATGAGCGATTTCATATAAGGTCGTGCACAAAGGAATTACTTCACCGCTCTCAATTTTACTTATTTGAGCTTGGGTACCGATTCCCTCAGCCAACTGGCTTTGAGTTATCTGAGCTTGGTTTCGAAGGTATTTAATTTGTTTTCCGATTATATCTGCCCTGTTCACAAACTACCCCTCCAATGTTATAACTATGATTATATTTTACCAATAAAGTTACAAAATTTGACGTTTTATCGTTAATATTCGATATTATTCCCCATAAAACTGAAAATCCGAAAAATTTACAAATGATATATGATGGTGTTAGAAATTATCAAGGAGTGATATTCTATGAAAAAGGTTGTTAGCATGATTCTTGCAGTGGGACTATTGGCTGCTGTAACTATTAATGGGCAAGTAACAATTAAATCTCACGATATTGAGCCACTTCACGATCTTCCAAACCAGCATTGATTATTTCAGTATTGAATGTGATAAACATATTGGTTGGAAAATTATCATATTAATAAAAATTCAACTCAATTTGACCAATGGGAAAAGCCAATACAAAAGGTAGAAATACCTTTTGTATTGGCTTTTTTGTGGTTAATGATATCTATGAAAATCTTAATATAAATCTGTATTGGAGAGAGGAGAATGGGGAGAACCAAGGTTGAATTTGATGACTGCATAATGTATGAAGGGAAAGGAATAATCATTTTTTTCTTCATATAGCCTCCAATCTCCTATAGCTTATAGCAAAGGGATTGGTAAAAAAAAGCAAAGGACGCCACCTTTGCTTCGCGACAGTAACAGTGAGATTGATTACTTTTTCACCTCTTTGGGTACATCCACAAGAAACCCATTAAGGAAGGATCGAACATTGTTCTTTTGTAAATTCAAAGTCTCAGGGAAAAGAAGAAGGTCTTCATTTGCATCATCCTGCCCTTTTAAATTGGCCACTTCATTATTGATATTCTCCATTTTCAAATCCAGCTCAGCAGCGGATATGGCTGCGTCCTTTAGGTCTTTTTTAATTCTTTCGGGTATTTCCTTGTCGTATTTATAGTAGATTTTATGTTCCAGACTTGCCCAGAAATCCATGGCGATGGTGCGGATCTGCAATTCGACAAAAACCATTTCGACGCGGTCGGACATGAAGACCGGGATTTTTATGATAAGATGCAGACTTTGATAACCGTTTGGTTTGGGATTCTTGATATAATCCTTTCGTTCGACCAGCTCGATATCCTTTTGGTTTTCAATCATTTGGCTTATTTTATAAACATCCGTGATGAAGGGACAGATGATCCGGATCCCGGCAATGTCTTTAATATTTTCCCTGATCGATTCAATCGACAAATCAAGGTTCTTCCTGTGCAGTTTTTTCATGATGCTCTCGGGTGATTTAATCCTTGAATTGCAATGTTCGATTGGATTGTAGTCATGGATGTGGATGAATTCTTCTTTTAGAATATTGATCTTTGTATTCATTTCATCCAGCGCGAATTTATAAATCAAAGAAAACCGTTTTAGCTCGTTCCTCATTTTTTTAGGATTGATGGTATACTGCTGAGTCAATTCTTCCATATGCACACTGCTCCTTGAAGTTGAAATTCAGTTTCCTGCTATCCTTCCAGAGGGTGTAAGTGTTCCATTTTCCATTGCAGCCACTGGAATTTACGAACCTTCCTCGGAAGGAATTGCCGGATTTCCTCCTCGTTATACCCAACTTGAAGCTTCTTGTTATCCACGATCAGTGGGCTTTTTAACAACCGCGGATGTTGATGGACGATTTCCAGTAACTCAATTAATGAAAGTTTGTCAAAGTCGATATTCAAGGTCCTGTAGGGAAGGGACCTCTTAGAGATGATGTCATCGGTGCCATCGGTTGTCATGCGCAACAGTTCCTGAAGTTCATGAACGGTCAGAGGCTCCTCCATCATATTCCTTTCGACATAAGGGACTTCGTTGTTAATCATCCATTTTCTTGCTTTCTTAGTGGACCTGCATCCTAATCCATAGATCGTAACAGTCATGATCCTGCACCTCCGATTATAGGTTTCGCTTGTAAATTCCGTGTTTTAGCAAATTCATGCTAAGTTTGAAGGATTGTATTGCCTCTTCATCCGATAAGCCCTTCACTGTTTTTTCGATCAGGTTGTTAAAGGCCAGTGCAGAGACGATTTTGAATATATGTAGCAACTCTTTTTCTGCAGTGACATCCAGGTAACTTCTATTAATCAATTCCCCGACCTTCTTGAATTCCTCTTTTTCGAGGTAGGTATCCCAGATACTTGTAAAGGAGCTTTCCACTCTGTGTGTGGTGTAGAGCAAGGCGTTTTTTAAAAGTTGCTTTTCTTCCTCATCCGATAAAGCAAGCAGGAAGTAATTTTGCAGTTCAATCAGGGCCTCAATTAAATCCCCTTGATGTTTTTCCAATAATGCACTGAAATAGATTTTGGCCATTTTCAATTTATCTTCTAATAAGAAGAAATATAAATCGTCCTTGTCCTGGAAATATTGATAAAAGCTGCCCCTCGAGATTCCGGCTGATTTCACAATATTCGCGATCGAAGCTTCGAAAAAGGGAACCCTCGTGAACTCGGTTTCTGCTGCTTCAAGAAGCGTTTGCCTTTTTTGCTCTGGCAAATTGAAAAACGTTTGTTTAGGGATGGTAATCACCTCAATTTAGTGATGTGACACAGTGTCATATTATAACTAAAATAATATATGACACTGTGTCATATGTCAATGTGACAACATGTCATATTTCCTGAAAAAGAGGGATGGAGTCGGGAAATCTAATTTAGGAGGACTCGGACTCGTACAAAAGGGCGAATCCTTTGTTCCAAGAGCAGACCTGCACCATTGAATGAAAAAAGAATACGATATTGGGCGAATGACTTTTGGAGGTGCGGAATGGAAAGCTATTCTACCCAAAGTATCATTGTTCTTGGTACGGCAATTCTGGTGATCGGTGCATTTTTGGTGTTTATCGGGGAGTATATAAAACTCGGGGAGATCGCGGCTAGTGCTTAGGGCGATTCCTGTTTGACATTGAGGGACAAGTGGAGGATTAAAGTGCGGAATCTTTTAAGAGGGAAGCATGGGGACGTACCCTGTGCTTCCTTTTTTGTGCCACTGTACCTGCTCTCTTTTTCATAAAAATTTTGACAATATCAATCTATGTGCATATACTTAAATCAAATCAAAAAGTTGCATTAGGGAAAAATATTGAGGTGGAGGAAATAAATATGGTTAAGGCTAATAAACTGACGTTGTTTGATGGTCTTAAAGGCGATTTGATAAAGATTTCTGCTCTTAGGCTGGAAGGGGTCATGCGCAGGAGATTGCTTGATTTAGGCTTTGTGCCTGGAGCAATCGTCGAGGTTCTCAGGAAAAGTCCGTTAGGCGATCCGATTGCTTTTCGTGTCTCCAGTACCTCGATCGCATTAAGGAAAGAGGAAAGCATTTGCATTGAAGGGGAGCTGATCAGCCGTGGATAACAAGTACAGGATTGCTTTGGCGGGAAACCCGAACACGGGGAAAAGCACTTTGTTCAACACGCTGACGGGATTGAAGCAGCATACAGGCAACTGGGCAGGGAAGACGGTCGAAATGAAGGAAGGGACGTTTTCGCATAAAGGGAAGTCCTACTCGATGATTGACCTACCGGGAACATATTCCCTCTTCTCGAACTCACTTGATGAAGAAACAGCACGGAACTATATTGTTTTTGAAAAACCGGACCTCACCATCGTGGTATTGGACGGAACCGCTTTAGAGCGGAATATGAATTTGGCTCTTCAGGTCCTGGAAGTGACGGAAAAAGTGATTGTGTGTATCAACCTGATCGATGAGGCTGAGAAAATGGGGATCAGGATCAATGAAAAATTGATGATGAGACGGCTGGGCGTTCCTGTCATCAAGATTTCCGCCCGGAATAAAACCGGCCTCCCGATGCTTTTGGACACAATTGAACGAGTCATCAGCGGGGTGATTCCGTGTTCCCCGATCAAAATCACCTATGATGAGGAAACAGAACGTAAAATAGACTCACTTTTGCCGATGGTTCAAAAGGTGTTTGGAGAGAGGGTGCCAGCCAGGTGGCTTTCGCTACGGCTGCTGGACGGTGATCAAACCTTACTGGAAGAATTGAAGTACAGGAATGGAATCAAGGAGGCCTTAAGCTGATGGAATATACAGCACGCGAAAAACAGCAGATGTTAAGTGACCTTTTTAGCGAAGCAGAAAAACATTCTTCTCCACAAACAAGAGATAAAATTGTCGAGGCGCTTTATGAGAAGAGCAGAGAAACCATCAATGCCAGTGTAATCTATTCAAAAACAAGGCATGACCAGCGTACGGAAAGGCTGGATGCTGTATTGACATCGCCGATTTGGGGATTCCCGATCATGCTGCTGATGTTAGGTACGGTGTTTTATTTAACGATTGCCGGGGCGAATATTCCTTCAGCGATGCTTGCTGACTTTTTCGGCTGGGTGGAAGGGTACATCACAATGGGCTTCAACTTCCTAAATGCTCCAGATTGGCTTCATGGGGTTCTGGTGCTCGGCTTTTACCGGGGAACCACCTGGGTTGTCAGCGTGATGCTGCCACCGATGGCGATCTTTTTCCCCACCTTTGCTCTGTTGGAGAACTACGGTTATTTGCCAAGAGTGGCGTTCAATATGGACCGCTTGTTTAAAACCGTTGGAGCACATGGGAAACAATCGTTGACGATGGCGATGGGGTTTGGTTGTAATGCCGCGGCGATGATGTCCACGAGGATCATAGAGTCACCGCGTGAGAGAATGCTAGCCATCCTGACCAATAACTTTGTCCCATGTAACGGGCGATGGGGCACACTCATCCTTCTGGCATCCCTCTTTATGGCAGCCAATTTCACCGGAGGAATCAAAACGCTTGTATCCACATCGGTCATTGTTGGGATCGTCTTATTTGGTATAGTAGTCACTTTCTCTGTATCTTGGATTCTATCAAAAACGCTCCTGAAAGGTGTTCCTACTCACTATACGCTAGAGTTACCGCCCTATCGAAAGCCGAAAATCTTCGATACCGTCATCCGGTCTTCACTTAATAATTCCCTCGCCGTGCTTAATCGAGCTGTAAAAGTTGCAGCACCAGCAGGGATTCTGACCTGGGTATTGGCGAACATCGATGTAAATGGCAGCAGCGTTTTATTGCATATTGTGCATTTCCTCAATCCATTAGGACAAACGCTTGGGCTGGATGGCTATATCCTGATGGCGTTCATCATCGGATTGCCGGCGAATGAAATCGTGCTGCCCGTTTTGTTGATGGGCTATCTGTCAACAGGTGAGCTGGTGGATGCGGGCGGAATCGAAAACATTAAACAAATATTCCTGGAGCATAATTGGACCTGGCTTACCGCATTGAACATGATGCTCTTCTCTTTATTGCACTATCCATGCGGAACCACACTGATTAATATCTACAAAGAAACGAAAAGCAAGAAATGGACCTTCATGGCTTTCATCATCCCAACCGTGATTGCGCTTGGAGTAACCTTCGTTATTGCTCAGGCGGCCCGTTATTTTGGGTGGGTGTAGAAAAGGGGAGCTCAATTAATCAAGAAGAACTGGTTGCTAATAACGCACTGTGTCTTTTCTCCTAAATTTGTTGAAGAGGAATTCTTTATAAAGAACAAAAGATACTTTATAATGAGATTAGTTCTTGAATATTTTAGGGGGGATGAAAATGGCGAAAATGATAGTTATATATGATCAACCGAAGGACCAGGAAGGATTTGAAAAGCACTATTTTGACGTTCATATTCCGCTCGTCCAGAAAGTCCCGAATTTAAAAGGGGCTGAGGTTCATCGTGTGCTGCAAGCCATGAATACGGACGAAAAATTATACTTGATCGCTGAATTGCAGTTCGAAAATCCAGAAGTCCTGACCCAGGCGCTGGCAACTCCTGAATTCCAGGAAGTGCAGGCAGACGTGAAAAACCTTGTCACTTATCTGAATAAGCCACCGGTAGTAGCAATTGTCGACTAGCTATGGGCAGCAAAGGGACACCGAATGGGTGTCCCTTTGTGCATTATTAGGAAGGTAAGCTTTTTATTTCTTCGCTATCAGCGGCCTGTCCAGTTCAGCTCGCCATCGCCATAGGAATAAATCGCCGCACCCCTGCTGAAGGGGTATCTCTCCTCAATCTCTTCTTTTAAAAGAAAATCCACGTTCAAGCCTTGCTGCTTTAAAAATTCGTATTCTTTTTTCAGCGTTTCGACATCCTCACTGCAGCTTGCAGAATAAAGCGAATCTCTCCGCGAAAATTCACTAGGGATGGCAGCGGCCATTGAAGTTGCTTCTATTTCATTGATCGCTTCCCGCAGCAGCTGCAAATGCCTTGATATATACTCTTTGCCAAAGGAATTGATCAGGTTCGTGAACATTTTTTCCCCAGAATACTGAATGAGCGCCGTATTCGAACTCGTGCTGCCGCTCCCAATCCTCCCTTTCTCAATCACAGCCACTTTCAAGCCAGAGTCCGCAAGATAATAGGCACATTGCGAAGCCGAACTGCCCTGAATGCCATTTAAAAGAAAGGAAATAATATCTATAGTCTTTTTTTAGTTAGGGGGAAACACATGGATATTATGTCTGGTAACGTATTATTGGCCGGGAACATTCCCTTCTCCTCCGTCCTATCCTCGGTTAGAGGAGGATGTGAAATGTGATGTTCTGATTGTTGGCGGAGGTTCCTGCAATTGATGAACGACCGGATTCCTGATCACTATTATCAATTGATGGAATTAGAGATTCTTAATATTGAAAAATTCATTGAGCAAATTTTACAGCTGGGCAGGAAAGGGAATTCACAGCTTAATCCAGTCATAATAGTGGATTTGCTCGAAGAAGCGGTCTATAAAAATCGTGAGACAGAATCCAGGCTCAGCCTAGATGCAACAGGGCTGACGCGAGAGACGAGCTGCTAGGCAACGAACAGCAGCTGATCGATATCTTGGATAATCTAATAGAAAACGCCATGGATTCCATCGAAAACCTTCCTTTTGCAAAAGTAGCGATCGAAGCAGCCACCGAAAACGACTGTGTCAATATAACAATCAAGGATAACGGAAAAGGAATCAGCCCAGACAGACTGAAAACACTCGGTGAACCCCATTATGCCAATCATGAAAAAGGGATCGGGCTTGGCTGGATGATTTGCAAGAAATTAATCGAAACCCACAAAGGACAGCTGACCATTCAAAGCAAGATCAATGAAGGGACAACGGTGACCATCAGCCTGCCGATTTTAAAGAGCTAATGGTAGAAGCATAAGACGACGCGTCTTATGCTTCTTTTTTATGGAAGGGAAGAGACGCAGGATGTCGATTCCTGTCACTTGAACTCGCTCCATTATATAGAACAATTGGTACAAAAAACCAATTGTATATTCCTATTTAATGGATATGTTATCCTAAATAGGACTATACCTTTCAAGGGAGTGAGAAGCCATGAGTGAACAAATGAAAATTGATCATCTCCAGAGTATATCTGATAAAATTCTTTCAGAAAAACAAAGGCTCATTAAACATAAAACTGAGCTTAATTCCCATCAGACTTCCGTTAAGATTGACTCGCAGCTGCAAGAGTGGCGTGAGGACATCATTAACATATATGCACTTTCTGTTGCAAGTGATTTAGAGACTTCTTTTAAAGTATTAAAAGAATGGGGACGGGAAGCCGTGGATACTTTAGTCAACTACAACCTCCCTCTGGAAATCGCTCTTGATGAAGTCAGGGACTATCGGAATCTTATAGGCCTTATCATCAAGGACGAAGCTGTAGAGCTTAATTTGCCGATCGCCGAATTTTACGATTTAATATCAAACTTTGATGCCGTCGTTGACCGCGCCGTACACTGGTTAAGCATCTCTTACACACGAGTGTTTTTCACGCGGATAAATATAGCTGAAGCTTCAGCGTTGGAACTGTCCATTCCCGTCATCAAAATTTCCAATCAGATTGGCATACTCCCGATCATTGGAGATATCGATACCCAGAGAGCCCAAGAATTAATGAACAAAGCCCTAATAAAAGGCAGTGAATTATCATTGCGGCATTTAATCATCGACCTCTCCGGTGTGCCGATCATAGATACCATGGTAGCGGACAGGATTTTTAAAGTAGTAAAGGCGCTGTCACTCGTAGGGATCAATACAATTCTCTCCGGCATACGCCCAGAAATCGCACAAACAATGGTCAATTTAGGCGTGAACGTTTCAGCCATCCCAGTAACCTCCAGCGTGCATCTTGCTATGGAAAAATTGTTGAACGTGAAGATCGCTTAAGTGATGTTTCAGTGAAAAATGATAGATGGTGACATGACGTGAATATTATTTCCGAGCTAAGGCTCTCCTTGATCGTAAAATGACCAGGAGAGCCTTTATTTTTTAGAGGATGGGCTTCATAAGGGTATCTTTCGGGGATAATGATACCCTTTGGGAAGGGTTTGAGGTCACATAAGGGTACCTTTCGGCAATAAAGATACCCTTTGGGTGGTGAATGGTGCTACACAAGGGTATCTTTCGGTGATAAAGAAGCCCTTTGGGTGGTGATCGGTGCTTCATAAGGGCACCTTTCCCCGAAAAAGATACCCTTTGGAGCGGTTATCGGTCCACATAAGGGCATCTTTCAGCCATGAGGGCGCTTCTGGCATCTCATTCTTCCGCATGTCCTGAAAGTTTTGTAAAATTGTAAGGGAGAAGACAGAGATTAACCGTAAAGTGGTGAGGATGATTCAGCAGTTACTTTTGCTTCAACGTGTCGTTGATTATATAGAGGATCATATTAAAGAGGAACTTAGTGCTGAACAGCTGGCAAAAATGGTTGGGTATTCTCCTTTTCATTTTTCGCGGGTTTTTCAGAAGCAGACGGGTTATACCTTGATGGATTATGTGGTGAAAAGGAAGCTCCAGTTTGCGCTGTATGAACTGGTGAATGGGAAAAAGGTCATCGAGATTGCCATGGATTATGGGTTTGAAACACATTCTGGCTTTACGAGGGAGTTCAAAAAGTGTTTTGGAAGTCCGCCGAGTCTTTATAAGGAGCATGGCCCGACATCGCTGCCGCAAAAACTGGATCTGATGAGCCTTCACGAAAAGAACACGGGGGGCATTGTCTTACAGCCTCAAATTCTCCGCCGGAATGCTTTTAATGTCGCCGGAAAAATCTTCAGTATCGAGAATTTCCCTGCTGACCGAAACGTGCCGGCCTTTTGGGAGCAGGAAGGATTGACAGATGGTTCGATTGAAACGTACTTATATAAAGAGTTGTCGCCAAAAAAGCATGGGGAGTATTGCATCAATTTGAGCCGCAGCCTTGATGATGACGTGTGCCGATACATATTTGCTGTAGACCATGATGATGAGACAGACTTACCCGAAGGATTGACCGCCATCCCAATCCCAGAGGCTGTCTATGCGATTTTCCGGACGCCTTTGGTGGAAGTTGACCATTTCGCTGCGGCGATCAAAGGGACGTGGAGATACATACTGGAAGATTGGTTTCCGCACTCATCCTATGAAGTGGATGAAAACGGCTTTGACTTTGAATATTATGATGAGCATTGTCATTACTGGGATTTTAAAAAGGTATATATGGAGATTCATATTCCAATCAAAGAAAAATCTCGAGAATGAAATCATCCTCGAGATTTTTTTATGGCCAATTGATAGAAATAGATCACTGGCGTTAAAATTAGGGCACTGGCAATCATGGCGACTTTAATCGAAAAATTGGCGGCAATCAATCCGACCGCCGGCCCTCCGCTAATTTGGCCGATTGCATCAACCTGGCCTTTTACCGAAAAGAAAGCAGCACGTGTCGATGAATCTGGAATCATACTATTCAGCCATGTATCCTCAAGTGGTGCCATGACAGACCTTGTCCCTTGTATGATCAGGTAAAAGCACAGCAAACTGACGATACCAGTCGAAAGGGCAAAGCCGGTCAGCGACGTGATAATCAGAACACATCCGATCAGTAAGGAAACATAGATGGTGTTCAGGTGATGATGGATAGAACTGCGGCTGATAAAATGAAGGCAAACAAATGAAAGGAGCATCACGACAAAATTGATGCTGCCGATCAGGATGACTAAATTTCCTTCCGTCAAGTAGGCGAGATGGGTTTCTTCAAGAAAATGAGAAATCCATAGCCGGTCAAATCCTTCGCTATATAACCCGAAAAACAAGGCAATCAGGAAAAGAATCCGCATCAGATAACTGGCCTTTGTGTAACGGACCATCTGGCTCATATTGCTTTTCAGCGTCGTCCAAGTGGATGTATTTTCAGGTTGGACAGGTCTGAAGTTCTCTTCCTTCATAAAAAGGAGCAAGAAAACAGCCAAACCAACCATGGATAATCCGCCAATGATGATCGGCAGGTTGACCATAAAATAGTAACCAATCAGCATACTCAAAGGAATCGCGATTACTTCGCCGAGCTTGCCAGCCTTAGCTCCATTCACAAACGCCTGGGAAGCGCGATCTTCTCCGATCTCATCGGCAATCCACGCTTGATGCGCACCACTTGTAAATGTGTAGCCAATTCCCCAGAGAACTTGAGACACTAAAACGGCTGCGAAATACGGAAACGAACCCTCAATCAGGAACCCAGCCCCAATCAAAAAGTACCCAATAATCACAGAAAGCCTGCGACTCTTCAAATCCGCGACAAACCCAGTCGGAATCTCAAACAGGAACACAACCGCCTCGAGAACACTCCCCACCAGGACCAGCTGCAAGGGATCAAGCCCAACGACCTTCACATGATACAGCAAGTTAACCGTAAAGATAAATGTAAAAAAGAACTGAGACCAAAACCTTGTATAGATATAGACACGATATGAGTCCATTTTTTTGATAAAAGTCAATATCATCTCCCCCTAAAAAGATTATAAAGAGGGCGGGAGATGATTTCTTTTCCAAATTTGCGGTTTTTGGATCTGCTGTTGTATGGTTCACTTTTTTGCAACTAAAAAATAGGCGGTAATCCAGGATGTAATCGGAATGACAAGGGTCACGCCGATTCCGGCACAGAGGATGGTAATCATCTCTGCGTTGAAGATTTTCGAATTGATGATTTCTCCTGTTGAGTAGGAGAGGTCTTTGAACCAGATCAGCAGGGCGAGATAACTTCCGAAGAAGGCAAAGAACAATGTATTGGTGCTGGTCCCCAAAATATCCTTGCCGATGCTTAATCCGGATTTGAACAGATCCTGTCTGCTGATATCCTGGTTATGATAATGAATCTCGCGCATCGGCGATGAAATTGCCATCGCGGCATCGGTTATCGCGCCAATCGTGCTCATGATGATGACCGATACGGCAATTTTAACGAAATCTACCCCAATATGAAGGGAAAACGCTCCGAGCTCCTGGATTTCTTCTTCACCAAAGCCCTGGATTCTGGCCAGATCGGCAATGATAAAAATAAACAAAAGCAAAACAATCGTTGAAATCACCGTTGAGATGAACGCCGTTTTTGTTTTCTTGTTCACTTCATTGATGTAAAACAGATTGATGACACTGATGAAAATACAGGCGATTAACGTGATGATAATCGGATTCGCTTTTGGGTCATTCATGAAAATGATGGCAATGAAAATGACGCTGAAATTGAAGAAGATTGCTAAGAAGGAACGCACGCCTTTGCCTCTTCCAATTACGGCCATCAAGATAAATAAAATGGCACCCAGCACAACTAGAGCATTCATAATCGAGCCCTCTTTCTATTGATGAAAAAGATGGTCACATAGAGACCGATTGGGATGGTCAGGACGATTCCAATTCCGCCTGCCAATGCTCGGGCCATTTCGAGCGAAAGGTTCATGGAAAGAGAATAGCCCAATGGTGAACCATTTTTAAAATAAAGTATCAGGATCGGGATTGAGCCGCTGACATAGACAAAGAACAAAATATTTGTCATCGTTCCCATGATGTCCTTGCCAATTTCCATTCCCGATTTGATCAACGCCTTGACTGGTATGTTGTTGTTCTTTTCGAACATATGGAAAATAGAAGAAGACATCGTAATCGCGACATCCATGATCGCTCCAAGGGATCCAAGGAACAGACCCGAGAGAAACACCATCTTATACGGCCGGGTAATAAACTGAAGCTCCTCGTAACGCAGCCCTTTTTCCGAGGTTCCCCATAGGACGAGCCAGACGATGAACAGGGAAGCAAAAGTTCCCAGAAGCGTTGCAATGACGGCAGCATAGGTTTTTTCATTAAAGCCATTAACCAGCAATAAGGAAATCACGGTAAAAAGAACAACAGCCAAACTGCAGATCAGCAGCAGGCTCCAATGAGGGTGGGACAGATAGATGTCCAGCGCGTACGAAAGAATGATGGCATTGATCACCAGACTGATGATCGACAATATCCCCTGCTTCCTTCCGACCATCAATAGCACGAGAACGAACACCCATGCCACATACAGAAGATATTTATCGCGTTTCACGTCCTTGATGGTACCCTGTAATTCTCCTGTATCCACTGATGTCGAATCAATATCCACGAACAGTTCGTCCCCGGCTTCGAATTCATGATCATACGCTTTCGAGTTGGAAAATTCATTCATTAGAAAAATAGGATTGCCTTTTTCATCGCCGTTTTTTATTTCCGCGGTTATCCGCTGGGTAAAAAGATAGTCCTTGTTGCCGAGCGAATTTTCCACTTCCGTCTTTTCGACCAGTTCTGTCTCAACCACCTTCACAATCGTGCGGTCATACAGGAAATAATTATGATGGACGAATATAATAGTCGCCGCGATCAAAAGAACAAACAAGGCCACAAAAAGGATCTGCTTGTAAGACACTTTATTAAATAGATTACTGAGCGGATTCAAATTAAACCTCCAGAATTTCAAAAATAAAAAAGCACCTTCGTCAATTGAAGAGGTGCAATTCAAATGATTGTAACCAAATCACGATTCTCCAGAATGAGGTGGGTACAACGGCTCCAGTTTCGATAAACAAGCCTATCATTACAAAAACATAGTAACAGTAGTGTTTTCTTTAAGTCAAATTGAATTGGGGGCTGGAGAGACACGGGGAGCATAAGGTCCGTCGGCGTCGTAATAAAATGTGGTTGTGAGACGCGAACTTTCCTATTTATAATGCCCCCAATTTAGTGGCAGATAGCGCTCCGGCTTTATTGGCAAACTCAGTGTACTCCGTTAATTCAGCTTCGTTGTTAGGAACACCATTGTCATGAAAACGGGATAGGAGGGCCGCCATGAACGCGTCACCGGCACCTGTTGTGTCAATTGCATTTACCGGAATTCCAGGGACATGCTCGATCTTATTTTTATGGATAGCGTATGCTCCGTCCTTTCCTCTAGTTACAAAGAGGTAAGGGATCTCCAATTTAGCCATATGCTCCAACCCGGTTTCAATAGTGTCTGTTTCTGTTAAAAACAGCAATTCATCTTCCGTCATTTTTACAATATCGGCCTTCTGCACAAAGGAGAGAATCGTTTCCCTGCACTGATTCTCACTTTCCCACCGTTTCAGCCGGATATTAGTGTCGAATGCAATTTTTAAATTCTCTTCTCGGGCATAGTGGATAGCCTGTTCCGTTGTTTTTCTAGCAATTGGGTGAAAAAGAGTGCCGGAACCAAAGTAAAACAGCTTGCTTTTTTGAAACGGTTCAAGATCAAGCTCCTCCGCAGTGATCCACTCATCGGGCGTTTCGTTAACATACGAATGGAAATACCGTTCTCCCAACTCATTTAAGTGGATATAAACCGAGCAGATTTCTTTATTGAAATCATAAGAACAAAAAGAAAGATCAACCTTTTCCTTCGTTAATTGCCCCTTAACAAATTCACTGCTTTCATCGCTTCCCAATTTGCATAAATAATACGATGGAATGCCATGTCTGCTAACCCCGACTGCCACATTAACAGTGGCTCCCCCTAATAATCGCTGAAACGTTGTATTGGAAAGATCCGTCGCAATCAAATCAACGATTACTTCGCCCAATGATATAATCCCATGCTTATTCAAAGTGTTGCTCCTTCCGTCCGTAAAAGATTTATGAATAGTTTACCAGCTAATTAAGCTGCTTAAAAGCATGTGAGACATAGGGGACCTGAGAACCGTCCGGGTGTCCCGGCACAAACCGTCTCTGTAACCTATCCACAAGTCCTATCCTCCATAGTTTCTTAGTAGTATTTTCATGACCTATAGTATGTATTTTGCCCTTGCATGAGAGGTAAAACGAAGGAGACTCACGTATTCTTTCCTTGAAACAAGATTTTTCGAGGAGGGTTATGTATAAATGAGAAAACGAAATCTCGTGACGGCTGTATGTTCGACGCTGCTTGCTGGCCAGGTTTTGTTAACAAGCGGTATCCATGCTGAACAGGTAAAAGGCCCTGTGACTGCAGAGGGAATCCAAGAAGACCATGAGTCCCATTTGTATGATGTCCGAAATGTGGTAGACAGTGTTCTGCCAAATCAGAAACAGCTAGATGCCGCGAACATACTGGTGAGATCAGTGGGAACGGGAACGAAGATTAAGTGGAACGCGGTATTTGGTACCCCATCGACCATTATGAAAGAAAAGGGATATTTAACAGCTCCTTCCAATGAGAGTGCGGAGACAATTGCTCGCAACTGGTTAAAGGAAAATGCGGCGCTATATGGTCTTCAAGCCTCAGACATTGACTCATTTGTCGTCAGCAAAAATTTTGAAATGCCTGGAACAGGGCTGCATCCTGTTACCCTCCAACAGACTTTCAATGGTATTGAGTCAGTGTACGGAGGACGTGTGATCATCGCCGTCAATAAAGATGGCCAAATCCTTTCCGCAGCAGGAAACCTAAGCCGTAAAACAGGCCAGATTGCAGACTTCCAGCTTTCAGCAGCAGATGCGTTAAAGAAAGCTGTGGATTTGGAATTGCCAAATGTAAGCTTTGTTCCCAAGCTGTTACGTTCGGAAAAAGGCTGGGACGTTTTTGCTGGAGCAGGTGTGCTGCCGGCTGAGCAGCGAGTGAAGAAAGCTGCTTTTATAACGGCAGAGGGTGTCCGTCCAGCATTTCGAGTGCTTTTCATCAAGGAGTTGAATGAAGGTTTTGAGATGGTGATTGATGCCGCGAATGGCAAACTTTTATATCAACGTTCGCTCGTTGATTATCTACTCGAAACCGAGGGGCTGATTTTTGAGAACTACCCTGGTGCAACAGTTGGCGGAAAACAGGTTGCGAAGTCATTTAAAGGAGATCCAAAGGCGTCACCAAAAGGATGGTTGATTCCGGGCACAAGCTTGGGATTGACGACCTTCGGAAACAACGCCAACTCGTATGCGAATTGGAGCAACTTTTTGGTTCCGGTAGATCAGGCTGTCCGTCCACTGGCATTAGACGGCGATTTTAGCTTCATATTTAAAAACTCCTGGCAAAAGACAAATGGGCAAACGACACCTCCATCCTATGCAGAGGACTTAAACAGTGCAGCGACGAACTTGTTTTACCATCATAATCTGTTCCACGACTATTTCTACAACCTGGGATGGACAGAAGCGGCGGGGAATCTGCAGCTTTCGAACTTCGGAAAAGGCGGAGTGGACGGCGATGCAGTCTTAGGCCTTGTCCAGGCAGGAGCGCTGTCAGGCGGGGAGCCAACATATACTGGCCGAGATAATGCCTACATGCTGACGCTGCCAGACGGAATTCCGGCATGGAGCGGAATGTTCCTTTGGGAACCGATACCAGGGTCATTCGAAGGGCAGTATGCAGATGGTGATTTTGATGCCGGGATCATTTATCATGAATACGCCCATGCGCTGACGAATCGTTTCGTTGCAGGCGGAGAAGCACTCGGCAGCCATCAATCAGGTTCGATGGGCGAAGGCTGGGGCGACTTCTTTGGAATGCACTATCTAGTGAAAAAAGGCTTGCAGGAAAAGCCAATTGTTGGAGCATATGTGACAGGGAACGCAGAACGAGGCATCCGCAGTTATGCACTTGATGAGGCACCATACAATTATGGGGATGTTGGCTATGATGTTGGCGGCCCAGAGGTTCATTCAGACGGCGATATTTGGGCAGCGATTTTATGGCATGTAAGAGATACATTGATTGATAGACTAGGGAAAACGGAAGCGGAATCAGTCATCGAGCACCTTGTCATGGATGCCATGCCAATCTCCGTTCCTGACCCATCGATGGAAGATATGAGAACCGCCATAATTGCCGCAGATTTTGAACGCTATGACGGAAAGCACTATGATGCTCTATGGACCGCATTCGCACAACGCGGCTTAGGGGCCAATGCATTATCCAAGGGCGGCGATGATACAGATCCAGTTCCAGGGTTCAACCATCCAGATGGACAGCGAAATGGGCAGTTGATTGGGAAGGTGGTTAACGCAGCTACGAATAAACCGATCCAGGATGCACGAATCATCATCGGTGAATTCGAGGCAAGAACAAGCCCGATTGCGGTATCTGGGCAAAAGGGTGACTTTGGCGCATATATGGCAGAAGGAACCTATGACATTACCATTCAGGCAAAAGGTTTTGGATCAAGGACCATTCGTGATGTAGCCATCAAGGCAGGGGAAAAGAACCGGTTAACGTTCACAATTGGACCAAACGTCGCCTCATCCTTTAACGGGGCATCGATTTCCAACGTATCTGGATCATCAGACAGCAATCCAGTTAAGTTTGCGATTGACGATACGGAAGCAAGTGTGTTCGCCTCAAATACGCAAGAAAATGGGTTCCTTGGTGCGGACTTCACCGTTGATCTTGCAGGAGATGAGCCGGTGGAAATTTCTCATGTTCAAGTGAGTGCCATGAAGGATATCTCAGGCTCACGATTTGCCACACTGAAAAACTTCAGCCTGCAAACTTCAATTGACGGTGAAAACTTCACAACCGTCTGGAAAGGGAAGTTTGAAGCTGGAAAGCCTAGACCAACAATAGCCGACCTTCACTACCAGGGAATCGATCTTCCACAGCCAGTAGAGGCAAAATACCTTAGATTTGTCGCGCATGATGCGCAGGACAATGTAAAAGGCTTTGTTCAAGTGGCCGAGGTTCAAGCCTTCTCTGAGCAAAAATCAAAGATTGAACCGCTTAAACTAGAACCAGAAGCACCGTTTGTAGCCGAAGGCACGGTTCAGGCAGGGAATGCAGGAACAGGAATCGGAAGTCTGGCAGGAGTACCAGCGACTCTCGCCATTACAGAGAATGAGTTCGTGACAACGCAAAATCCAGAGCCGGCATCCCAGGGGGCAGATGGATATGTTGTGACCCTGCCGGAGCAGTATGGTGACGGCATCCATAACTTCACACTGCAGGGAAGCAATGATGGGTCATATGACTATGATGTCTACTTCTATAATAAGAACTTTGAGCTGATTGGAAGTGTCGCCACATCTGGGGCTGACGAAACAGGGGTCATCCCGGGCGGCACACGCTATGTGTATGTCGGATTATATTCGGGAGCAAATGTACCGTTTACTTTTACAGCCGCTAGTCCTTATTAGGGATCTGAAAGCCTTTCGGAGTATGATCAATGCTATAACAACCGGAATAGCATGTTAAATCGCAAAGGATTTAGCATGCTGTTTTTTTGTTGGTTGTTATATTGCATAGAATTTGAAGGGAACGCACCCGCTCTAGTTGAAGGGGGAATTTTTAAAAAGTCTAAGTATTTGAAGATTTATCCAATTTTCTCCGCCAACTCTAAAATAATTCCCTCTGGACCACGAACATAGCATAACCTATAACTTTCTTCATATTGCTGGATCTCACTAAAGATTTCCGTGCCCCTCTTTTTCAATTTGGCAACAATCGCTTCAATATCTTCAACAGTGAAGCAAATATGTTGGATACCTAGCGTATTAGCGGAAGATTGCTGAATCCCTTTTTCATCGGATGGCGTATGAAATTTGACTAACTCTATCCATGCCTCACCATCTGGCATCCCAAGTCCTACACATGTCGTTTTAACATCAGTAAGCCCAACTATTCTGTCCAACTGTTCTCCAGCCATTTCCCATTCTGCCTGTACTTCAAGTCCTAAATCAATAAAAAATGCTTTAGCCTCTGCAAGATCATTTACATTTATACTTACATGATCGATTCTTTTTATCTTCATATCTCATACCTCTTCTTTTCCTGATATTTTCAAAACCTGTAGACGTGCTGGGACTATTTGCAATTCTTAAAACGGAAATCCTTCTTCAACAAACTGTGCGATAGCACAATAGAGATGTCAATACATAAGGTGCTAATCCTTCCTGGGCAAAATCACCGGATCTTTTAACAAATCAATAAGAATTATGTTCGATTAATAATACGGTTTATAGATAATACAGTGTAAGAATTACCTATTATCGCCACCAAAAAGGGGGTAGTTAAATGGAAAACTTTTATCTGTTTGTCCTCATGTGTATTTTTCTCATTATTTTACCTGGTCCGGATACTGCCATTGCGACAAAAAATACGGTTGCCATAGGGAGAATCGGAGGGTTCAAAACAGTTTTAGGTACTTGTTGCGCCCTTCTAATCCATACTACTGCTGCTGTATTAGGACTTTCGGCAATTATTGTAAAATCAGCGTTATTATTTTCTATCTTCAAATTCGCAGGTGCTGTTTACTTAATTTATCTTGGTGTCAGGACTTTATGGTCTTTGAGAAAAAAGGAAGAAGCAGCCACCGTTGAAGTGGTCACAAAACCCCAGCATGTTAACGCATCTTGTTTTAAACAAGGGTTCCTTACCAATATTCTAAATCCCAAAGTTGCTGTCTTTTTCTTAACCTTTTTGCCTCAGTTCGTGGAACCTGGAAGTAATACCTTTATTCCGTTCCTTATGATGGGCATCACTTATACTGTATTGACTGCTGCGTGGTTTGTGCTTTATGTCTCCTTAATCAATCAAATTAGCGCCTTCATGAAAAAACCTAAAACTCAAAATATAATTGAAGGAATCACAGGTGCAATACTGATAGGTTTTGGTATAAAACTGGCTCTTGAAAAGGCTCATCATTAAGATGGATAAGACCCTTTGATTTTAATGATATCAAGGGGTTTTTTTGTTGGATAAATAAAATATCCTATTCTTCCGCAAGGCTGTAATGCGACTGCCATTATCGAACAATGGCCTCCGCTGTTTAATCAGGACTATTGAATTTATATTTAAACTTCCTCAATAATTGAAGTTCCCTCAGTTTGTTCTGCATCTAGCCATTTCCATTTCTCAAACAGCCTAATCCGGCCGTTAGACAGGATTTCAGGAGTTGAAACACATTCTCCTCCCCTAATTTCATTTTTCCTATTAATATGGTTATACCTGAACGTTAAACATCCATCTTCTTTAACAATACCAATTAGTAAGCCTTTGACAATTTCTCCACCACTGTACGTTGCTGAGATAATATTCCCTTCTTGCTTATATCTAAAGGTTGTTTTGGAAGATACTTCCCCGTTAGCAGTATTATCAATTGATACAAATGTACGATTGTGATAACTAATCATATTTTTTCTCCCCTTATTTAATATGTTAATGTTTCTATCTTAGTTACGGCCAAGAAGAATACAACTATTGAAATGACTTTATATGTGATAGTTCCATATTTACATCATAAATGGCAAATCCCATATAACACAATGCAGTTATTCAATCTCTTTTTCGCCGCGTCGTTGGTTCGGTAAAGGACCTGAAACCTCCATTAGTAACAGAGGCTAAAAGTCCCGGAATTAAATAGAAGAATTTAAATCTTAGTTTTCTATAGTGTTAATATGATATAGTTAAATTAGTAACAGGTCCTATAAGTTAGTTGTAAAAAGTTTTCAGGATTGGATTTCGGTTTATGAAACAAACTTTATTCGTCATGGAGGGTGTACTTTGCTAACTAACCATTTAGATTTCAGACTTGAACCCAAGGTAAGGGAGTTATATGAGGAGCATAAGAAGAGAGCTGAGAAAATAGACTGGGGCTATCATGAATTTTTACCGTGGGATAAGGCGCAGGATTTCAGGCGTGTACCATGGGACGAAAGCCAGGTGACACTGCCTGAATCCGTCATCATCGCTGTTGAAACAGCTCTTTTAACGGAAGTGAATTTACCGTGGTTTACGTCTTATCTGGATCAGACCTTCAAAGGATCGTTAACGGTCATCAAGGATTTTGTCCATACCTGGACAGCAGAAGAGGATCAGCATTCAAACTTGCTGGAAACGTATCTATTAATCACGCGGAATGTCAATCCGAACCGGCTCCATCAGCTGCATAAGCAAACCGTTGAAAATGGCTGGAACCCTGATTTCCATACGCCATTTGAGACGATGGTTTATACCTCTTTGCAGGAGCTGGCCACCATGGTCTTTTATAATAATGTGGCAAAGGTAGCAGGCCCGCACGATCGGGATTTATCCAGCCTGCTGCGGCGCCTGGCAAAGGACGAGACGTTGCATTACGCCTTTTACCGGGATGTCATAAAATATCATCTGCAACTAGAGCCTAATTACTGCTACTACTTGGGGAATGTCATCATGAACTTCAAAATGCCCGGTGCCGTCATGCCTGATTTCGAAGACCGGATGTCCATCATTGCCAAGGAAGCCAATTACGGCCCACTGGAATATTTCGATCAGGTACTAGATGTCATTGTGGACTACTGGGAAATTGAAAAGCTGCGGCCGATTGCACCGGAAGCTGAAAAAGCCAGGCTTGATATCCTGAGGTATCATGCCCGTTTAAAAAGGGTTAGGGACAGGTTTTATAAAACAAAGTGATCAGTTAAACCAGCGGGCGAGCTCCGCTGGTTTTTTATTAACTATGTGATAAGGGGACGGTTCCGGGGATTCGAGTTCTCATAAGGGTATCTTTCGTGTATAAAGGTACCCTTTGGTGTGGGATGGGGGTTCATAAGGGCATCTTTCGGCAATAAAGATACCCTTTGGCGTGGATTCGGGGTCACATAAGGGCATCTTTCGGCAATAAAGATACCCTTTGGCGTNGNTTGGNGGTCACATAAGGGCATCTTTCGGCAATAAAGATACCCTTATGCAGGATATGGAGGCTTCATAAGGGCATCTTTCGGCAATAAAGATACCCTTATGCAGGATATGGAGGCTTCATAAGGGCATCTTTCGGCAATAAAGATACCCTTATGCAGGATATGGAGGCTTCATAAGGTCATCTTTCGGCAATAAAGATACCCTTATGCAAGGAAGGGAGGCTTCATAAGGATATCTTTCACCAATAAAGATACCCTTTGGCATGGTGAAGAGGTCACAAAAAGGGCTTTTTTCCTCCTTAGGGAAAGGTTTCTGCGTCTTATTTTTATGAAATCACCATTTTTCTAGGAATCAGAATTACTGAGTGGTTTTAATTCCGACTCGTGTACCAGTTCAATGCTCCTGCTTGTTAGCTTTCTGATTTCCACATAGCCAGAATCATATTGATGCACAATAGCATATTCTTTTCCTTGATAAATGACTATTTCCTCTTTCGCCAAATAAGACGCCTCCTGTGATGAAAGTTTTAGATACTTTTACCTAAAAAACGATTTGTTGAAACTAAATTTATGTTGACTGAAAGAGAAAATTTTCAGTGGAAGAGACATGGGGATTGTTTTCCGTACACATGGACCTAAACAAAATTTAAATGGCTCATCTCAATACATCAGTTCCTGCGTGAGAAACGAGAACTGTCGCTGTGCCTCTTGGTTCAATGGAAGAAGGATTTTATATTTCGAAATCGAATATTCATTAGTGATGTCATAAAATGTAAGATTAGTAGATTTTAATAATCCACCTGGGATGCATAAAAAAAATCCAGGGATGAAACGGGGGAGAACAAGTGGAGAAACAGAGTTCTGTTGCCAAAGTGTTACGATTCATTGGGATTGCCATAATAATCGGCGGCCTTATCCTGCTATTTATATTAGGGTCCCAATCACCAGAGGGCGGTCTATATTGGGGTGGCGCCTTGTCTGTCCTGTTTTACAGTATTGTCATAGGGATGCTTTTCATTGGGTTTTCTGAAATCATTGCTTTGCTGCAAAAAATTTATGGTCAACTCCATCAGGAGAGGTCGGAGCTATCGGCATCCTCAAGCAACGTTCCAAAGGGTGTAGAACAAAAGAATTGGTACCCGTCGCCTCATGACCTTGAAGGCATTCTAGAACTCTATCAAGACAAAAATGTCAGGGAAATTAAGGCTTCCCCATATGAAGATTATTGTGTGGTGCAGATTGAAGGGGAAGACCATATTGAAGTGGTGGAGCTGGGCGGGTTCAAACCCAGGAAAGTTTCTGCTGATTCCGCGCCAGAACTTGTGAATGATTTGCAAAAGTGGTTCAACAATTCACCATCATCCTAAAAATGAGAAAGCGAAGTGGAATCATGGGGGCGTACCCTGTGGTTCTTTTTTTGTGAGACAATCTTGGGACAGTTAAACCGTACTTAGCCATAAAAATACAAAACTTTTTCCATTCTGAACCGTATGTAAGATATGACTGATCAATGGAGGTTCCTATGGAAAAAGCAAACAGGTGTATTGAGGATTATATCCAAATTTATTCCCAGCTAAGAGAGAGATACCGTTGGAAGGTTAGTGATCAATCGGTTTTGATGATGGTTGCTTCTTTGTATATCTCCAATAACCGGACCTTTGATATTGATCGATTTACGGAGCTTGCGGATTATATAAAAAGGGAGTCTGGGTTGTTTTCGCCACTGCGTTCTGAGTCTCGTTTTACCTTTGCCGCCATGCTGGAGACAAAGTTTGAAAATCCCAAAGATCAATATCCGGCGTTTATCGCTGCATACAATGCATTGGTCTCAGCAGGATTCAGCAAAAATACTTTCACCTACATTGCGGCCATGCTCATGGTCACAGCAAATCCAGAAAACCTTACGTCTCTTTCTGAACGGGCAAGAGTAATCTACAAGAAAATGAGGGAGGAGCATTTGTTTTTGACTGGGCACAGCGATTATCCGCTTGCTGTCATGCTGGCTCAACACGACCGCCCGACGGATGAGATGATTTTTCATATTGAAGACTTGTACAGCAAGCTTTCGCAAAACGGTTTCCGGAAAGGAAATGATCTGCAAAGCATGAGCCATATACTATCCCTGAATGAAGATAGCCAGGCAGATGACATGGTTGCTCTGTCCGCTGAAATCTATGACAGAATGAAAAAAGAAGGAATCAAACCCAAATCCATGTTCTACCCGCAGATTGCACTGCTCACCTTGATTGAAAAAGGGAACGATAATCTTTCGGAGATAAAAGCAATATGGCAGCAACTGAACGAGGAGAAGCTTTTTAAATGGAGGAAAGACATCAATTTCATGATGGCCGTTACTTTCGTCATCAGTGACAAAATCGATCATTCATTCCTGCTTCAAACCAGCCTTTCAACGACAATCGAAACACTGATCCAGGCTCAGCAAGCAGCGTCGATTGCAGCGATTTCAGGTGCAGCAGTCGCAGCTTCTTCAAATGGAGGAGAGTAATCGAATATTGGAAGCACTGGGATGTCCTGTCCCAGTGCTTCTTTTCAACTGATTCATTGTAGGAGTATCAGCTGCAGACCTATGTATCTATAAGAAAAAATGAAATAAGAAAAGGCAGGAATGATGTGCCATTTCTTAATTGAATTACTCTATTTTGCATTTACATCAGGTTGATGAATGCCAAATATATTTCCTTCTGTATCTTTATAGTACCCTTGCCACGCCATGCCAGGCAGAGCGTATTTGGGCAATGCTACTATGCCGCCATTATTAAGAATCTTTGTTTCGACCGCATTGTAATCTTCTACTCCCATTGTGCATGCATAACCATTCAAAGGCTGGTTTGACTCTGGAGGAGGACCCTGACGTTGCACTAAAGCACCGTTAATTCCAGGTTCATCTTCACCACCAGTCACTGCCCCAAAATAAGGCATACCAGCAAATTCACTCCAATCTTCAAATGTCCATCCAAATACTTCACCATAAAACTTTTTTGCACGGTCCATGTCATCTACATGTATTTCAAAATGTATTAATCTACCCATGATTACCTCCTAATTAGATAAATATTTCCTCTAGAATGTATTTCTACATAACTGTTGGGTACTCCTTTTTCATTATGGTATTAAACTGATGATTTATACTAAATTGCCAAGTACTAGAGGTTAACCTTTTTTAGAGAGCATGGGCGCTATTCCACGCTGTACAAATTTTGCGCAGTTAAACGACATCTGTGACGGTCCTTCCACCTCTCGATAAAGGAGCAGAAATGTTGAAGAAGGATTTATTGGTCAAGGTGTTGAACAATGTATCTAGAAGCATTGAGGCAGGAGGAATGATGGTGATGCAGTTGAGGCCGGAATATGAGGATTTCCCATTAAAGGCATATGACAAGATCCGGTATGCGGACACGGATCGGCAGGGACATGTAAATAACGCACTGTTTTCAACATTCCTGGAAACGGGAAGAACGGAGCTTCTCTATGCAAAGGAGCCGCTGCATGCTGAAAACGCGTCGTTTGTCATAGCGAATCTTAAGCTGGACTTGCTTTCTGAAATACGATGGCCTGGGACAGTGGAAATCGGCAGTGCCATTACAAGAGTTGGCAACAGTTCCTTTTCATTATTTCAAGGAATCTATCAAAAAGGAAAGCTTGCTGCAGTGGCGGAAACCGTCATCGTGCAAATGGACGAGCACACTAGGAAGTCTGCGCCGCTTTCCTCTGAAACAAAAGAGCGATTGAACGAATATTTAGTTGAACTAGAATAATAGAAACAAAAGTTACTGATCATTAGGAGTGATTTGTTTTGGAATTGTATGATGTGATCCACGGGCACCGATCGATCCGGGAATATGAGGATAGAGAAATTAGTCAAGAGCTGCTGGACCGGATTTTGGAGGCGGGTATTCGTGCTTCATCCAGCGGCAATATGCAATCGTATTCGATCATCGTCACGAAAGACAAAGAGCTAAAGGAAAAATTATACCATGCGCATATGGAGCAATCGATGGTTGTTGATGCGCCGATCCTTTTAACATTCTGTGCTGATTTTAATCGGATGAGGAAATGGCTTGCACTCAACGATGCACCTGTACAGTTTGATAATTACATGAGCTTTATGATTGGGGCCATTGATGCAGCCCTGGCCGGACAAAACTGTGCTTTAGCAGCGGAAAATGAGGGGCTGGGCATTTGCTATATGGGCTCTACGCTAGCCAATTGTGATCAGATTGGTGAATTGCTGAACTTACCGCCAAATGTCGTACCTATTGTTGGCTATTCATTAGGGTATCCAGCAGAAAACCCTGCCCCGCGTGATCGGCTGCCAATGCAGGGACTCGTTCACTACGATCAGTATCGCGATTATTCGGATGAGGATATCCAGGAAATCTATCAAGATCGAAATGAAAAAGGATGGAACCGCTACATGGCCGTCCCGAAACTTAAAGAAATGACAGAAGAATTAGGGCTGAAAAATCTTGCACAGATCTACACGATAGCCAAGTATACGAAGGAATCACATCAGGAGTTTTCACAAACCGTGCTGAAGTATCTGGAGAGACAGAACTTCATGAATAATGAATAATGATGGGAAACCACAAAACTAGCGGCAGACCAAATCTTTTTTAAGAGGATGTAAAAAATGAATATCTTAATCAAGAACTTACCTGAAATGGAAATAGCCTATGTCCGACGTACGGGGAGTTATTTTGAACCCCAGGAACACTGGGGAACGCTGGTCAATTGGGCGGCCAGCAATGGACTATATCCTCCGCAGCAGTCATTCATCGGCATATCCTTGGATAATCCGGAGCAAGTGGAAAGCAAGGATTGCCGTCACGATGCCTGCGTAACATTACCTGACGGATTTATTAAAGAAGACCATAAAAATGTTGAATTCAGGAAGTTGGATGGCGGGGAATATGCGCTGTATTCCTTTTATGAAAAACCTGAAAAACTACATTCTGCCTATCAATATATGTTTGGCGAATGGCTGCCAAATAGCGAATATGCAGCCGATTACCAAAGACATAACCTGGAATTCAATATGAATAACCCATCCGAAGATCCTGAAGGGAAATGCAGAGTTGATTTATTTATACCCGTTGAGAAGAGAAGGTCTTAGAACAAAGTGTCACCAATCATCGGTGACATTTTTTCTTTGTAGGAACGGAAAGAAGGGGTATTCATTTCGGGTGGCGAATAATAATTTCAAGAGTCGTTTTATTGTTAAAAGTGAGGGTGGAACCAAAATGATGATCAAGTTCTCAATAGATAAAGATAGAAGCTTTCACTTAAGATCTGCTGCGATTATCATTCAAAATGAAAAGGTCTTATTTCAAAGGCCGGTTAACAGTGAAAGTTGGTTTTTACCAGGGGGAAGGGTCGAACATTTTGAATCAACAGAGGAGACGCTAAAAAGGGAGTTAATAGAAGAGTTCAACTTGAAAGCCGACCATATGAAACTCTGTTGGGTAGTGGAATATTTTTCAAAGGCAGGGAATAAAAAAATCCAGGAGTTAGGTATGCATTATCTTGTGGAAATGCCGGAAGATCATAAATTAGTTAACTATGAAAATGAGTTCAAAGGAATGGAAGAAGGATACGTTCACAGATGGATTGAGATACATGAACTCGATAAGTACAAGATCGTACCCGAATTTGTTGTTCCTCAGTTGCAAAAGTTGGAGGACAGCAGGGGGATTGAACATGCAGTTTTATCGGTAGTAAGACCATGAATAAAATACTTGGGGGTGTAAATGTGAGTTCTACGGCGGAATCCACTCAAGAATTAACGAATAAAGAACAATGGTTAGAAGCTTTTCCAATTATGAAGCAGTTACGTACTGAATTGACCCAAGAGAAATATCTGGAGTTATTAGAGGAAATGAGGAAGGATGGATATACTTTATATGCTTTATATAAAGATAATCGGATTGTATCCTTAGCTGGTTTGAGCTGGAGAGTGAACTTCTATAATAAACGACACGTTTTTATCTATGATCTAGTAACGGATCATGCTTACCGATCATCTGGGTTTGGAGAGAAATTATTAAGCTATATTCATAATTGGGCAAAAGAAAATGGAGCTGAGTATGTGGCATTGGAATCAGGAATTCAGCGAGACAAAGCCCACCGTTTTTACGAAGAGAAATTGGATTATGATAAATGGTGCTATTCATTTAGAAAAACATTGTAAAATTAGGACAAACATAGGAGGAACTTAGATGAAAACCGAACAACAGTATTTCGAAGAGGGAAAATCAATTCGAACTTATATGAATGAGATGAGTATGTTAAAAGAGGAAAGCTATGCCGTTTATGAACAATTTCAACTTCCTGCAGATGGATTTGCTGAACAGTTAAAACAACATCAGCTTCATTTCCTTACGATCACTGAGGATTGGTGTGGAGATGCGATGATGATCAATCCCATTATCCGCAAATTAGCTGAAGCGGCAGATATTGAAGTGCGCGTCGCGTTACGGGATGCAGATACAGATCTAATTGATCGTCACTTAACAAACGGCGGACGGTCCATTCCGATGATTTTAATCTTGAATAATCAAGGACAATTACTTGGAAAGTGGGGGCCTCGTGCACCCAAAGCCCAGCAAATTGTGGATGAAGTTCGTGCTTCATTGCCGCCAAAAGACGATCCATCCTTTGCGGGAAAACAAAAAGAAGCCTTTGGTTCTTTAAGAAAAAGGTATACAGAGGAACAAGCCCTTTGGTCAGATGTTTATGATAGTTTTAAGGAGACGGTGTTAGCTATTTTGAAGTAGGATATCAAATGCACGGGGACGTACCTTGATTAGTTATAGGATCAGAAGGTACGTCTCTATGCCTCTTACTTGGTTTTTTCTAAAGAGAAAATGAGTTCATTTGCTTGCCGCTTATTTAGACGATAACTTTTTTCTTTAAGGTTAAGTTGCTTGGATAATCTTTTTATTTCTTTAATCTGATAATCTGTTGGCGGCTGTTCTTCTATTAATTTTCTATAGTTTTCTGATGCTACCATTGCCGCTGTTTCTGGAGTTAACAGGTCGATTAATTCATACATCGCTCTATAAGCATTTTCTAATCCAATATCGTACCCGGAATCTGAGCCTAAAAAGAAGCGATCGGGGTATTTTTCAATCAACGGTACAAAATTTTCTAGGTCTTGTTCGCTGCCTTTATGATAACGTGAAAACCCTGCGTAAAAATCAATATAGAGATTATCATAATGTTTTAAAAGTGAATCCAAATTTCCAGGAGAATTATATACATTCCCGTGTGCGAAGATAAAGGTTGTTTTTGGATGGTTCTTTAACGCTGTTTTAAGGGAATTGATGGGCACTCCATTCGGAGGATCGATATGCAGCAAAATAGGTACTTTATATTCACCAGCAAGATGATAAATTTCCGGTAATGCACCATCATATGGGTGTTTAGCCTTCCATAGTACATTTGCAAATGGCGAATAAGTAGAAGAGGCTATAATCTCCCCAATGTTTAAGTACCCCTGCTCTAATTTTTCCTTTGCAAGTTCAACCCCGTTTTCATCTTTATTCAGAGGAATTCCCGCAAAAGAAGGAATGATATAATCGGTGTATTTTTTATAATATTTCCAGGTTAAACGGTCGGATTGGACAGCAGATGGTTCTGATATATCGCCGAATAATACGGTCTGGTCAATGCCATAAGTATCCCAAACATTCATATAGGAACCGTAATCCTGTATTCTTTTCTCATTTCGATCCACCAAATGTACGTCGTGACTATGCACATCAATCAAAGGCAGGTCTTTATATACGTCAATCAAATCTCGGCCATCCTCTTTTTGTTTGCGCATCTTTATTATTTCAAGACGAAGATTGGGGTCTTTTGTATATTCGGTAACTGGCATAATTTTCACGGAACGATCGAAGAGGAAAAATAAAGCAGAAAGAAATATTAATAGGCTTATCATTAATGTGATTCTCTTAATCGTAACTCCCCCTTTGCCGTTGTAATCGGGATCCTATAAATTGGATATTAAGAAGCACGGTGACGTAATCGTGCATTCTTTCAACTGAACAAGTTTGGGCGCAAAAGGTGCTTCCCTGCTTCGTTAAACATTTTAAATATCATTATTTTTCCATCCTATTTTTACAAGCCGAATTAAATAGATAAATAATAAAGTGAAGAAGGCGTATTTAAGGTACTGATGCGCCCCCAATATAGAATAAACAAAACTTAATAGCGAAAAGATATACATCGGCAGTGCGTCGAATAAGAAGGACACCCAATTTGCAGATTTATAGGTGAGCAGGATTGAAATGATTATTCCAGCCACACCCACAAGTGTGAGTGAGGGTAAAATGGGATGATCCTTCGGAGAATTAAAAACAAAAATACAGTATGCTAAAAAAATTATAGCCATGGCAATCATTAGAATGATTCTGATTGTATTCTTCATACATATCCTCTCCCTACTCATAGGCACCTCGTGCTTCTTTTCAACTGATCAAGTTTGGGCGCAAAAGGTACGTCCCTGCTTCTATGATTCTTGTATCTGGTCAATAAAGTCTGGTTGTATATCCTTCATTTAATTCCTTTGCAACTTGTTCTGCGGTCGTGTTTGGAAGCTTTGAGTGCGCTACTAGCATGCTAGGGACAGAAGGAAGGGCTTCTGTCTGTAACCATGAGTCCGGCTGCCATAGTTTTGATCTGATGAATGCTTTGGCACAATGCGCGTAACATTCTTCGACTTCTACTAAAATACCAAACAAAGGAGTCTTTCCATTGACGGCTGTTTTTTCGAGAAGGTCAGCATCACGGCAGATATAGGCTTTCCCATTGATCCTTAATGTTTCACCCAGCCCTGGTATAAGAAAGAGCAGCCCAATATGAGGATTCGCAATGATGTTATGAACAGAATCCATCCTGCGATTTCCGGGACGTTCTGGGATAAAGAGATGCTTTTCGTCAAGTACTGCCACAAAGCCAGGGAAATCGCCGCGTGGGGAAACGTCGCAATGGCCGTCAGCGTGAGAAGTGGACATAGATAAAAAGGGAGACTTTGAAATGAAGTTTTTACAATGATCGTCAATAAAAGAAATGACTTTATTCGCCGCCCTCGGGCTTGGCTTTCCAATCGAAGAACGAAACGCTTCAAATTCTTCCTGTGATGAGATTATATTTTTATAGTTTGATATCATGCTTTCGAAATGGGTATTTGTAACAATTTTACCATTTATTTAATATCGGTGCATTACTATCCATGAACGAAAGAGTTAAGCCGGGAAACCGTCTCAGTGTAGCTTTATATTTCTCTTAATCAAACGTTTGATTAAAATGGACCGAAGCTCCGTCCACCCTGAATTGTCTTACCTTGAAAGCACCATAAGGAATCGAATCGTTTGATCTCTCTTATCCAGTTGAAGCTGGAAGGGTCCCTTCACGTCACATCAAAGACCTGAAACCTTCCCCGTGCTTCTCCTGTTTCTCAGCCAAAAGTTGTAGATAGGTTACACCATTCCTCCGATGAGATCGCTTATTTGTTTGCCTATAATTAAGATAAGAAAAATCAGAGGAAGGTGTTCAAGATGAACCATTATATATGTAATACTTGCGGTGTCCAATATGCCAATTCTGCTCATGCTCCTGAAAGTTGCTCAATTTGCGCTGACGAAAGGCAGTACATCCATCCTGATGGACAGTCATGGACTACGCTTCAAAAGCTTGTGGATTCAGGGAACTATAAAAATATCATTGTCGAGGAAGAGGAAGGACTGTACAGCCTTACGACTACTCCTTCGTTTGCGATTGGGCAGACAGCTTATTTAGTTCAAAATGAAGGGTTCAACTTGTTATGGGACTGCATCACTTACCTGGATGAAAAAACTGAAAATGAACTACAGTCTCTAGGAGGAATCGATGCCATCGCATTATCCCATCCGCATTATTATTCGACACAGGTTGAATGGGCTGAACGATTCGGAGCAAGCATTTATATCCACGAAAACGATCGCCAGTGGGTCACAAGGCACAGTGACAGGATTATCTTCTGGTCAGGTGATTCTCTGGAGCTTGATGGTGGTGTTACATTGTATCGTTTGGGTGGTCATTTTAATGGGGGAAGTGTTTTACACTGGGAAAATGATGTGAACAAGCAAGGGGTACTTCTTACTGGTGATATCATTCAAATAGTCGCCGATCGCCGGTGGGTGAGTTTCATGTATAGTTATCCAAACCTTATTCCATTGCCAGCTAACAAGGTTCAGGAGATGGCAGCCAAAGTCAGTGTTCTCAATTTTGACAGACTATATAACGCATTTCATCGTGTCATTAAGGAAGATGCCCATCAGTCTGTTCAAAAATCCGCTAATAGGTATATTGAGGCTTTGGAGGGAAAGTTCGTTAATATCAGCAATTAAAATGATCATAAGAAAATAACGCCTGGTTGATAAAAACCAGGCGTTTAACTTTATTTTCCGATAATACCTTCAAGAAGCATAGGACGAATTACTTTAAAATGTGTTGGTAAAATACTATCTAATGTAATATGCTTATAGTTCATTGCTTTTTGGTTTTACCAATGTAAAATGGTTAAGACTATTCAATGAGCGGTACAACAACGTAAAGAATAATGGAGTTGATTGAATGAGTAAAACCAAGGGTAAAAGCGGAACAGGCAGAGGAACAGGCAAGAAAGGCTGGAACCGCTGGCAAGCTAGTGCAAACAAAGCAAAAAGTGCTAAACCTTACAAAAGTAAAGGTGTAAAACACGCAGATGGGTCCAAGACGAGTAATGATGACTGATATAGATTTCATGGGAGCAAAGGGACGGACCTTTTGCTCCTTTTTTCGTATTTGTGTTTGGAAGCAAAAGGTACGTCCCTATGCTTCTCGGTTCAATTCCGTCTTCATACCAGCCAATTCGCTGCGTAATATTAAACTCTAACTTTCGTGGGTCACATCAGTTCCAGCACGCTTTTTAAATTAACGCGTTTTATCATTCTCATAAAATGGTTCGTTCCCAGAGACCAAATGTTTTTTGAGTTCATTAAAAATAGTCGAATTATTTTTAGTGAATTTATAGGTTGCGTCGTCGTCAATATTTAAATAACCCTGGTCATTAATTCCCACTCTATAGATTGTTCCATCATGAATGATTGCCATTGATAAATATCGACCGTCATTTATTATATTTTTATATGTCACCCTAGTATATTGACTTTTGGAGAACTCACCCATTATTTTGTTTATTTTTTTTTCATCCACAATATCAATATTATAGATATAATCCCATCTTTCATCTCTATAATCACCAAAATTGATTTTTTCTACACTGTCCATTCCTTTTAATACAATATCAGCAGGTAAAGGCATCCTAAAATACCAAAATAAAATCAGGACTATTATTACGATTCCAGCAAACGTTCCTATGTAATATTTCTTCCTGTTCATTTGCATAATCTTAGTTAACCCCTCTCACCTCTAATGTCAACATTTTACCGCCTATCATTAAAAGTGTATATATGTATAAAATTGTGGGGTGTCCTTTTTGTTCCTTCTAACGGAATGATATATGTATTTTCAACAGGATGACATTTTCAATTATTGGGATTTTTCGATAACAAAAGAACTACCAATTAATAATCCGGTCCGGACTCGTTCTACATCGAGCTGACCGAAGAAGAAAAATTCAGCCTGGCCGAATGGCGTGCCGACCAAACGGACTTAATACCCGAGCGATAAATCCAAGTGGTTTATCGTTTTTTTTTCTGTTTTTTAGATTTTGCACTCCAAAAGGGAACCCGTTATGTCCATTGGCAGGGAAGGCCTTTATTTTGTTTTTCATCATTCTTGAACTGTCCATGTGTCTTACATCGGTACCATTCTAGCCCATTGAAATTAGAATATACTATTGCTAGTAGTCTATAATTATAGATTATTGGAACATGTATCATATGGATACTGGTGCGATTTATCTATCATGCCCGTCCTGTTTGAATGGTCTGGTTGATCAATGACTTAAGCAGATGTAAACAAAAGGCTTCTCTCCGGAATGGCACAAGGAAACCCTCCCTGCCTCTTGTTCAGTACCAAGGAGGGGCAATCGGTGTAAAAAGGGAGACGTTTTAGCTTCAAGCTTCTGAATAAACGAGAGGTGGGTGCAGCGAAATGTGGAATAGATTAAAAAGACTTCACCATCTGAATGGATGTGCTACCTTATTTTTATTCATAAGTGGGATCTTGCTTTTCATTCCTTCATTAAGGGGGCCGTTGGCTTCGTATCGTGTCATGTTGAAGGATGCCCATATTTGGATCGGTTTTGCAACGGTTGTCTTCCTTCTGCTGTATTTCCGCTATTTTGCTTTCCATTACAAAGTCATAAAAAAACAACAAGGGAAGAAGCGGAATCTTGCGATGGTTATTGGATTGATCATTGGCTGGATTATTAGCGGTACGGCTCTGACTTTTCAAAGGAGTCTCTCTGAAGATCTGGTTCAAGCTTCATTGATCGTCCATGATGTATTCACCTGGATTGGTCTGCCGGTCATCCTTTTCCATTCAGTGACTAGGTCAGTATGGTTTCGGAAAAGATCAGATCAACTGCAAGAAAAAAAGAAAGAACTATATACCTTCAGCCGCAGAGGATTTTTCAAATACGGCATTGTCACTTTGCTTGCGATCTTTTTAGGTCCATCTATTTATAAATGGCTTAAACAAGTAATGGATGATGGGGGATCGACTTTAGAGCAGGTGGCGCTGAACAGCACAAATGAACTCACGCCACTGCCGATTCCCGCCACGCAATCCTCCCCTCCCATTGGTGGAGGGTATGAAGGCAAATTCCGTGTTTATACAGTAACGGAGACACCGGTTTTTACGAATGAAAATTGGAATTTTACGATTGATGGACTGGTTGATGAACCAGTGTCGTTGTCATGGGAAGAGTTCGCCAAATTGAAAAGGACAGTCCAGGTCAGTGATTTTCACTGCGTTATTGGATGGTCCGTGCTTCATGTCACGTATGAAGGAATCCTGCTGAAGGATCTCATGAAGAAAGTAAAGCTGAAAGAGAACGCCTCCCATCTGAAATTTTACTCGGGCGACGGTGTCTATACGGACTCATTATCCCTTGAACAGGCAGCCTTGGATGATGTCATGGTCGCTGTGCTCATGGATGGAGAGCTGATTCCGTCAGACTATGGAGGCCCCGTCCGGCTGATTGTTCCCAAGATGTATGCTTATAAATCCGTGAAATGGCTCATCGGAATCGAAGCCATTGATCATGTACACGAAGGCTACTGGCAAGTGAGGGGATATGATACCGATGCATGGGTAGGATCAGAGACAACTTAAAAGATGGAGCGTGTACAAAAAAAGGCAGCAAACAAGGAGCAAGGGTGACGGACCTTTTGCTCCTTTTTTTGTAATTGTTTTTGGAAGTAAAAGGTACTGAACTGCTTCCTTTAAAAGTGGAAAGAGAATTAAATGGTGAAACGTTTCCATATATGATATGCTTTTGGCTGAGGTGATAGCATGGCAACGATAAAAGATGTCGCAAAGTTGGCCGGAGTAGGCCTTGGGACAGCATCCCGTGTAATCAATCAATCTGGTTATGTAAGCGAAGCCACTAAGAAGAAAGTTGAGGATGCAATAGCGGAATTGGGATATGTACCTAATGAAACGGCTAGGGCTTTTGTGACTCAGGACAATAGGATTGTAGCATTATTTTTGCCTTCCATTCATCACGCTTTTTTCTCTGAACTGGCCTATTTTATTGAAGATGAACTGGATAAAAACGATTATAAAATGATGCTTTGCAATTCGAGCAACCAAATAGAGAAAGAGTTAAGCTATATTAATATGCTCAAGCAGAATAAGGTATCAGGCATCATCGGAATATCCTATAATCAGATTGAAAAAGAGATTAATAACTCCATGCCGATTGTGTTAGTGGATCGCCATATCGGGGAGATTCCTTATGTCTCCAGTGATAATTATGCAGGGGGAGAAATGGCTTTTCAAGTGCTGAGGGATTCAGGGTGCAAACAAGTTGCTTATATAGGGACATATACCAAAACCATACTAACAGAGGTTGAGAAAAGGAAGAAGGGCTTTGAAAATGCGGCCAAGGAATCTGGCCTAGATTATACACTCTACCTTGAAGAGGATCCGATAAAGGACCAAACCGTTTTTCTAAATCAATTCTTAACCAAACATAAAAATGTTGATGGAGTGTTCGTAGAGAATGACCTTATGGCTCTGGAATTGGTACAGCTAGCACTTGAGAAAAATATCAAAGTTCCAGAGGAGCTTTCTGTAATAGGATATGACGGAATCCAGCGATACGGAGCACTCAGACCTAAGCTCTCAACAATACGCCAACCTGTTGAAGTAATGGGAAGAAGCCTTGTCGACTTGCTTATCAAAAGGATCAATGGATTTTCGGTAACACCGGCAATTCATCCAGTGGATTATCTGAAGGGTGAAACGACTCGGTAACAGCCAAAAGAATTTTAAAAAAGGATTGACAAGAAAGAAGTCCATTTTATATACTGAATATGAAGATGGAAACATTTCCACATAGGATTACCAGGGGCTTTGCCCTTTTATTATTACCCTTTGTGGAAACGTTTCCAGAAACAAAAGGAGGGGTTCAATTGAAAAAAGTGATCAGCCTTTTTATGATTTTTGCACTAATTTTGGTTTCAGCTGCTTGTTCTGATTCTGCAGGTAAAGATGCGGAAGAGAAGGAAGGAACAAAAGTATTAAAAGTATGGGTACACGTACCTGCGGATGAACCAGAAGGAGAAAACTACGACAAAAGAGCAAAAGAATTTGAAGAAACTCATGAAGGTGTAAAAGTAACAGTTGAACATATCGTCAAGACAGGTGAGGGCAGCGGTTATAATGACAGAATCAATGCGGCAATCACGACAGGAGACCTGCCGGATATCATCACTTTAGAGAGTGTACATACAGCCTCTTATGTTGATTCCGAGCTGCTATTGCCACTGAATAAATATTTAGATCAGTCAACAGTCGATTCTTACTTGGACACAATTGTTGACGCAGGCAGTGTAGGTGAAAACCTTTATGCCTTGCAATCCTTTGATTTATCTTCTCCGGTCTTTTACAATGTTGATTTATTTAAAGAAGCAGGAATCGAGGTTCCTGTCGATGAAAATGGAAATTGGACTCTGGAGCAAGCATGGAGCTACGATGAATTTTTGGCGAATGCCAAAAAGCTAAAGGATTATATGGGCCAAGAACCGGTTCACATGTTTCCTGATAACAGCGGATGGCAGATGTATGCTCATTCCCCAATTATTTTCGCTAATGATGGTCAATTGGTTGGGGAAAATGGATTGGAAACTGACGGATATTTGAACAGCGATAATACGATTGAGGCTCTTAAATTCATCGAAAAATTGTTTAGAGATGGAATTGTTGCACCAACTGTAAGAGAAAATGCATTTGCTTTAGAAAAAGCAGCCATCAGTTTTGAAGGACCTTGGATGGTAGATGTATTCACCAAGGAATATCCAGATCTTAATTGGTCTTTAATGCCTTATCCATACGGAAAAAAAGGCCATCAATCGGCTCCTCATGGAAGCTGGTATGTAGCTGCTACTCAGTCTACTGAACACCCAGAACTAGCAGCAGAATTGGTTGCCCATTTAACGAATGAAGACAGTGCAAAAGCAATGGAGGAAGCAGCTGGCCTCATTCCTGGGCACAAAAAATTACTGGACTCATCGACAAAATACAACGAATATCCAAGGAAGCTAATGTTGGATCAGCTAGTTAATACGAAGCATCTAAAGCCAAAATCACCAATTTTCCCTGTGCTGGAAGATGTGCTTGGGGATATCGTGGAAGGAATTGCATTAAATAATGGTTCGGTTGAAGAACTGGTTAAAGATGCGATTGACAAAGCAGATCGTGAGGCAGCAAGATTTAAATAAATCTTTAAAATGATAATAAAATAGAGAGTGTGCGACTTGTCGTACACTTTCTATTCTATTAAGGAGTATTAATATATGGGAAAAATCAGAAGAAGCATCAACCATATTCCATTTCTGAAATTCTTATTCAGCAGTCAATTTTTGTTTTTGCTGCCTGCGTTCACTTTAATAGGGATTTTTGTCATCTATCCATTGATTTTGGCGGTGGGTTATTCATTTACGGACTATTATCTGTTGAAACCGAATGATATCTCATTTATTGGCTTCGATAATTATGCTGAAATAACGCAAGATAAATTTGCTAAACAAGCATTCCTTAATTCTACTAAATATGTCATATATATCGTTCCTCTTCAAGTTGCTTTATCTTTATTCCTTGCAATTCTGATTGCAAAAAAATCCAAAACAAATACTTTTTTCAGAACAGCTTTCTTTTCACCATATATATTATCCATCATTGTTGTGGCCTTATTGTGGAAGAATATTTTGGATCCGAATTTAGGGATTGTGAACCTGATTTTAGCTGAATTGGGGTTTACTAAACAGGAATTCTTTGCGGATCCAAATCTGGCACTTCCGACGATCTCTTTCATCATCCTCTGGCAAGGTATCAGTTTTCAGATGTTAATATTGATGGCTGCTCTTCAGGATATTCCATCCTCACTTTACGAAGCTGCGTCCATAGAAGGGGCGAATGCCTGGCAGAAGTTTAAATATATTACACTTCCAAGCATAAAGAGCCAGCTCGTATTCGTACTGATTGTTGTCACGACTGGTACTTTTAAAATCATTATAGAGCCGTTAGTCCTAACCAATGGAGGGCCTCAAGGCAGTACATCCAGTATCCTTTTATACATGTTTGAGCAAGGTACGAGGTATCGCCAGATTGGATATTCAAGTGCGATTACCGTCGTATTCGCTTTAATCTTGATCGTCATAGCATTTGTTCAAAGCAAGTTAGTTAAGGAGGACTAGAACGTGAAGACCTTGCTAAGAGTATTGAAGATTTCTATTTTAATATCATTTGCCGTTCTGTTTGTATTTCCAACAATCTGGATGTTTGTCAGCAGTACAAAGTCAGTTGCTGAGATTTCAAGAGAGATTGGAACCATCCAAAGCTTCATACCGAATTTCGGTAATATTGGATCCTGGCTGGATCCATATAAGGAACTGTTCAACAGGTTTAATTTTTCTCTGCATTTCTTTAATAGTGTGCTTTATAGTGCTGTCATCGTTTTTGGCAGTCTGTTTGTGAATTCGTTGGCAGGATATGCACTAGCAGTCTTCGATATTCCATTCAAAAAGTACATTTCGGGTTTTTTGATTATTTTGATCATATTTCCTTTCCAATCGGTCCTTATCCAAATATTCATTATCGTAAATGAATTGAATCTGGTGAATACAGTTTGGGGATTGGCACTTCCTCATATTGGCAGCGCATTTAATATTTATCTGTTCATGGTGTTTTTCAAAAGGATTCCGAAAGAACTGAGAGAGTCCGCTTTCATGGATGGAGCTTCGGACTGGCAGGTCTTTACGAAAATCGTTATACCGATTTCAAAGCCAATTTTCATGACAATTGGAATATTGGTGTTCGTAGGATCTTGGAATGACTATGTATGGCCTTTGATGATTTTTACCGAAACGGGCAAATATCCGTTGTCTGTCGCTGTTAATATCATGAATGAAACGAAGCCTGTCTATCTGAATCAGGTGATGGCCGGATTAACTGTTACAACCATTCCGATTCTGTTGGTCTATATTTTCGGTCAGAAATACATTATGCCGCAAAATACATCTTCAGGGATTAAATAAATAAAGAGGTGTGACCATGAGTCTTATTTACAATCTTGAGTTTAACGAGGGATATGGAAGTAAAACAAAAGAGAGGGTTCGCGGCACTTTTTTATGCATCAATTATGTGTTAAATGATGCAAAATACAAGTCTACTTGTACCCCCAGGTGGGCGAAGTCTAACGCATCAGGATACGCTTTGGATTTTGATGGCTATTCTACTTTTATAAAGGATGAAGCGCTGGTTCATGACGGGGCATTCACTATTTCGTCCCTCGTAGCACCTCGTTGTTTTGAGGCCTGTCATGGGGAAGTCTCTACAGCAATCATTGACCAGCTTGATAGAGAGAACAATCGAGGATTTGCACTCAGTCTTTTCCAGCATGGTGAAGTCCAATTTGAAATGGGCGATGGCGAAAAGATACATTTGCTGAGGACTCGGCAACAACTCGAGTTATACAAGAAATCACTTATTACGGTTACATATTCCAAAGGTAAAATCGAGCTATTTATTAATTCAAAGCTGCAAATGATCAAGGAAGTTGATTGGGCTTTTGTTCCTTCGGATATACCTTTGTCTATCGGAATTAGTAATACACCCTTTCATATTAGCAAGATTTTTAAAGGCGGGATGTTTTCCGGTCTGATTGATTACATTAAAGTGTTCAATGAAAACTTATCGGAAGAGGAAATCCAACGGGAATTCTATGAACTAGAAGGGAAGCTGCAGCTGGACTTAAAAGATATTGATTTAGATGAAACATTGTTATTGGATGATATTCACCGGCCACAATATCATGCGATTCCTCCCCAGCATTGGATGAATGAGCCGCACGCCCCTTTTTACTACAACGGAAAGTATCATTTATTTTATCAGAAGAACGCTTCTGGTCCCTATTTTTCCAATCTACATTGGGGCCATTGGACAAGTGAAGATATGGTGTTCTGGCAGAATGAAAAAACAGCTCTGTTTCCA
The DNA here is from genome assembly GCF_965138835.1 of Mesobacillus thioparans. Lineage (NCBI taxonomy): Bacteria > Bacillati > Bacillota > Bacilli > Caryophanales > Bacillaceae > Mesobacillus > Mesobacillus thioparans. The sequence goes on along the minus strand of NZ_CBCSFH010000004.1, from coordinate 165,566 downwards.
CAAAAGGGAGATGTGTCTCCTTCAGGGGTTTGGTCAGGTTCTGCCACAATAGGTCCACAAGGGATTCCTTATCTTTTCTATACATTTGCAGACTTTTCTAAGAAGTTTAACCAGGGAGTTGCCATCGCAACACCTAAGGACATCGAGGATCCGAACCTGATTGAATGGGTAATGGAAGATAAGGTGGCAATCATGCAGACAGACAGACAAGGTATCCGATCTCAGTTCCGTGACCCTTTTGTCTGGAAGGATCCTGCGAAAGATATCTGGTATCTGATTATCGGTGGAGGAATAGACGAAAAAGGACCGACAGCTTGGATTTATACTTCTATAGATTGCGAGAATTGGGAGTTTAAGGGAGAGTTTTTTACAGTCGATAAGGCTGAATATCCTTATTTAGGGACAAATTGGGAGCTTCCAGTCTTTTTGCCAGTTTCGGATGCGAAGGGAAATACGAAACACGTTTTTATATTTATGAGCTTTTTCCACACTGAATCAAGGTATCATGTCGATACCTATTATTATATCGGTGACTTTGACAAAGACAATTTCAGATTTGTTCCTGACAGTGAAGAACCACAGTTAATAGACTACGGGAAATTTAAATTCAGTGGGCCAAGTGGTTTTGTTGATCCAGTGACAGGGAAGTCCATTGTGTTTTCCATTCTCCAGGGAGACCGGAATGAGCAAGAAGAGTATGATGCGGGATGGGCCCATAATGCCGGACTGCCAATCGAGCTCTATTTGGAGAACAACGAACTTAGAATGAGACCGCTGGAGAACCTGACGTCTTTACGAGATGCATTACTATTGGATGAAGCCAACCTGACTTTATCGGAAATAAATCAAAAAATCGAAAAGATTAACCATAAAATGCTGGAAGTCCTGGTTGAATTTGAAGAAGTGGATGGAATTGTTGGTTTGGAACTTAAAAAAAATCTAAATGAGCATGAAAAAACGTTACTCATTTATGATGAAGAAAATAATCAAGTGAGGCTTGACCGGCGCAAGAGCCGTTTAGGCCGCGAAGGAGATATTCAAGGAGGCCCTCTTGATGTCGGTAAAGATTTTTCCGTGCAGCTTTTCCTAGATCACTCTACAATTGAATGCTTCATGAATAACAAAAAAACGATAACAAGTCGAGCCTATCCTTTACTGTCGGACAGTGACCATATATCTCTAATAGGAGACCAAGGCACAAAGATACGATCAATTAAAATTTATAAGTTGAAGCCGATTTGGAAACGAGGAGAAACGAGTGACTACTATGACAATAGACACTGATAAAATCAATCAAACATATAGGCATCACTATCATTTAATGCCTGAGAGCGGCTGGATGAATGATCCGAACGGTTTTTCCTTCTTTAATAATGAATATCACCTTTTTTACCAGCACTATCCGTATGATACGATGTGGGGTCCTATGCATTGGGCACATGCGGTCAGTCCAGATCTTATCCGCTGGACCCACAAGGAAATTGCCTTGAAACCAGATAAGGCGTATGACCGAAATGGCGTCTTTTCAGGTTCAGGACTACAAGTGGGAAGTGAGCATTGGCTATATTATACAGGCCATATTGATTCCAACCTTGACTTTTTATATGATGAAAATTTCAAAAAGAGACCAGAAGCTGCCATCCTTGCATCCGAATCGCATATCAGACAGGTCCAGTGCCTTGCTAAGTCGGAAGATGGGGTTAAATATACTAAATATGAGGGAAATCCGGTCATTGGGACAGACCGGGTACCTGCAGGAATAAAGGTTGAAGATTTTAGAGACCCAAAGGTTTGGATTCACGCTAACAAGTTCTTCATGGCAGTAGGTGCAAAAAGCACCGAGAACATCGGCCATGTCTTATTCTATGTTTCTTCAGATGGGATTGATTGGGAGTATCTGAATCTGCTAACGCTTGGAAAGAACTTTGGGACCGTATGGGAATGCCCTGATTTATTCGAATTGGATGGAAAACACGTCTTGCTATTCTCACCTCAAGAGAAGCCTAGGGTTGGTAATGATTTTGAGAACATCCACTCCTCGATGGCACTGATTGGATCTTTTGATTATTCAACAGGTGAGTTTACAGTTGAGGGCGAGCAGGAAATTGACCAGGGATTTGATTTCTATGCCCCGCAATCTACTTTGACTGCTGATGGTAAGAGAGTCATGATTGCCTGGATGAACATGTGGGACATGAGGTATCCTTTACACGAATTAGGCCATGGCTGGAATGGTTCCATGACACTCCCAAGGGAGCTATCTTTGAAAAATGGAAGGTTAATTCAAAGACCACATCATGCCATTGAAAATTACCAGGAACAAAAGGTGGAGCTGAGTGATTTCGCCATCAGTGGACATTATGGGAATGATAGCCTTAATGGTGATAGTCAACGAATTGATATTCAATTCGATATGGAAGATAGTTCGTATTTTTCGATTGATTTCTTTAAAGGTAAAAATGAGAAGTTCGCATTGACCTTTTATAAAGACAGGAACCAAATGGTGTTGGATCGTAAAGAATCAGTCTACGTAATTGAAAACCTTGCATGCAAAAATGATTATTCAAGAAGCCAGTCTATTGATTTATCAGGTTCGATAAAGCTTTCGATTTTTTTGGATGTTTCATCGATTGAGATCTTTGTAAATGATGGAGAACTTGTGTTTACTTCCTTGTTTTTCTCGGAGGAAATGGGAGACTGTGTTTCTTTTTATTCCAAAGGAAGAACACATGTGAACAAACTTCTAAAATGGATGATATCTTAGGAGGAGAATGATGGCGAAGGTAATCACGATGGGTGAAGTTTTGATTGACTTTATTCCCACTAACAGAGAGTGCAAATTGAAAGAAGTGGAGGGATTCCTTAAAAAGCCTGGGGGAGCCCCTGCCAATGTAGCAGCCTGTGTTTCCAGGTTAGGGGGGCAAGCAAAATTCATAGGAAAAGTAGGACGTGATGCGTTTGGTGAATATTTAATCGATGTATTGAATGCTGAGAAGATTGATACAAATGATGTGTTTGTTACTGATGAGGCTAATACTGCGCTGGCTTTTGTTTCCCTTACTGAATCTGGGGAAAGGGATTTCTCATTTTATCGCAAGCCAAGTGCTGACATGCTGCTGAGTGAGGAAGAGATTCGACCAGAAATCTTCCAAAAAGGGGATATTCTTCATTTTTGCAGTGTGGATCTTATAGAGGCACCTGTTAAATATGCACATTTAAGAGCCATTGAATATGCAAGGCAAAATGGTTCATTGATCAGCTTTGATCCAAATGTGCGATTGCCGTTGTGGGAAAGTCCTGATGATTGCAGAAGAACGATCAAAGAATTTATTCCATATGCAGATATTCTTAAAATCTCAGAGGATGAGTTAGAATTCATTACTGAAACGATGGATGAAAAAGCTGCAGTCAAAAAAATTCTTGAACTAAGCCCAAATGTTTCTTGGTTCATCATTACAAGAGGAGAAAAGGGCGTAGATGCGATTGTCGATGGCAACGCTTATAAAGTAATGGGCCATCAGGTAGATGTAAAGGATACTACCGGAGCAGGAGATTCTTTTATCGGAGCAATCCTTTATTCTTTAATTGAAACAAAGAAGAAAGAAACAGCGGACATATTGAGTTTTGCTAATGTTGTGGGTGCCCTGACGACAACCAGGGAAGGAGCGATCACAGCGTTGCCTCGATATGAGGAAGTTAAAGTGTTTCTTCAGGGTGGAAATTCAAGGATGTGATAATGAAAGCACAAGGTACGTCCCCATGCTTGTCTTAGGCAAGGGTTCGCGGCAACATAAGGGCTCTATTCCTCTATAAAGTTGCGGGGACGTACCCGTGCTTCTTTTTAACTGATCAAATTCCTTATGCTTCCGTTTCGTTTTGCAATCTGTTGATCTTTTGCTGAATTTGGATCAGGTGTTATTGTGATTGTTGTGGAAAAATGCATGTTAGTCCTTCAGGAAGATGTTACGTGAATCATTAATGGTTAAACTGATTTTTAAATTTTGTATGGTTACTTACTTGTGCAGGAGGAATCGTCACTGTGTTTCGCTGTCCCATATAAAAAAGAAAAGCCAGGTTCATCCCCGGCTAGGCTACGTTACACTATAAACATTCATTTTCAACGGTATGAATCAGTTTTTTTAATAATTCTACCGAGTGGTCCAGGGAGAGTGAATAATACCGCTGCGTGCCCTTTTGTTCGATTTCGACCAGGTTATGTTCACGAAGGATTCTTAAATGGTGGGATATTGCCGGCCTTGATAAGGTTGAGTGCTCGGTAATTTCATTTACGCTTAAGCGCTCATTGTCAGCTAATAATAGGATGATATCTTGTCTTGCCGGGTCACTTAATGCCGTGAAAAGCGGTATGCACGAACGAAAAACATCGATTGCTTTTTCCCCCATTGATTGCTCTCCTTTGTTGATTCATTGTTTTTGAGGTAAGGAAATATAATTTCACTTTGTGAATGGTCCAGCTTCAGCGCCTAACCCCTCGAGTCGCTTCAGTCCGCCCAATGAAGTCAAAGAACGACTTCACTGGGCGGCCTTCCAGCGCTTGTCGGAGCTGACCAAGGCGCTTGCGCTTTTCTTATTAAAACGCAGTTAAGCTTCTTTCGCAACATATTTAGCTATTTTTGCCGCAAGGCTTCTAGGGAGGAATTTCGCTGCGTATGCTCCAACTTTATTTGTACTGCCGGTAATGACGACACGCTTGCCGGACATCAATGCCTGATAGCCTTGTTTTGCAACTTCCTGTGGAGACATGGCTCCACTGAACATCTTTGTTTTTTCGACATTAGCTACGGATGCGAAATTGGTCTTGGTCGCCCCCGGGCAAAGTGTCGTGACTGTCACAGATGTGCCTGCGAGCTCTTCTGCAAGAGCTTCGGAAAAAGATAACACATAGGCTTTCGTCGCATAGTATACGGCCATCATCGGTCCAGGCTGGAAGGCAGCGGTACTGGCAACATTCAGGATTCTTGCTCTATTGGGGCTTTCCTTCAGCTCAGGCAAAAAGTAATGAGTCAATTCGGTAAGAGCAGTAATGTTCAAACTGATCATCTCGGATTGCTTGACGATGTCCAGTTCTTCAAATTTCCCCATAAGTCCAAACCCGGCATTATTCACCAAGGCATCGACCTTGATTCCCGCAGCTTTCACTTCCTCATACACTTCCCTGGCTGCTCCAGGGTTACTTAAATCCTTAGTGATCACGGTAATGTTCAAATTAGGGAAACGTTTTTTCATTTCCTCCATCTTTGCCTTATTACGGGCAACAAGCACCAAATCATATCCATCCTCAGCAAACCTATTCGCAAATTCATATCCTAAACCAGCAGACGCGCCAGTAATCAAAGCTGTTTTATTCATGTTAAATTCTCCTACTATGTTTAAAAGTTTAAACGTTTAAAAACTTAAACATATAATAAACCCTTCTTTAAAAAAATGCAAGGCTTTTTACGGGTGAATGTATTTGCTTGAATTATTTATCCAGAAGTCGACCGAGCAAGGAGAAGCTAAGGTGTTATTTAAATGTTTTATAATATTAGGTCATTTACAATACTGTGCGACATACACTATACTGGAATCAGGAGTTGATACAATGAGCAATGTGAACGAGATGGTCGATAAATTGCTGCAGGAAATGCGAAGAGGCACGATCACGATTGCAGTATTGAGCCAGCTTGAAAAACCACAGTATGGTTATTCACTTGTCACAGTACTGGCGGACAAAGGATTTCAGGTGGAGGCCGGAACCTTATACCCATTGCTTAGAAGGCTGGAGAAGCAGGGGTTGCTGATCAGTGAATGGGATACAAATGATGCACGGCCTCGTAAGTTTTATTTGGTGAGTGCTTTTGGAAAAGAAGTATATGAAAAGCTGCTGGAAGAATGGAAGAAGATGGCCTTAAGTATGGACGGGCTGATAAAAGGGGGAGTGACCGGAAATGGAGATGATTGAGAAGTATATTTATGCTGTAACCCACAGGCTGCCGCAGTCTCAGCGAGCTGATATTGCGAAGGAATTGAGGGGCTTGATTGAAGACATGCTTGGGGAAAGGAATGCTGGCGGCCCTACTGCGGATGAAGATGTGGAAAACATCCTGCTGGAGCTTGGCAATCCAAAGGATCTAGCTGACAAGTACCGCGGGTCGGAAAGGTACCTGATTGGACCAGAGCTCTTCCACCCCTATATCACTGTACTGAAGATCGTCATTTTTGCCTTGCTGATCGCCATGAGTGTCGTATTCGTTATTGATTCCATGGCGGAGCCCGGCTCGGTGTTTGAGCATATATTCGGTTATGTTACGTCAGTCATCAGTGCCAGTATGCAGGCGTTCGTTTGGGTAACGGTTGGGTTTGCGATTGCTCAATATAAAGGGGTATCATCTATTGCGCGAGTACCGGAAAAAAGCGAAGAATGGTCACCGTCAGACCTGCCACCAGTTCCAGATGAGAAGAAACGGATCAAACGCGGCGAAGCAATCACGGGCATCGTTTTTTCAATCTTGTTCCTTGTTGTCCTCTATTCTTCCAACCGTATATTTGGCGTCATGATGTTTGAAGATGGCGAACTCATAAACGTTATTCCATTTTTCAATAACGAGCGTATAGAACAATTCATCAACATCATTTATGTCATCACGATCGTTGGGATTTTAAAAGAAGGCCTGAAGCTGAGCATCGGAAAATGGACGAAAAAGCTGGCTTTGTATAACCTGCTTTTAAATGCAGTCACGCTGATCCTGTTTGCCTTTCTTTTTAGGGACCAGGCAATCTGGAATCCTGACTTTATGCAGGAATTAAACCAGGTAAGCCAAGCAGATTTAAACCAGGATACGTATGAGCTGATAAAAACAATCTGGACGCAATCCAAAACATGGGTCGTGATCGTGTTTACGATTGTCCTGATCATTGATACTATATCAGGATTTTATAAAGCATATTTGAAGTGAAGTACGGGATTCTATCCTGTGCTTTTTTCTCTTTTTGTGCCTCTTAGGTAATATTTCTGCTATTGAATCGGAAGTAGGGATAAAGAAAGAAGAGATACTTTATCCCTATTGTACTGTGTTTATAGCATAAAGCTTAAGCTCCTCATCGTCTTGAGGAAGAGTCACATATCCTTCAAAAGCCATCCCAAGCTTTTCAAGGAGTTTGGAGGAGGAAGCATTGTCTTTGGTTGTAATAGCAACGATCCGATCCAAACCTAGTTTTCGGGCATATTCCAATGTTCCTTTTGCTGATTCGAAGGCATATCCTTTTGATTGATGTTGTGCAAGAAAGGCATATCCAATATCGACATCCTCTAGCCCATCCCGTTTAATCAAACCGCATAAACCGACCGGCAGTTGGTCCTCTTTTAGTTCAACCACAAAAAGTCCGAACCCCACTTGTTCATACATCTTTCTAGGCCCGGTCAAAATATAATTCTTAGCATCCTCAAGCGACCGAATGCCTTTATCTCCAATATAATTTATCCAGCCAGGTTCATTTAGTAATTTAAAAATAAACTCTTGGTCACTGACTTCTAGCCAGCGGAGTTTCAATCGTTCCGTTTCAAATATAAGCAAAAGGCATACCCCTTTTCAAAAAAAATGTTCAGCTTAGCACCATCTTATCACTATAGAAAGGTAGAGTCTCCTCGTAGAAGCGCGTGGACGTACCTATAATTATTTTTCAACTGACTAAGTTGGGAGTATGAGGTACGGTCCTATGTTTCTCATAATGAGACAAGGGGACGGTTCCGGCGTCTGGTGAATGGAAAAAATATAACCATGTAATTTCTAGCACAGTCTCGTACGGCATGCACTCAAACAAGAATACTCGATACTTCTATGATTATTTCGGTTCACGATTGAGACGAGAAAACCGTCTCTGTGTCTCTGTGTTTATTTTTTTTCAGTTTTAAAGAAAAAGTAGTTGACACCAAAAATAAATTTATGATATTATTAAAAATTTGTTAAAAAATAATATATGTGTTAAGGTTAAGAAGGTTACCATATATGGAGGTGGATTATTTGTTTCAAATTGACGATACGATTGTTTATCCAATGCACGGAGTAGGAATAATTAAAGCCATAGAAGAGAAGGAAATCTCAGGGGAAAAACAACAGTATTATGTCATTAAAATGTTAATTGGTAATATGCAAGTCATGATTCCTGAGGGCAAAATATTGAGTTCAAATATACGACCTGTTACGGACATAACTGAATTAAAACACATCATTAACATTTTTCAACATGGTGAATCTGATCGTTTACTGTCGTGGAAACAAAGGTATAAAGTGAACACGGACAAAATTAAAACAGGTAAAATACAAGAATGTACTGAAGTTGTACGTGATTTACTGCGTATAAAGAAAGAAAAAGCACTTAATACAAGCGAAAAGCAAATGTTAGATAACGCACATAAATTTTTGATTAGTGAACTGGGATTAATTAAAGGGATTACTGAAAATCAAATAAACAGTTTCTGTTAAATTTTCTTTAATACATCCCCAGAAAATAACCTTTATTATTAAATAAATCTTTTCAAAGACATTCAACTTCTCCAACTCACCATTAGAGCATTCACCACTTTTGTTTTTTCTACAATCTAATCCATTTCTATTACTTGAATTTCCTATACGAATGTTTGAAGCTTCATTAAATAACTCGATTGATTTTTGCAATCCTGATTCACACTGGCACGGACTAGGAGCCGTAAGGATGGAAGAGAGGTAGGGCTTTCATTGTTTTAGGTATACAATCTATTATTTACCGCGACAAGGGGACGGTTCCGGCGTCTAGTGAATTGTAAGGATTTAACGCGAAGATTGAAATGAACTTTGTCCCCACTTCTTTTTATCTTTGGCATGGCTTAACCAAGATTAATTAGGTTTTTCTTAACTATTTCGGTTCCCGAATGAGACTTGAGAACCGTCCCTGTGTCTTCCTGTGTCTTCATCGCAGTTGAACCGTAACGTTCTCATCCAACTAAAGTCCCTTGCAATTTTTCCGAAATCTTGTTATTCTTAGGTAGAATTATTTTTGTTCGGTGTAAAGTTCGACTCTTCGTTCTAATGATCACTTTGGGCAAGGATAGTAATACAATGTGCATTAGCACTAGGAGGCAACAAACATGGAACAAGGTACAGTTAAATGGTTTAACGCAGAAAAAGGTTTCGGATTCATCGAGCGCGAAGGTGGAGAAGATGTATTCGTTCATTTCTCTGCAATCCAATCTGAAGGCTTCAAATCATTAGACGAAGGTCAAAAAGTTACTTTCGACGTTGAGCAAGGTGCACGTGGACCTCAAGCTGCTAACGTTCAAAAAGCTTAATTTTGATATAGCATACCGAAACAGACTCCAAAAGGGTCTGTTTTTTTATTTTTTCAAAAATAACACCAATAAAAAAACCCCTACTCAACGAACGAGTAGGGGCATGGAACCGGTAAAATAAAAGATTTAAAGCAAAAGGTTATTTACATTATAACACATCAATCTCAAAATCAAATGATTAGCAGAAATTTAGCAAGTGCATGATAATGACAACATAGAAGGCACACAAATGGAGGAATGGATGATGAAATTTCCAAACGACGCTGATGGAGAAGCATTGCGCAGTTTGTTTAATGAAGGTGTCAGTTTTAAAAAGCCGCAGCCAGTCGAGTTTTTTATCGCTGTGCCGGATAAGGCAACTGGCGAGAAGCTTCTGCCCGTATTGAAGGAAGAAGGCTTTCATGGGTTACTCGAGCAGGATGATGAGACAGATGAGTGGGCTTGCAGCTGCTCGAAAAGGATGCTCCTTAACCATAGCGAAATAAAAAAAGTGCAGGAAAAGCTGGATAAAATAAGCAAGCCTTATGGCGGCCATTCTGATGGCTGGGGCGTATTTATAGAATGAAATGCAGGTGATGATATGCTTCATACTTTTTTAGGTGAAACAATCGGGTATGATGTGATTTATAAAAACCGGAAAACAATCGGCATGTATATGGATTTGTACGGCCATGTCGAAGTCCACGCTCCTAAGGGGACCTCAGATGCAAGTGTGCTTCAAATCCTAGAAGGCCAATGGGACTTGATCCTGCAAAGGGCGAAGGAAATGAAAGAGCGGGCCTCAGCCGGTAGGGAAAAAGAGTACGGACCAGGCGGACAGTTTCTATATTTGGGGAGGCTCTATCACATTCTGATTTCCCAGGATGCAGATATCGGAAAAGACAATGCCGTGTTCGAGGCAGACAAGCTCCATGTATACGTGAAAGAGCAAAATGAAGAGAGCATCAAACAGGCATTGAAGCGATTTTACTATCAGCAGTGCAAGGCATTAGTCGAAAAACGGGTTAAATTTTTTCAAAGCGAAATCAAAATAAAGCCGCGCTCGATTCGAATCACGGACAGTAAGACGAACTGGGGAACGTGTGATCCCATGAGGAATTTGACATTCAATTGGAAGCTGTCCATGGCACCAATGGAAGTGATTGATTATGTTGTCGTCCATGAAATGTGCCATATGGTTCATATGAATCACGACCGTTCATTTTGGCGGCTTGTCGGAAAAATCATGCCTGAATATGAACGGAATGAGCACTGGCTCGCTGTGTCGGGGTGGAGGATGGAGGTTTAGTGTAGCGGGGGTGACAGATCCTCTCAGCGGAGCAAAAAACTTCAACAATATTATCCTTATCCTAAAAAGGGATAGATGAGCATACTTTTCTGTTGGAATCGGTGTTACATCATCCCCTTCCTCATGTTTATATTCATACTGGCATTTGGAAAGAAGCTTGCTTCCAACAAAGTATTCCCGGAGCAAAATCAGATACATTTTATGTAATGTTCCACCTTGGAAACGTGGGGACGGTTCTTCCATTTCAGTGGATAGCATATTTTAACAATTCTTGAAACGCCAGAACCGTCCCTGTGTTTTTCTGTTTGTTTATCTGGATGAGACGACGAGGAATCTGATCGTCTGATCGGTATGGTTATACCAATAATGCGTTTCACTTGCTGAAAAAAACCAGGATTCTCCCTGTTGGAGCTCAATCATCTTTGTCCCTATTTGCAGTGTCAAAGTTCCTTCTATTACATAGACAAATTCATGTCCACTATGGGCGAAGGGTTGCCCGTCGCTCTGGTTTGCTGGGAGTGTGACGAGTATTGGGTGAAAGTCCGGGTTTGGGACTTGTTGTGTCAGATCTTGATAATGGAATGATGGTCCACTCACTGGCTCATTATTACTTGGAAAAAAGGTACTTGGATTGACGCCTAGTACTTCGGATATTTTTCGCAATGACTCCAGGGTGACACTGGACTTTCCCCGTTCGACTTGTGATAGGAAGCTGATGGATACACCGGCTCCTTCGGCAAGTTCTTTCAAGGTCATTTTTTTCTCTTTCCGGATTTCTTTAAGTCGTACACCGATCATAAAATCTCACCTTCCTAATTCCTATTTTTCCCTTATATATGGATTGTGTCAATCTGAACAAAGTTGACAGAAAATTAACTATTATCTAAAATTAAATTGAAGTGTCACTTCATTTTTAAAAAGGGGGAAGGGAAAATGCAATTGGATAAGAAAACGACTTATCGTGTATTGATCGCCAGCCTTGTTGGCAGTTCCATTGAATGGTTTGACTATTTTCTATATGGAACAATGGCCGCACTTGTATTTAACCAATTATTCTTTGTCAACGAGGATCCAACAGTAGGCTTGCTTTTGGCGTACGCATCGTTTGCACTTTCGTTTTTCATCCGGCCATTTGGAGGAATCATTTTTAGTCATATCGGGGATCGAATCGGCCGGAAAAAGACACTTGTTTTAACATTGAGCTTGATGGGTGCTGCGACATTCGCAATGGGTCTCTTGCCTACATATCAAGCAATCGGTGTAGCTGCACCAATCATTTTGATTACTCTTCGTCTGATCCAGGGACTTGGAATCGGTGGGGAATGGGGAGGAGCTCTGCTGCTTGCAACTGAGTATGCTCCAGCAGAACGCAGAGGATTCTTCGGTTCCATTCCACAAATGGGTGTAACGATCGGAATGGTGATGGGTACACTCGCTCTTTGGCTCATGAGCTTATTGCCTGAGCAGCAATTCATGTCTTGGGGCTGGCGCGTGCCATTCATCTTCAGTGCATTGCTCGTGGTCTTTGGTTTATGGATCCGAAAAGGAATCGATGAGACACCAGAATTCAAGGAAGTTCAGCAAAAAGGTGAAATTCCAAAGCTACCTATCGTCGATACCCTTCGCTATTATTGGAAAGAAGTGCTGATCACCATCGGTGCGAAAGTGGTGGAGACAGCTCCATTCTATATTTTCAGTACGTTCATTGTTTCCTATGCGACAAGCACTCTAGGATTCAGCCGCTCCGCTGTGCTAGGTGCCGTCATGGTTTCAACCGTCATTACGACAATCCTTATCCCGATCATGGGAAGTCTGTCAGACCGCGTTGGCCGCAAGAAAATGTATATTGCCGGTACACTAGCGATGATGGCTTTCGCTTTCCCTTATTTCTGGATGATTCATCAAGGCAGTGTACTCATGCTGGTGTTGGCGACGATCATCGGTCTGGGGATCATTTGGGCTCCGATTACTGCAGTACTTGGAACCATGTTCTCCGAAATCTTTGATGCCAAGGTTCGCTATACAGGTGTTTCACTAGGTTATCAAATCGGGGCCGCAGTCGCTGGCGGTACAGCTCCACTCGTTGCCACAGCGCTGCTCGCATCATTTGATAATTCCTACGTCCCAGTTGCACTCTACATCATGTTCACGGCAGTGGTGTCACTACTTGCCATCTGGGCAGTGAAAAGCCGCGTTGAACCAACTGTGATCACTGGTAAAATGAGCTCGGCCAAATAATTTGGCCGAGTTTTTTCATAAAAGGAGAGATTCTATATGCTTATACTGAATGAACAACTAATCCAATCCATTTATAAAATCGAAGATGCCATTCGAGATGTCGAAAACATGTTGGTAGCCATCCACGAAGGACGAGTTGAAAATCCTCATCGGACGGTAATCAATGTCCCCGAACGCAATGGATCCGTTCTCTATATGCCAAGCTCGGATGGAACATCCATGGCAGCAACCAAAATTGTCTCGATTTTTCCGGAAAACAGCTCAGCCGATCTTCCGACCACACAAGGAGCCATTTTACTCACAGAACTACAAACAGGAAAACATATAAGCTTACTGTCCGCTTCCTATCTGACAAGATTGAGAACCGGCGCATTAAGTGCCATCTCAGCCCGCCACCTCGCCAGGCCAGACAGCCAAGTGCTGACCGTCATCGGCACAGGCGGAATGGCATTTGAACAAGTACTGGGAATCGTGAACGTCCTGCCGATTCAAGACATCTATTTAATCAACCGTACCATCGAAAAGACATACACATTCGGTGAAAAGCTCAAAGAGGCAGGTATCACCGCCAAAATACATACCGGCGTCGACCGGAACGAAGCCGTCGCCCAGTCCGACGTCATTTGCTGTGCGACCCGTTCAACTGAAGAAGTGTTCGATGACGATTATGTAAAAGTAGGAACCCATATCATCGGGGTAGGCAGTTACTTACCCGAAATGCGTGAAATCCCGTTAGGAGCTATTGAAAAAGCAGCACTGATTTATGCAGATGACTATGAGGGGATGAAAGGAGAAGCTGGAGAGTTCATTGATGCAGTGGAAAGAGGGAAGTGGTCATTTGATAGGCTATCTGGAACTTTAGCCGAACTTCATGTGAATCAGGTTGAGCGTGGGGTTGAGGATATTACTATATTTAAATCAGTAGGGGCTGCTCATTTTGATTTGGCTGTGGCTAAGGGGGTTTTTGGGAAGGCGGAGGAGATGGATGAGGGGGAGGAGATTTTCTTGTGAAATTGATGAGACGCATTTGGAATACGGGGACAGTTTTCATGTCCCCAAAACATTATAAAACTTTTGATAAAATAATCTTTAAAGTTCTTTCTGACACTTTATGAAAATGTTTAAAACACCTTTTATTCCAAGTGCTCTGTCCCAATAGTTTCCCCTTTCTGAATAAGTTGCTTAAGATAGTTCGCCCTTTATTAAAGACATAACAGTTTTATAGGCAAGGTCCCCGTATTGTCTAATTTTCTGTAATGTTTCTATATCTCCGCTAAACTCATTTACTTTCGTCATGACTTGACGATACTTGCTCTCTGCTTCTTGCTCAGTTTGAGCCTTACTTATCCCAAATATTTCCACAAGCAACTGATGAACTTCCTCTTGTTTTTCATTGTTTGCCCACATTAATACAAACATATCGTTAAGATTGATAGTATTTTCGACTACTTGATTAATTCCTGTTAGAACAGCCTCTTTAAATTCTCTTTTTTCTTGTTGAGATTTATTTACTAGTTTCATAGACCTTTGGTGGAGGTCCCAAATATTTCTGTTCATTTGCGTAAATGGATCATGTTCTGTCAATGTAAACACCCCTTTTTATCTAAAGTTTTTATGCTGTTTCTTTAAAAATATCCTCTAACTCTTGTAAAGATTGCACTCTATTACGCGCCATTTGATTAAAAGCTTTCTCCAACTTATTCACATTGAAATGACAATTTCTGAATAATACCCAAACAATGGATAACTTGCTATTTATATTTTTTCCTAATTGAGTTTTAAATTTCACTCTAATGTAAATCTGTTCATAGTACATAGCGATTTGTAGAAACAGTAATAAAGGCAAGTGCAAAAGTAACAATAACTCCAAGAACATCTTTTCCCAAAAGATTAAGTTTTTAATATCATTAATATTTAGAATAAAGTTTCTAAATGCAAAAACGACAACTAATAAAAAGATAATTCCCAAAACCCAATTTAGAGGGTTTTTAACAGATTGATATTCTGGTTTAATTTCAGCGATAGCAACCATTGAAACTAAAATTGTAACTACAAACACTAAAAGTAACTCCACAAAAAGATTAAAAGTATATTCGTTAATTATAAATATCGGCACAATACTAAACTTTACAAGACCGAAAGCCATTTCAAAAACATTGACACTTTTGTAGTTAGTGGACACTTTAATAATCATTGGAAACAAACCGAAAATAATTAATTTAACATAATCCTTTAATAAGTCCCATCCGACTACTATTTTAAATTCATATAATAAATAAAAGAGTCCAACTATATAAACAAATGTAATTACCATAATAGGGTGCTTTGCCAGTTTTCTAAAGGATTTAAGAAGCCCTATAAAATATTTCTCATCCCCTTTTTTCGTTAATGTGTAAAAAGCAAAAACTATAAAGATTCCCACCCAAATTAGAATTGCCAATTCCCTTGTATTAAACAAGTTACCACTCCTCAAAATTAACTCACTTTCTATATTTTACCACATCATATTAATTGGTTATTTTCATTTTAATTTATCGTTCTAAACGTTAATTTTGCAGATTCAATTATTGTTTTTACTCCTGCCTGGACTATAAAAATTTTATCAGGGCATTTTTCTTAACTAATTCGGTTCACGAAAGCGTAAGAGAAACAAGAACCGGCCCTGTGTCTCATGAAAGAAATTGTAATTTTTGACCAGAAGGGCTTTTTGCTTTGTATTATGGGACAAGAACTAGTACTGTAAAAAATTCTCAAGGAGTCTTTCTTTAGGTATTTGGCTAAATAAACTTTTTGAGGTAAATATTCACATTTTTTATCAAAAAAGTACTATAATGTTATTAATGGAGTTGGCAGAAATTGTTTAGTTAGAGGTGAATTTTTCTATAAGCCATGAAGATAACGGACAAACTCAAAGATCTAGAAGAGTATAAAGAACAATATTTAACAGTACATGAAGAGCATAAACTAGCTAAGTTAAACTACGCTCAAACTAGTAATTCTACAGCTGCTTATCTTTTGAAAGAGATGAGTTATGAGAAAAGAAAATTACTTATTTTGGAGTTGAAGTCAGCAGGGTGCCCGGAGACCCATCTATTAACAATAAGTAAATTAAATGAGCGAATATATGAAGAATATCAAGATAATTTCGATCAGCATAAATGCAAACAAGCAGTATTCGACTTCTACAATTTAGTAAGTCAAGCTGAAAGTGTTATAAATTCTATTAGTTCAAATAAAAATAGAAGTAAAATCTCTAAATTTTTATCGTTCAAAATAGGAAGGTAAAAAGTTAAGGAGGGATAATTTAGTGTTCTCATTTATGGTCATAAGTAAAGATGTAAATAAGGAAAATATAATAAATGCTGAAATACATTTCTCCTTTGAATTTACNTCTTTTCAAAAGAATTTTATCTCAGGGTTTAGCTTTTTAAATAACATGAGTATCACTTGTGGTAAAAATTCATTTGAATTTGCTTTATATGATAAAGAGTTGACTGAGACCCAAGAAAAGTTAATTCAAAATTATTTTTTGAAAGTATTTAAAGGGAAAATAGATGGAATATGTATTGAAAGAGATAAAAACAATTATACGTTCTTAAATCAGGTTATAGAAAAAGAGAAAATTATTTGTTAATTTATCAATATGCGGAGGATCTTATTGTGAAAGCTGAGTTTTTTTTAACACAAATCGAGGATATATTAAAAAATACTAATATAAAATATAGAAAGCTAGAGTCCGATGATACATATGCAATAGAATTAGTTTTTATTGAGAATGATGGTAAAAATAAAGTGGAAATTTTGATGTATTTATCTGAGAAACCAGACAGATTAAGTATTGTAGTAACAAATGCTATAGGCCGGATAAAAGGGAATGAACAGCAAATCTTAAACATATTAAATGAAATTAATGTAGACAAAATATTGTATGGTAACTTAGCTATATCTTATGAAATGGATTGCGTGGTGTATAGTAATTCTGTTTCACTCCAGGGAAGAGATAATATTGAAGAAGAGGAATTATTAGATTATATACTTTATACAAATTTTATTAGTCTAAAAGTAGAAGAAGCTATAAATAAAATCTAATAATTTTAAGGTTGGTTTTTAGGATGAAGGTTCATTATAGTTTTTCAGAAGTTTTTCAAATAATGATTATTATTTTTACAATTATTATCTTAACCCCTATCATTAAATCGCCGAATTACAAAGAGTTATTCTTCTTAAATTATATTAATTCTGTTTCACTAGTGGCTTCAATTATTCTTTTATTAATTGCAATACTGACAAAGATAAGACAAGAGAAATTTATTGTAGTGACTGATCAAAAAAATTATATTAAGTACACACTTTGGTTAATAACCTTGATAATAA
The DNA here is from genome assembly GCF_965138835.1 of Mesobacillus thioparans. Lineage (NCBI taxonomy): Bacteria > Bacillati > Bacillota > Bacilli > Caryophanales > Bacillaceae > Mesobacillus > Mesobacillus thioparans. The sequence goes on along the minus strand of NZ_CBCSFH010000004.1, from coordinate 148,341 downwards.
TACTTTCTACAGTTTATTTTTCGTATATGTCAATTGGATACATAACTTTAACTGAAAAGAAAAATGATGTTATTGGGATTGTATCACTGTGTATCGCATTATCCACAGACATATTAGCAAATGTTTTCGTGTATTTTATACTTAGAAAAGCAAAGAAAAAATACAAAGTCCGCTATAACGACTTATACAATTAGTTAATATTCATATATAAAATTTTTGAACAGGAAACATTTATCTAAGAGGCCGACTTAAAAGGTAGTAAGAGACACGGGGACGGTTTTTCGTCTCACTATGAAATATTTTTTGAGTGGTCAAATCCATTACAGGGATTTGGCTCTTTTTAATTCAAAATCTTTAACAATACTCTTCTCAACATATAGAATGATAAAATCAAAATAGATTTTTTGCAAATAAAGTAACCCACTGGAGTGATATACCATGAACAAAATCCGTCAAAATATAATAAACTTCCGAGACGAACGCAACTGGAAGCCGTACCATAACGAAAAAGACCTAGCTATATCAATTTGTCTTGAAGCAAACGAGCTATTGGAAAACTTTCAATGGAAAAGCAGCGAGGAAGCGGTCGAAGATTCGAAACAAAATATAATAGAGGAAATGGCTGATATTTTGATTTACCTTGTTCAGTTGGCGGATAAGTTGGATATTGATCTGGAAGAGGAAGTTTTGGAAAAGATGAAGAAGAATGCGCTTAAGTATCCCGTGCAGAAGGGGTGAGGGTAGTTGATCGTATATGAGGCGACGAAAGATGAGTTCTTGAAGGATGTTTTTGATGATGAGCTGGTGAATAATATTGTCAGCAATTATAACAGCAAGATCGGCCGGATTAATGAGCGGGAGGTTCGGTCTTGGGACAACTCTATGCAGTATATGTATAGGGTGTTGAGTGACAGTGAGATTCCTAAAGATGCAGGCGTTGCGATTGAGTTCAAGATTCCGCACACCTCGAAGCGTGTGGATTTCCTTATCTCCGGCTCAGATCAGGATGCTAAGCAATCGATTGTCATTGTTGAGTTAAAGCAATGGGAAAGTGTTGAAAAGATTGAGGGCAAAGAGGCTATTGTTAAAACGGTGATTAATCGCGGGGTGCGGGAGACTACTCATCCTTCCTATCAGGCCTGGTCCTATGCAGCTTTAATCAAGGACTATAATGAAAATGCGCAAAAAGAGGAAATTCAACTTTATCCGTGTGCATACCTTCATAATTACATAAACCAGGGTGAACAGGATCCGCTGAATTATCCTGTATATGATTATTATATTGAGGAAGCACCGGTTTTTGTAAAGGGTGACTCCGGTAAGCTACGCGATTTTATCAAAAGATATATCAAACATGGTGATAATAAAGAGATTTTATATACGATTGATAAAGGCAGAATCCGGCCATCCAAATCGTTGCAGGATTCATTGAATAGCATGCTCCAGGGGAATAGGGAGTTTGTCATGATCGATGACCAGAAAGTGGTCTATGAGACAGCATTGCATCTGGCGAGTGATGCAGTACGGACAAACACTAAGCAAGTATTAGTCGTCGAAGGCGGTCCGGGTACTGGAAAGTCCGTATTGGCGATTAACTTGTTGGTAGAGGCTACCAATCGCAGTTTAGTGTCTCAGTATGTCACTAAAAATGCCGCTCCGCGAAATATCTATGCAACAAAACTAAAACAGAATTTCCGCAAAGGCCATATCGATAACTTGTTTGTTGGTTCAGGCAGCTATATTAATGCACCAGCAAATGAATTTGATGTTCTGGTCGTTGATGAAGCCCATCGCCTGAATGAGAAGTCCGGTCTTTTCAGCAACCTTGGTGAAAATCAAGTCAAGGAAATTATAAATGCTTCAAAGCTGGCAGTCTTTTTTATCGATGAGCGACAGCGGGTGACTCTGAAGGATATCGGAAGTATCGGCATGATTAAGAAGTTTGCTGGTGAACTCGGAGCAGGGGTGTCGACGGTCAAGCTGGAATCACAGTTCCGCTGCAATGGATCAGATGGTTATCTGAGCTGGATTGACGACGTGCTGCAGATTCGGGAGACAGCTAACTCGAATTACATCGGAACAAATTATGATTTCCGCATTTACAAGGAACCTAATGAAATGCGTCAGGAAATCGAAAGGCTGAACAAGAAAAATAATAAGTCACGGATGGTTGCCGGCTACTGCTGGAACTGGGTTAAGGAAGGGAAATCCAACACCAATGTTCATGATATTGAGTTACCGGAACACAAGTTTAGCATGAGCTGGAATCTCGATAACTCTGCCACATGGGCGATTGACGAAAAATCAGTAAATGAAATTGGCTGTATCCACACCTGCCAGGGACTTGAGTTTGACTATGTTGGTGTTGTTATAGGAGATGACCTCGTATTTAAGGATGGAGAAGTAATCACCGATTATACCAAACGCGCTAAAACTGACAACTCATTAAAAGGCTTGAAGAAAATGCTGAAGGAAAAACCTGAAGAAGCTAAGCAGCTTGCAGATGAGATTATCCGAAATACTTATCGTACATTAATGACGCGCGGACAGAAGGGTTGCTTTGTTTATTGTACAGATAAAGAGTTGGAGGGTTATTTAATCGAGCGGGTTAGGGATATTCAGCAGACTTATGAGGAGAATGAGTTTTTTAGGGAGATGCCACGAGTGGCGGAGACTAATGAAAAATACCAAAGTTAGGAAGGCTCTATGCTAGGAGCCTTCCTTTTATTTACGCAAATAGTTTCTAAGTAAAATTGATGAATAATAGGACACTATAGCGACTGTTAGGTTACCACTACAATTGATTATTACTTCGAAATCAAAAATACACTAATGGGCAATTGGCTGAAATTGTGTAATAAGATGGAGATTCAGTTACAGAAATACCCAAAAAATGTCGAAAATTGCAATTGGAATATTATATACTAATAAATAAGGATGATGACTCACAAATAAATACTATTTATAAGAAGGAGGGATTCTTTTGTATTGGATTGAGGTTAGGCATGAAGGATTACATAAATATCGAGTTATTAAGGGTAATAACAGGTATGTAGTCGAACAGAAAGCTTACTTGCAAGAGAAACAATGGGAGGAAATGTGGAAAAAGAAAAAAGATGCAGAGAAGAAGAAGTTGGAACGAGAAAATATGGCTTTTGAGAAGGCTCAAAAGAAATCGCTTGCAGAACAACAAACATTAGAAGCAGTTAGTCAGCTTGAATCTATAGATAATATTTTAGTCTCTACATTAGAAGTGGATGATAAAATCGATTGGGATTCCCTCAAGGATGTTTCTAAATTTAAGGATCCAAAACCTAAAAGTCCCAAGAAACCATCTTACCCTTCAGAACCCGATAAGAAGAATTATGAACCAAAGTTTGGCTTAATGGATCGTATTATAACTTCTAGTAAGCAAAAGAAAATTGATGAAAGTAATAAATTGTATGAAGCGGCCATGAACGACTGGAGAAAGAAAACAGACGAATTAACTGAGCGGTATGAAAAAGAAGTAAGTGCCTATGAAGATAAACTGGAGAAATGGAAAGAGAAGAAGGAAAGATTCGAACGAGAACAGAAGGAAAGAAATGAAGAAATTCAAAAGAAAAAAGAGCAATATATTGCAGGAGAAAGTGAAGCCGTGATCGATTATTGTGACATGGTACTATCAAATTCAGTGTACCCAGATGATTTTCCACAAGAGTTTGATATTGATTACAATTCAGTGAATAGAACGCTAATAGTTGAATACAACCTTCCTGATATAACAGATTTACCAACTTTAAAGGAAGTTAAGTATGTTGCGACGAAAGATGACTTCAAAGAATCTCACATAACTGACGCAGCTCTAAGAAAAATGTATGATAAGTTGTTATATGATATTACTTTAAGAAGTTTACATGAGCTTTATGAAGCTGATGCAATTAATGCAATAGATTCAGTCGTATTTAATGGTTGGGTAAATACAATCAACAAAGCAACAGGTAAAAACGAAGATATATGCATTTTATCGATTCAAACAAATAAGGAAGAATTTGAGGAAATTAATCTAGGTGCAGTGGATTCAAAATCTTGTTTTAAGAACCTGAAAGGTATTGGTAGTAGCAAATTATTCAGTCTTACACCAATTGCTCCTATATTAAAGATAAATCGAGAAGATGGCCGATTTGTTAACTCCTATAGTGTAACAGGAGATGTTGATGAAGAAACAAATTTGGCTGCAATGGATTGGCAAGATTTTGAACATCTTATAAGGGAATTATTTGAGAAAGAATTTAATAACTCTGGTGGGGAAGTAAAAATCACTAGAGCAAGCAAAGATGGCGGAGTAGATGCAGTGGCGTTTGACCCGGATCCTATAAGAGGTGGAAAAATTGTCATCCAGGCAAAAAGGTATACAAATGTAGTAGGGGTCTCCGCAGTACGTGATTTATATGGAACAGTTATGAACGAAGGTGCAACTAAAGGAATACTAGTATCTACAGCTGATTATGGTCCTGATGCATATAGCTTTGCTAAAGATAAGCCGCTAACTCTACTCAATGGTAACAATCTTTTGCATCTGCTTCATAAACATGGGCATAAAGCGAAAATTAATTTAAAAGAGGCTAAGTTGTTGATGAAGGAAAGTAAGTAAAAGAGACTTATGTATGGGATATGGGAACGGTTCCGTTGTCTCGTAATAAATATGTAACGGCAGAACCGTCCCTCCGTCTGCGCGTTGTGATGTGGTTGCTAAGATTGTTCTTGCGTAAATATGAGAGCCTTATCCTTTGGCGGATAAGGCTTTTTTATAATAAAAATGGAAATTTTGGCTTTATAATGATACTTAAGAACCGTCCCCAATGTCTCACTCACCTCTTGAACTTCTACCAGTGCTGAAAATGGTACCTGTTCTTACCCTTGATTGGAATAAGCTCTATTTCTTTAAGGAAATTGGCTTGAATAGTAAATACTTGTATCCTGTCAAAACCTAAACATTAAAATGGCAGTAACGCCTATAAACAATATTTAGTAATATGTTGCCACACTTTTGTTCCAAATTGATGTGCGACCAATATCATTGTTTGATTCCATTTAATATCAAAATCATTACCTGCCGTTTCTCGTATAATGGAAGTTACTTCGGCTGCTTTTAAAGGTCTTTTTAATAGTTCAAAGCGATTGAGATACATAAAATGTTCTTCATTTTCATTGCCTTCATAATCATTTAATTCAACAATTCCAGTTGCTATTCCTCGTCCAATAATCCCTACATTACTTGAATATAGAAAAACTAAATCATTGGCCTCGATTGTATCGATATAATATTTCCAAGGATTATAAAAAGCTGCGCACTTGTGATTCTGTAACATTTCTTTTTCGCAATCTGGATTGTGAGTTTTATTTGTATTGATAATATAAACTTTAGGCAAATTTATTTCCCCCTTAAATATTTGGAATAGTTTACTAATAGATTACCAGATATCAGTATTCCCTGATACTACTAATTTCCATCAAATCATCGTTTATTCTAAAGCAATATTCGATATGAATGTCCGGTTTTAATACTGAGTAAATAATTGAATTGTTAAATCAATTATCTAAGATCTAAGCTATTACCCTATTATTCATCTGATTAATAGATAGAATGAAAGTTGCAGGAAATTTTTCTCATATTCGTTTTTAATTTAGTAACTTAAATTTGAAACTAAGGCGTGAAGTAAAAATGAAGCAAGGTAAAATTATTAATTTCCCGGAGTTGAAAGTTGTTGAAAATGATTTTGAGGTTAACTTTGAGGTTGAGTTAGGGACTGGATGTAACTTGGGGACGGTTCTTGTTTCAGTAAACTGCAATTTATGAACCGCCGGAACTGTCTCTGTGTGTTCTTAGGGAACATTAAGAGGGTTTCATATCACATTTTGGAATTTGAGTATTTTAAGACAGGATGTTATTTTGTCTGCTTAGTTCTTTTAGCGGTTAAATAGTTCTGGGTATGCTTGTTTGTAAAGTAGAATCATTGCCTTTTTGGCTGCATGCTTTTTGCTTCTGGGGTGGGTGCCTGTGGCGGTGATGTCTCTGTATGGTGGTTGTTCGTCGCAAATATTTACGGTGACTAGATATTCGTTTGGATATTGGATTATTTCCATTTCTATTTCATCGCCGTATTCATTTTTAAATTGGGTCACATCCCAGGAGAGGTAGTAGTCTGCTTTCATAATATTCACCTTTTATTCCTTCTCATCTTCTAGGGTTTCGATTTCGATGATTTTACGGATGTCTGTGATGTCAAGTGCTTCGCTAATTCGTTTGATGTGATCAAAGTGAATGCTTTTTCTTTTATTGTTAGCCAATTCGCTAAGTGTAGCATGACGAATGTCTGCTAATCTGGATAGCTCTCGTAATGAGATGCCATAATCATTTAGCAGTTTTTTTATATTGATATTCACCTGTTTCTCTGCCATAGCTTACACCCATTCCTATTAACTATAAGGCAAAGCTATCATCTTTAGTTGTGCTAAGTGGTACGTGTTTAAGTACCATTTTGTTTGTTTTTAAAAGAAATTTTGTGGTTATGGAATAGATGATGTTTTAATTTTATTTTGAGATGCTCGTCTTTCTGATTGGGTGGGGAAATACGGGACATGGGGTTGGTTCTCAAATAATGAAAATTAATGTGTATATACAATATTCAAGGACACAGGACGGTTCTCATATCCCGGAAATGGCTACTACAAGCCTCTAAGCTTGAATGGTTAAAACCCAAAGACAACGATACGCAGTTCAAGCTGCTTATCGTATTTTTTTTGCTCTAAAGTCTCCTAACTAACTGTTCACAAAACAGCCACAATCCAACGCTTCCCACCCTGTCCTTTCCACCCTTTCATCCATATATAAAGGGTGAAAGGGTGGTGCATTAGCATGACAATTAAATCGGCGGTTATTGAGAGTTTTTCGGAGTATTCACAGTTTGGTTCATTGAAGGAGTTTAACAATCATTTTGAGATGTGGATGGCGGATAAGAAGCGTTTTTTCAGTAAGGGTGAGTTGATCGGGTTGAAGCGGCTGGTTCGGTTTGCTGCGAAGGTTCCTGGGGTGGCCAATGCCAAGATCGGGACGGTCCTGAAGGCAATTTATGAGGAATATGGGGAGATGGGGATTTCCCGTTCTACTTTTAAAAGGATGATCCTGAAGGCTAGTGATATTGGTATCTTCACTGTGTATGACACGGCGCGCAAGAACGGCTCACAGTCCAGCAACCTGTATGTATTCAATCGTTTCCCGATGAATGAACTACCGGACGGCGATCAATTGAGCCACCAATATAAAACTATCATTCCTTCTGAAACTAACATTAAAAAGAATAATAAACGTGAAGAAAAGGCTGCTGGAGAACAATTATCGGAAATCACAGAGGTAAAGTACATTGCTGAAAAAGGACCTGAAGAGCATCTTTTTGTCGGTGACCGGGTTCCTAGTGATTTTGTCAATCTTGTAAAATACTTTTACCCAACCGCAAAATCAATTGAGGAATTCTGGCGGATGAGCACGGTCGCTGCCTACCGGAACAACTATGAACAAGATGCAGATCTCCTGTTGTCTGTTTCCCTTGACTCTTTCAGACAGCTCGTCCGGAAGCTGAAATCGAAGGTGGAAGTGAAGAATCCGATTGCTTATTTTACCGGGATTTTGAATAAGAAGTTCCAGGAGCGTTATTTTGAAGAGCTTTATGATATGAGTTTTGTTGAATAAAGGTAAAGGGTTCTTTCGAGGGACAAGGGGGCGGTTTCAGATTCCCGTTAATTGTGAAGAAATGTAACTATTTGAGACAATGGAACCGTCCCACGGCTCAATCCCGCATCTTTGTTGTCTTGTACAGTATGGCCTCAAACAAGAACAATCGGGACTCTTCTTTTAACTATTTTGGAGACGCGAGAACCGTCCCTGTGTCTGTGTCTCAAAGTTAAATCTTCATTTTTCCAAATTAATTTTGTTTGCTGGAGAGAAAGTGGTAATTTGAATGTATTCAATCAACTGATTTATTTACCCGGAGGTTTTTTATGAAGGAAATAAAGGCAGGGACGAACCTGGTGATATTGGAGACAAGTGATGTTCATGGTTCAATTTTTCCAATTAATTATGGGACGAACGAGAATGTGCCACAAGGACTTTCGTATGCAGCAACAGTGATTAAGAAGCATAGGAAGCAGGAAGAAAATCTCCTTGTGATCGATAACGGCGATTTAATCCAGGGAACTCCGCTGGCCTATCATTTCGTGAAATTTGGAGGCGATCTTCCTAATCCGATGATCAAGGTTTTGAATGAGCTACAATATGATGCGGCCATCATCGGCAACCATGAGTTCAATTATGGAATGAAAATCCTGAATCGGGCAGTGATTGAGTCGGATTTTCCATGGCTGTCAGCCAATATTGGTGACTCGTCAACTGGCACTCCAAAATTCGGGACTCCCTATATGGTGAAAAAGTTTGACATTGGGGTGAAAGCAGCGGTTCTTGGGTTGACTACTCACTATATCCCGAATTGGGAAAGCCCTAAACATATTAAGGAATTAAAGTTCGAGGATGCACTTGAGACCGTGAAAATGTGGGTGAATTACATACATGAAAAGGAAAAGCCTGATATATTGATCCTTGCTTACCATGGCGGTTTTGAGCGGGATCTTGAAACAGGAAGGGAAACGGAGAACCAAACAGGGGAGAACCAGGCGTTTCGTATTTGTCATGAAGTTGAAGGAATCGATCTCTTGCTTACAGGGCATCAGCATAGAAAAATAGCTGGTGAGTTGAATGGTGTGACCGTCCTTCAGCCAGGATTTAACGGCAAACAGATCGGCAAGGCAACTATTTCATTCGAGAAAGATAACAGGAGATGGAAGATTGTCGATAAGATGGCTGAGATAATGGAGCTTGAAAATGAGGAGCCGGATGAAAGCATCCTGGCACTTGTTGGAAAATATGAACTGGAAACACAGAACTGGCTGGATCAGACACTTGGAACAATTGTTGGAAACATGGAAGTCACAGACCCGATCGACTTACGGACGAATGAACATCCCCTAATTGAGTTCATCAATAAAGTTCAAATGGAGGCAAGTGGAACGGCTATTTCAAGTACCGCCCTGTTCCATAATGAGGCACCAGGCTTTAGCAAGCATGTAACAATGCGTGAAATTGTTTCAAATTATGTATATCCCAATACGCTTACCGTGATCAGGATTTCAGGGCAGGATATGAAGAATGCTCTTGAGCGGTCGGCCAGTTATTTTATAATCGATAATGGTGAAATCGCTGTAAACCCAAACTTCTCTGAGCCCAAGCCGCAGCATTACAACTATGATATGTGGGAAGGTATTGACTATGTCCTCGATATTAGAAAACCAGTTGGAGAAAGAGTGGTAAAGCTCTCTCATAATGGTAATGATGTAAAACCAGAAGAAGAGTTTGATGTAGTCATGAACAATTATCGTGCCGGAGGCGGAGGAGATTACACAATGTTCAAGAACAAAACCATCATCAAAGAAATCCAAACCGATATGACAGAACTCCTCGCAAACTACTTTCTCAAACATAACACCGTCAAAGCAACTGTGAATCACAATTGGAAGGTGATTTGGTAAGATACAAGTAATGTCCCACTGTTTTTCATCGAGAGCGTCGAACAGTTAAAGTGGGATTTGGTCACTATCGAATTAGTTTCAGGTGATAAGATTCTATATTTAAAAGAGACATGAGACACAGGGGCGTTCCTGAGTCTCATTTTGGTATTACATTTGTGCCATATGAGTATCTGATATGAGCGGTAATTAGGACGGTTCTCCTGTCCATTCGGGAGTCGAAATAAAAGCTGGATAGAGCTTAGATAACCTAAGGGAAGCTAAATAATGCTTCCCTTTAAATTCGATAAGAGACATGCAAGTGGGATTTTTTCTGTAATTTAATTACCAGGAAACAGAGATTCTCGGGACACAAGAACCGTCCCCGTGTCCCACCAGCATTTTCTAAATTTACTTAAATATAGATATAAATGATTAAAACTTAATAATAAATGGATACACGAAACTTGGGGGACCGTTCTTTTGTTTAAATAAATTGTATATTTTAACAGTTTATGAAACGTCATAACCGTCCCTTTGTTTCTGATCCTTTGTTTCTTTTAACAATATGAAGTAATCAAGCGTTTCTTTGGCTGGGGAACGCTTTTTATTTATGTTGGATTATAATAAATAAATCATTATAATTAATAAATATTTATTGTAAATCGATAAATGGTGTATTAAAATCAAATCAGAATATAGAAGCGAGGTGCTTTATGGAAAAGGTTAAAACGTTGTTTTTAAAAATAGCGGTTATTCTTTTAGGAGTCCCAGTTCTCGGTCTGTGTATCTTTTTGGTGCCTGAGCTGGCCAATCTTTCATCAGAATTACTTCCTGAGTTTGCTTTAATAAAATATCTTGTTTTCATCATTTTTGATGGATCGGCAATACCTTATTACTTTGCTTTGTATCAGGCTTTCAAACTCTTACGCTATATTGATAAAAATATCTCTTTTTCTGATTTATCAGTAAAGGCTCTAAGAAAAATCAAATACTCTGCAGTCACAATTAGTACTTTGCATGTGCTCGTTTTTCCGCTTTTCTATATCTTTGCGGAAATAGACGATGCCCCAGGAGTTATCTTAGTCGGATTGGCTGTCCCGTTTGCTTCGATGGTGATCGCAGTCTTTGCTGCTGTTCTTCAAAAACTTTTAAAAGAAGCAATTGATATTAAATCAGAAAATGATTTAACGGTGTGAGGTGTAAACAATGGCCATTATCATAAATATTGACGTAATGATTGCAAAAAGGAAAATGAGCGTAACAGAACTGTCGGAGAAGGTTGGGATTACAATGGCGAACCTTTCAATATTGAAAAATGGAAAGGCAAAGGCCATTCGGTTATCCACTTTAGAGGCAATTTGTAAGGCTTTGGATTGTCAGCCGGGAGATATTTTGGAATACAAAAGTGATGAAGACGTTTAATCAATGTGGAGGAACGTGCTATACAGGTAGGTTATTAGGGGAGGTAAAACGATGAACATTAATAATTCGATAATTGAAAATATGGCTGATCCTCATGAGCTGGAGAGAATGTATAGAAAAGATCCTAAAGCCTTCAAAAAATCATTCTCACAGGCATGGGAACAAAATCCTGATTCTCATATTCTTCGTGTTTGGTATGAAAGATTGCATTTCAGGGAGACGGCAAATACAGATAAACCTCTCTTTTTTCAAAAAAGGTTCTTCATAATGGGCCTGCTGGCCATTTTGGCCGGAATCAGCACCCGGATCATTTTCTATTTTGTCGAACAGGAAGCCATTGCTCCGATTAACCTGGCTTTTGGTATAATCCCCTTTATAGCTGCCTATTTTGTTTACAATAATACTCCTAGAAAAAGGATTATTTATACCCTTGCAGCATTGTTCCTCATTCCCGGGATTTATCTTAATACGCTTCCATTAAATGATAAAGACAGTATCATACTTGTTTATTTGCACTTTCCCGTATTTTTGTGGGTCTTGGCAGGGTTTGCATTTACAGGAAATGAATACTCTAAAGGAAGCACAAGATTAGCATATATTAAATTTAATTTGGAATTTGGTATTCTCTATACCAGCATGGCAGTTAGCGGAATAATTCTAGCGGCACTAACCATGCAGTTATTTAGCTTTATTGGCCTGAATATAGAGGACTTCTATTTTAGCAATGTCGTTTTATTCGGTGCTGCCGCTCTTGCTATTGTGGCTACATACCTGGTATCAATGAATCTTAAGCTAGCGAAGAATATTACTCCATATATAGCCAAGATTTTTAGTCCTCTTGTCCTGATCACATTGTTAGTCTATCTTATAACGGTAATATGGGTCGGAAAAAATCCATTCCTGGATCGGAATTTCTTGATAGCCTTCAATGGAATACTCCTTGGTATACTGGCCATTACCATATTTTCCATAACCGAAAGTGACTCAGACGAGAAAAAGAACATTTCTCATTATATAAATTTCGCCTTAATTGCTCTTGCACTCATCATTGACAGTGTGGCGTTGTCAGCGATTGTTTTCAGACTTTCTACTTTTGGGGTTTCGCCTAACAGAGTAGCTGTCTTAGGAGTAAACCTACTTATCTGGGCCAATCTTATTTGGATCATGCTCTCCTATTTGCGTTATTTGCAAAACAAATCTGGACCTTCAGATATCCAAGAAGCCATTACCAAGTATTTGCCGGTCTACGGACTTTGGGCGGCTTTCGTTATATTCGGGTTTCCTGCCATTTTCAATTAGTGAAGAAGCGTGGGGACGGTTCTTTTGTATCAGTAAATTGTGTATTTTAACAGTTTATGAAACGTTGGAACCGTCCCTTTGTTTCTTTTTTACTTTAGTGTAATCTGAATACTGATTTATCATTACCATAAAAATTTTTAAAAAAAGAGAAAAATTGGAGGTATCCTAGGTAAAACAAAGCCAAACACGTTAAATGCTGTCCCTCCTGGTAAATAGTAAATAATAACCATATTACTAATGAATTTACTGAATTGTGTTGAACTAAAATCAGAGCTTACTATTCTTCTTCCTTAATAATTGGGGATATAATATCAATACGGTTAGTCCATATTCCACCAGTATATCCTTCAGGCAGACGCTCCAAATCTTGTTTTTTATCAAACCCTTCTGACCACCCGCCATCACCAGCAACAAGGATGACTCTAGTACCCACGCTCTCCATTCTATTTAGGAATTTGTCTGGATTTCCCCATAAATAAGAAAAATAGGTTTCTGGTATGTGTAACTGCGTATTTTCACATGCCGATGGAATATATCCTGTCCAGCCGGCTGCTATGTATGGAAGCAGACAACTTTTAAGCGTTTCTTTAGACATGACCCGCATGTCTGGCATTGCTTCTTTTAGGGCAGCAATAGGCTGGTCCCCACCATAGACTGTGAGACCTTCTAATCTTTTATTAGGATATTTCGAAAGATAATGGGCTAATTGGCTTCCTTCCTCTGGATCATCACTTTTAATGTGGATTAGAAAAGACTCGTTTGGAAATTCAGCCAATACTTCATCAAGTGTAGGCATTAATCCTACTCCCTTGCCCCGAAAAGGAAAGGATTTCCCGTTGTCAGCTGTATATCCGTACCCAACATCCAGTTGTTTCAGTTCTTTCATTGAATGCTCTCGCGTGGTGCCTTTCCCTTCAGTTCTACAATCGAGTGTCCAATCATGGAAAATCGCAAATTCCCCATCTTTAGTAGGTTGGACATCAATTTCTACAATGTCTGCGCCCTCTCCAAATGCAGCTTTCATGGAAGGAGTGGTATTCTCAATATAGGGATGTTCTGGTTCGTAAATTCTCTCAGCCGTACATGTTTCTCCCGTAATCCCTTCCATATGGAAGGTCTGTCCTAAGCCACGATGTGCTAGAAGAATAGGCTTACCACTACGTTCCTTTGTAAAGAGGGAACTATTATTAACAAACATAAATAAAGTCAGAAATAGAATAATGAATAAAGCTTTTTTTGCTATTTTTTTAACTTTCACTTGATTAAATTCCCCTTTTTTTATAAGAGTTAGCAGCAACACATTCAGAAGTATTATTATTGAACTAATTGCCCCGTTTGTTTAATAAGGAATTCAGCATAATAGCTTCTGAAATGGTGTAACCTTGTTGATACGATAATCTTGTAATTTCACTCGAATCCGTCATCTTTGCTCCTCTAATTCACATAAAATCCACCCTTTTGAACTTATTCACTATATTAGCTTAAATTTGCTGATATTTCCTTACATGTTATTCGACAACCTGAACTCCACCAAAATAGCGCACAAATTCTTCCTTAAACAACGGTTGCATGCTAGATTATTTATACGCAGCAATAGTAAATTCCCAAGGGGTATTTCCTCCATTCCACCCACGATGTTCTTCGAATTTTTGCAGGTGAAAGCCAGCTGCAACAAAAGAATGAATGATTTCCCTGATTGTATAGTACCTGACACGAAAATCTGGGAATGCTTCTTGCTCTTGCTGTTCAAAGAAATGTTTAAAGGTTACCACTATGTATCTCTTCATCAAAATAAGCACCTTGAACCTGATACTGACCATCTGCTGCCTTCAGCATTTTTCTAAAGTTACCTATATATAGATATAAATGTTTAAAACATAATAATAAATGGATACACAAGGAATGGAGGGATGAAGATGAAAATACTTATTATTGGCGGAGATGCAGCGGGTATGAGTGCTGCGATGCAAATGGTCCGAAACAGCTCTGGGCATGAGATCACTGTGTTGGAAAAGGGAGGCGTGTATTCATACGGACAATGCGGCCTGCCTTATGTGATCGGTGGGAAGATTGAGTCCACGGATGAGTTAATCGCTCGCACTCCATCTACTTTTAAAGAGAAGTATGGCATTGATGCACGGGTATTTCATGAGGCCCAAAAGGTAGATGTGGAAAATAAAATCGTAAGTGGAATAAACCATAGTAATGGTGGAACGTTCAGCCTTCCATATGACCGCCTTCTGATTGCGACTGGTGTAAGCTCGGTCGTTCCAGAGTGGGAAGGCGTGACACTTCCAGGTATTTTTTCGCTAAAAACCATCCCTGATGCACAAGCGATAATGGATTATCTTGAAAGAGATATACATAACGTGACCGTGATTGGCGGTGGGTACATTGGGCTTGAAATGGCCGAAAGCTTTGCGGAGCTCGGCAAGAAGGTGACCATCATTGAACGGAATGAGCAATTAGCCAAAATATTTGATCCAGACATGTCAGAACTGATTCATGAAGAAGCAGTAAAGCATAACATTGTACTGAAAATGGGTGAATCCGTGGAAGCATTTGGAGGGAGTGACCATGTGGAATCTGTGAGAACCGATAAAGGAGAGTATGAAACAGATTTGGTGCTGGTCGCTGTAGGTGTGAGGCCGAACACGTCCTTTTTAGAAGGAACAGGAATCAAAACCATTGGGAATGGTGCGATTCAGGTAAATGCCTATATGCAAACCAGTATTGAGGATATCTACGCGGCGGGAGATTGTGCCACACAATATCACCGGGTAAAAGAAAAGGATGATCATGTCCCATTGGGAACACATGCCAATAAGCAAGGACAAATCGCCGGATTGAACATGGTTGATGTACATAAAACGTTTAAAGGAATTGTCGGCACGTCCATTATTAAGTTTTTCGATCTAACCCTCGGGAGAACAGGACTATCAGAAAAAGAGGCAAACATGCTGAACATCCCCTGTGGCTCTGTAACCATTACAGCAACTGATATCGCTGGTTATTATCCGGATGATACAAAAATGAAATTGAAACTTGTCTATCATAAAGAGACACATAAGGTTCTTGGCGGGCAAATCATTGGCGAAAATGGTGTCGATAAACGAACCGATGTCCTGGCGACGGCCATATTCCATTCCATGACGACCGAAGAGCTGCTTGATTTAGATTTGGCGTATGCTCCGCCTTATAACGGGGTTTGGGATCCTGTTCAGCAGGCGGCTAGGAGAGTGGAGTAGGTGGGGATACTATGAATAAATACTGTCGACCCTTTGGAATAGATCAATATATAACTATAAATAAAATTTACGGTTCCATGTTAAAAGATCCTAGACTGACGTTTAAAAATGTCAGTTTTTTTAATTTGGGTAGGATTTTAGAGTTTTTAAGGAGCTTTTTTGATATGCAGGTTTGTTGAAATTAGTTAAAGTTTCCGTTATCAATCACATGGCATTCGATCATGTGCAGCGAATTAATTACATCGAAATATGTAATTCTGAGAGACAGCGGAATTGTTCAGCTGTCTTTTATTATTTGGAAATGCAATTGCATTTTGCAGATATTGATTAAAAACAGTTATTTGTAAGTCTTATGGGTATTCGAATCTAAGTTCCAATAAAACTAATAGAAATAAGCAAACATTTAATCATTATATAATCTTGCTCATTAAGGTGGGTTGTTTGAAATTATATATTTATTAAGTTTATGAGGCGTTGAGCTATGGAGCATTATTTTGTTAAATTATGCTTTTTTTTTATGAATAATTACCAGGAGAAAACATCTAATTTAACTTCTTGTTATTAACAAAATGAAAACCGTACTCTTTATATAAATAATGAAAAGAGGAGGCGATTAAATGACAACAATAAATAGTGAGTTAAATAAATTAAAGGTCTTTGTAAAAAAAGTAAAATCATTAGAGCCCTTAATCCAATTGCATGATGCTCAATTTGAAATCCCATGCGTGATACAAAAAAAGGCGATTTATGAGAAAGCGATTGTTCATCCCATCATTCATAAAAATATTTTAGGTCAAATTTTATACGAAATCTCCCAAGTCCATGTTGATCAATTCTCGGGGATTTTTCCTTTTGCAATTATTTTGCACCCAAATGTAGTAGAAGATATTGACCTCCCGGGATTATATATATTTGATTCTGAGGAAAGTAGGTTCTTGTGCAAAAAAGTTATTAATGAAGACCAAGATGTTGCTCAATATTTAAAGGGGATTTTGCGCAAGAAAAATATTGAATCCTATCTAGCAATAGGCTTCTCATTTGAGTGTAAAAGTAATATTACTGAAGAATTCTTAGAAAATGTAATAAGAGAGGCAACGATATTATTAAAAAATGGAGAAAACTTATTGGACGTTCATGGTGAAATCACCAGTTCTATTGTCAGCCATCTGGAAGAAGAAACATTTATTTTAATGGAAGACCAAGAAAAGAATCAGTATTCTCTTTTATTTACACAGTGGATAAACAGTATTTTTTAGGGGTTAAGGATATGTGCGTATTAACAGAAACATGGTGTCCAATGCCAGATGGTGTTTTATTGTCTACTTTAATTTGTCTGCCGAAAGAATATGGACCTTTTCCCGTAATTCTTACTAGAACACCATACAATAAAATTCGGTTCAAAGAAGAAGCGATGGCTTGGGCTTCAAGAGGATTTGCATTTGTTGCTCAAGATGTAAGAGGTAAATTTATGTCTGATGGAGAATGGGTGCCATACAAAAATGAAGGGAAAGATGGATTAAACACTCTCCTATGGCTGCAAAAGCAAACATGGAGTGGTGAGCAAGTATTCCTAATAGGAGGATCCTATGGAGCATTCACTGCCTTTGCCCTTGCACAAAATGACTTTACAGGTTTAATCACTTCGCTAATTACAATGGTTCCAGCTATGGGATTGTTTGAAACAGCATTTGATCCCAGTGGTATATTCCATCTTTCCGATCGAGTTTGGTGGGATGGATCATTTGGCAGTTCAAAAGACAGTAAAGAGGAACTTCTATATAAGACTATATCAGAAGATCAAAGTCTCTTAATGCACATACCGGTCTCAACACTAAATCAGTTTTTTCCTATGGTGCTTTCTAATTGGAAGCGACTTTTTGACAAAAGTAACGTTGTCGAACAATTAAATTTAGCTAGAATAAAGCAACCGACAATGCATATTGGCGGATGGTTTGATCCATTTATTAAACAAACAATTGATAATTATGTAAAGCTATTACAAAAAAATAAAAATCAGACTATCATAATTGGCCCCTGGGAACATGAAATAAACAGAGATGTTAGTTTTGATATGCGTTATCCGGGTGGAAATATCCCATTGGGCGTTATAGAGGAAGACTGGTTAAAAAACTTAGGGAACTCTAGGTATCCAAAGGTCTTATTATATGTAACTGGAACGAATACATGGATTGCAACGGATTCTTGGCCCTCTGAAAATATTTCAAATGAAATAAAGTTATTAAGCGAGACCTCTTATTTAACGGGGAATGAGCAAAAAGAGAACCTATCTATTGAATACAATCCGGAAGTCCCTTGTCCTTCAAGAGAGTATCCGTCACGAAGGAATGATTTAGAACAGCGTAAGGATATGATTAACTTCACTTTAGAACCTTTCCAGAGCGATACTACAATAATGGGGCAGGTCAGAATAGAGCTTTATGTTCAGTCATCATCTCCTCAATCCGATTTCTTTGTCTATTTAACTGAAGTTCATTCACAAACAGGAGAATCAATTTACATTACTCATGGTGTTGCCAGGAGCTTACTGAATAATGAGGAAATTAAATTGATTTCAATAGAATGTAAACCCATCGCTCATACGATTAAAGCATCTAATCAACTTAGAATTTCTATCACAAACAGTTCATTCCCAAGATATTCAAGGAACTTAAATAAAATAGACTCGGATTACAGTAGTTCTTATGAAAAAGCAACTAACACAATATTTATAAACAGGGACTTTCCTTCTAATATAACTTTACCAAAAACTAATTTTCCAATAGAGAGGTACCAATATGAATTTTAAAACCGATTATAATGCCGTTGTAGATCCAAGAGTAGGGATTATAACAAGTCTTAATAAAACAACTTACTGTAACAGACTTCCCAAAAAAGCGGTTAGCTGGAATGCGTCAGTTTCTAATGGAAGTATCCTCAATGGAATGCAGTCAGATCGTATTGCTGGTGGTACTCACTTTGATAGTGATAAGGCGAAATATGCAGCAATCGGGGAAGCGATAGAACGTTATTCTGGAAATTATATTCAAAGAAACCTTATTAAGGGGAGTTATAACTCACTGAAGAGAAAAGGATATACTTTGTTAGATCCCATGCAGATTCCTTTATATTCTCACATGCAATATAAACAAAAAGGGTTTCCATTTATCCCAATGACCCGAGACTTGCCTATTGAATGGGTGGAGGGATACTCACTAACTCAAAGGCAAAATGTATGGATACCAGCCTCGCTAGTTTTTATTAACTACTATAATAAAGATCGGATAAAAACAGAACCACTAACAAATTTTGTAATTTTTTCTGGAGTGGCCTGTGGAAATACCATTGAGTCGTCCATAACCTCAGGTCTTCTAGAACTAATCGAGAGAGATGCAACCGCTATGTGGTGGGCGTGGCAGCCACATCTTAATGCTCTAGACATTAATTCTCATGAACAAATTAAAAGGTTGTTAGAGACAGAGGAGGAAGACACAGGAATCAGTTACAAAGTAATACCTTTAAACACTGATATTAATACTCCTGTAACTGGAGCTCTAATGATTGATTCACAACTTGATTTAAAGTTAATGGGGTTTTCTGCAAGGCATAGTCCAGTAGAATCTGTTCTTAAATCACTTGCTGAAACATTTCAGTTACACAATGTGGCTTCAAGTCTTCTTGATCCTTTCAGTCAGACTTGGCTTGCCGCAGAAGATGGGATATTAAATGATAAGGCTCTTACACATTATAGAAGGGATCGATCCTATAAAAAATCTTTCCGTGATGATTTTAGGGATATGGGTGACTTATTCCACAATTTACAATATTACCTTGATATATCAACCCATGAGAAGTTGAACTTCATCACGAATGCTAAAGAAGTAAATTCCTCATTTTTTGAAGGGAATTACAACCGTGGTTTTGATGAGATTTTAAAAAATTTAAATGACTTAGACTTAGAGTGTTTATATGTTGATATAACTACATCTGATATAAAAGAGGTTGGCCTGCATGTTACAAGAACATTAGTACCTGGCTTAATTCCTAATGCACCTACCGCATTCCCTTTTCTTGGTCCAGATAGATTGTATAAAGTACCTAAAAAACTTGGTTGGGAAACTAACAAAGAAATTAATCTCTACCCTTTACCCCATAGCTAAAAATTAGGAGGTATGATTATGTCCTTTCATTTTGAAAATATACAAATTAACCATATAACCAGAAGCTTTAATAAGAAATCTGTAATCTCGCTAGAGGAAGGTAATTTATATTTTATTAATAAAGGCATTGTCTATTTATGGGAAATAAGTGCAGATGGTAATCAGGTTTTAGTGGATATCTATGGAGAAGGTGGGGTTATTGAAATCCCAAAGAGTTCTTCTGCACTTTTTGAACTAAGAGTTGAAGATTTTTCAGAAATCTCTTTTTTAAATTGGGAAAGTATAGAGAAAAATACCAACCTGACAATCAATATATTAAATCGACTTCGAAAAAATTCATTAAGGATCCAGCAGCTTAATATTATGCAAAGGAAAAGATTAGTGGAAGAAAGAGTTATTAATTTCTTGATGTATCTATGTAAAGAATTTAGTGAAAAATCAGATAACAATAGAATAATCACCTTACCAATTACACATGAAGAAATTGCCTGTACCGTTTTGTCCACTCGTGCGACAGTCACAAAAGTTCTAAATCAATTGAAAAAAGAAAACAAAATATCTTACATTCGCCGGGATGGTAAAAGGCTCATTGAAGTGAATGAGTACCTTTTTCAAGACGAGATGGCTGATTCATTAATTTCATAAGTAAGGAGTAGAGAATATTGAAAAATAAAAACTTTAGTTTGGTTAAACTCGTAATAGCAAATTTAGTTAGCTCTCTTGGAATTGGCATAACTATGATTTCCATTCCTTGGTTTCTAATAAACAAACAAAATGGTGATCAACTCTATGGATACTTAATGTTTTTGGTTACTTTCCTTACATTTTTTTCTTCACCTTACGTAGGGGTACTTTTAGATCGTTTTTCGAGAAAAAAAATATTCCTAATTCTAGAGGGAGCAAGCTGTATAGCAGCTGGCTTATTGGGTTTAGTTCAGTGGCTTTATTCAACATCCACTTCCATATGGATTATAGTTTTGGTTTATATAATTGGATCATTGTATTATAACTTCTTTTATCAGACGAGATTTGCTTTTGTACAAGAAGCATTTAAAACAGAAGAGTACAAAAAAGTTAATAATGCGCTCGAAGTACAAGGGCAAATCTCAATATTGTTAATTGGTGGAGTTACGACGCTTCTATTAGATAAAGTCAATTTATACCATCTTCTTTTCTTTAACTTTATAACCTATTTAATAGGATTTGTACTGATAAGTATGATTCCGTATCAATTTGTTAAAAGAGAATCACTTGTAACAAAAAAATCAGTCGTTAGTGATTTAAGAGAAGGACTTCAATTTTTTAGAACAAGTCCTTTGTTTACATTATTTTTAATATGTTCCTTCTTTCCCTTTTTAGTTTCATTAATTGCAAATTATTTACACCCGGTTTATATTGTTAAAGTTTTAAATGCAGATGCTTCCATACTTGGCTTACTGAGTATTTACTCTGCCATCGGAGCTCTAGTAGCGGGAGTAGGTATACCAATCCTATCGAAGAAATTAAAAGATTTTACCTTATTAAAAATTTCAATGATAGCTCTATCAGGTTTGTTTGGCACACTTATTTTTGTGAAGAGTACCTTTCTTTTCTTAATAGTATTAAGTGTTATCAGTATATTTACTACTTGGAACATTATTACCAGGAATACAATTCTTATGAGTAAAATCCCTTCAGAATTAATGGGAAGAACAAATGCTTATTTATCAGCATTTGGTACAGTTATCCGTCTAATGTTAATTGGTCTATTTACAGTATTAAATGGATCGTTTAGTATACTCTATTCTTTCTTCGTCTTAACTATTATTTTTATTTTGGCATTTGCTGGATTATATGTCAGTAAAGCTTCTATAGAAGATACTACGATTGGCCAAGAAAAAAATATGAAAGAAATTTATCCGAAAGGTGTTCTATAACACAACCCAGCTGTTTACAAGCAGGTAATATAAAGCTATCAAAAACATTTTGATAAGGTTGATAAAGTGAAAAACACTTTAAAGGAGGTGAAAAACATGGAGAACCAGGAATTGCTGATCGGTGAGGAAAACAAAAAGGTTGAAGAAGTAACGGATATTAAAACGAACATGNTAANNTGCCACCATGCGTTAGTCCACAACCCATTCGTNTGGGAAAATGACGAAAAATAAATNNTGNAAACACTCTCTTTAAANGAGGTGAAAAACATGGAGAATCAGGAATTGCTGATCGGTGAGGAAAACAAAAAGGTTGAAGAAGTAACGGATATTAAAACGAACATGGTAACTTGTCACCATGCGTTAGTCCACAACCCATTCGTATGGGAAAATGACGAAAAATAATTACTGGAGGTTATTAAAAATGGAAGAGTTAAAGCTGGATGACTTTCTAAAAGAAGTAGCCAAGGAAAAAATCAGCAGCGAGCAGTTGGAATTAGCATCTGCAGCTATTAAATGGTAAGGAGGATCTNAATATGGAAGAGTTAAAGCTGGATGACTTTCTAAAAGAAGTAGCCAAGGAAAAAATCAGCAGCGAGCAATTAGAGCTTGCCTCCGCTGCTGTTAAATGGTAAAAATGTTCATTTCATTGTAAAAAATATCAATAGACCGGTGTTGCCGCACCGGTTTATTTTCATAAGAGGTGATAACATGGATCAAGCTGTCAGTATTAAAGAAATACAATTAAATATAGAAAATAATTTGATATCTTTTTCTGCAGTTAATCAACTGTATACAATCTGTAAGGAAATAGTACCTTCAGCTATTTTTGCCGAGATTGAAAGTCAATATGCTGGTGACATTTCAAGGGTCCTTTATTATTACGGCAATGAGATCAGTAATCCTGAATACCGTAATATTCTTGCTACCCTGGAGATACAGGCTATAACTTTACGTTTAAGTAGACATCATATCAAACGAGCAAGGGTTATTAATAACATTGCGAATTTTTTTAAAGATATTTTAGCATATATCTCCCTTGGAAACAATGAAATTGTAGAATTAAGAATAAATAATGCAGAATTTATAGATAGACCTTCTATGATGATTATTAATCTCATCAACAGATTATCCTCCAATCACAACTTCTCTATACGATTAATTTATAATCGGGAAGTTTCAGAAGATAATTCTCTATCGTCTCAACTGCTAAAAACAAGACTTCAGTTATGTAAAGCTATTGCTTTAAGACAAGAGAAACCTAGTCAAATTGAATTAAAGGAATCTGATTTTTCCTTAAAAGATGCCTCCTATAACGAAATTGTTTTAAATGCAAGCTTAATTGAACAAAACTTTGAGTTATCAATCCTGATTTTAAATAAACTCCTCAAGGATCATGATCCCTTTATTTCTAAACAGTTATCTTATCGATATCTTGGAGTTATAGAAGCCAATCTAGGCCAATATGATAATGCTATTGAATTTTTAAACAAGGCCATAGATAGCAGTGAATCTGTTTTGGAAACCTGTTGTAATAAATATATAAAATCGTTATGTCTTACTAAAAGAAAACAGAATATAAGTGAATCCTTACAACTATTGGAAGAGGCAATAACACTTATTAATACCCAATGGGAAGACACTCCAGAGTTCAAGCATGAAAAAGCTTGGTTAATAAATGGATTGAGCCTGGCAAAAACAATTCGAGCTAGCAAACTCCCTAAGAAGGAAAAAGAAAAAGAGCTGCAAGAAATCATAAAACATGAAATAGAAGCATACACACTGCTTAAAAATGAAACTAATTTACGAATCGCTTATTTGAAATTTAATTTGTTAGCCAATATTGCTTTTTTATTAGAAATCCTTAATGAATATGAAAAAGCCATAGACTTTTGGAAGAGAGCATTTGGTCCCCTCTTAAATGATGGAGAGTATAACGATGCAGAAAAAGCTTTAAGTTACCGAATAGGGCTACTATATATAAAATTAGGTGACCTAAATAAGGCTAGCGAATACCTTGAGAGAGCTAATAACCTTTCTAATATAGAAAAAAATGAATTTCATTTGTTGAATATATATTTTGCTCAAGGTTTCTTAGAAGCAAAAAAGCAACAATATTCTGCAGCTGAAGATTTCTTTATAAAGGGTCGAACTCTATCTGGAGATCTTAAAGATTTCCAAACAGAAGAAGAGTTTAAGGAAGCTTTATCACAACTTAACACCAACTTAGAAATATCTAGATTTCCACATATAAAGCTAAGGTCTTATGTACCTTATATTGATTTGTCATTTGTACCGGAAATAGATTTAAATAAAGCTTTAACTCATAAGGGAGGGGAAAAAATTGTTAGCGGTTAGTAGTTATAATGAGCTAGATATAGCAGTTTCCAAAATTATAGAAAAGTTTAGTTTAAACCAACACGAAGCATCCTATGATCCAGAAAAGTTTTATCAGTATTTATCAGTTTTAGAAAAAGACTTTTTTGTACCCAAAACGAGTATTACAAAAATAGTATCACGACTTTTATTTGCAATTGGATCAACTTCACCAAAAGTTATGGTAGGGGCTGGAATATACACTGGTCATGCAATGGCCTGGATAGCGGGAGATCAGTATTTTAAAAAGGATTCTGCTAGATCGATTATAGGTTTAGACATTGATAAGGAAGCTATAGAAAAAGCCCAGGAAAATTTCAATAAAATAGGTACTCTAAACGTTGCATGTCTTAATGAAGACGCCATATCGTGGATAAAGAATTATCAAGGGGAAATTGATCTTCTCTATATCGATATTGATACATTAGAAGATGGTAAGAAGTGTTATATAGATGTATTGAAAGCAGCCTATCCAAAATTAAAGTCAAATGCACTTGTGATTGCACATGATATTAATGAAGAGAAGTTTAAAAATGATTTAGTCCCTTATATAGATTTTACAAGCAATAAAAACTTTTTCAGGAAGAATTATAACTTGAATGTTGATCAATATGGATTATCTGTGGCACAAAAGATATAGGGGGGGAATTATATGAACGATTTTTTTTCTCAAGTAATTAGATTAGATTATGGGGAGCCATCTTTTCCTCCCCCTAAAGAAGTAAAATCAGAGGCAATTAAATATATAACCAATGGTTACTGTGAATATGAGGAACCTAGTGGAAACGGAGCCTTACGGCATCTTATTACATTACAGACACATCCTGAAATAAATAGTGAGCAGATTGTTATTACTTCGGGCGGACTAATGGCTCTAAATAGTGTTATTAGTGCATTATCGAAAAAAGGTATAAAGAATGTTTACTTTCCAGACCCAGGGTTTCCTCCTTATCAGGAGATGGACAGAATCTCTAATATTAATCTAATACCATACAAATATGATACTAAAGAAGTCTTCTTAAATAGTCTTTCAAGGTACACAGATAAAGAAAAGGCAGCTTTTATCATTACTTCTCCAAACAACCCAAATGGATTGGTGCTTTCTAATAGCGAATGGGATTTGATCTTTGAGAAGTTACGTGATCATTACATTATAGTCGATGACTCTTTTGTGAATTTTCTATTCTCTGATGATGATACATCTCTAAAATTAGGAGAAAATGTTTTTAGGGTTTTTAGTTTTTCAAAAACTTATTCGATGGCAGATTTTAGAGTTGGCTATATTATTACTCCAAATAGTGAATGGGCCAAAAATATCAGTGAGTATATATGGAATTTTCAACTTAGTACAAGTACGGTTAGCCAACGTGCAGCAATTGGTGCATTAAGAGCCAAAAGCGAATATTTGGACGAAAGTCGTAATTTTGTTTTGAAAAATATGCTGACAGCTATCAAGGAGCTAAAATTAAAAGGAATAGATGCCAAGTTACCAGCTGGAGGATTCTTTTTATGGATTGATATAAGGAAAACCGGTCTTTCCTCTATAGAGTTTGTGGATATATGCAGGGAAAGTTATTATGTATCAGTCATGCCAGGAAGCGCATTTGGAAGTAGTGGAGAAGGATTTATTAGAATTAACTGTGCAACAGAATCAATTTCTCTTAAAGAAGGCATTAAAAGATTTATTCATTGTTATGAGGAGAGATTAAATGAAAATGAAAGAATCTTATTATAAGCTTTTTAAACAAAAAGATTTCTCACTTTTATTTAGTGGGAGATTTTTTACAATGTGCGGCTATATCTTCTTTGGTACTGAATTAATTTGGATGACAATGAAAATAACAAACAATTCAGCAACATACTTATCCTTGATGGCTATAGCAGAGACTTTACCATTTTTAGTGCTTGGTATTTATGGCGGTATAAAAGCAGATACTTGGAACAGAAAAAGGATGATTATATACTCGGATCTTGTAAAACTTCCATTGATTTTTATAACACCTATTTTGTACCTAAATAATATTTTAAATTTCTGGATACTTTTAATAATAGCTATTTTGGTATCTAGCTTAGACTGTTTCTCAGAACCAGCATTCCGTTCTATCCTTCCTGATCTTGTGAGAAAAAAACAATTAAAGTCTGCCAATGCTCTTCTTGATACCATTCAACGGGGGACTTCTATTGTTGTTCCGATGACATTTGCCATTTTTTTAAAGTTGTTTAGTGAGATTCATTTATTTACATTGGCGGGGATTTGTTATTCGATAGCTGTATTTTCACATATTTTGTTGCAATACACTCATAAGAAAGTAATTTCTACGCACAAAAACTCAAACACACTCTATCACTTAAAAGAAACATTCTCCTTTCTTAAAGTAAATAAAGTGGTTTTACTTCCAATTTTAGGATCTTCTCTTGCTATTCTAATTAATACTGGGATCTGGAGGATTGGCTTACCAATTTTATTAAAAGAAGAGTTTAAAGTCGATATCTCCATTTATGGCATTATTATGGGAATAGTTGGTGGTGTATCTCTTGTTACCTCTTTCAGCTTAGGTTTGATCGAGAATTACAAGAACTACATTATATTTACTCTCGGGTTATTTTTTTGGGGGTTAGGGCTTTCCATAATAGGATTTGCTCCTCATACAAATTTATTATTCATTTATTTTGCGGCTGCTTCAATCGGTATAGGGCAGGCTGCACAAGGGTTAACCAGACTGTTAATCATACAAGAAAATGTTCCATCGGAAAAACTAGGTACAATTTATAGTACTTCTTCTACCATGAACTATGTTAGTGATACAGTATCGATGGCAGTTATTAGTCCAATTATTAGTTTCATTGGGATATTTTCAATTTTTTCCACTGGTGGAATAGGTTTAATGCTTTTTGCAGTATTTGGGTTGATTTTCTACAAAAAAGGAATGACTAAGGGAGATTTTTTAATTAAGAGCAAACAATTCCTTCAAAAAGGATAAAGAAAAAAGACCATTTTGGTCTTTTTTTATGTTGTAAGGACATTGTGTACTTTTAACTTTGGAAGGATTTTTTCAGAAAACCGCTCCATTTGTTGTTTTATATCAGATGGGCCGACAAAATTGACAATTCCTAGTGTTAAGCCTAATTTTCTATATTCATTTAGTATTTTTAGAATTTCTGCTGATGTCCCTCTCAATACAGGGAAGTTTTCTTGCAAATCATAGTTTTGAATAGGTGTTAAATCCGGATCCGTTAAAGAAATCCAAAAAAGCATCCCTTTTTCTTGGTTAGAATTTGTGTTTGGTTTTGTTTCTTTTTTAAATGAGTCTAATGGACAAAAATAAGAGAGATAATTTTCGAACTGGTTATTGGTAATTTTTAAAGACTTCGTTGCTATCCAAAAAGGAATGTTTTTTTGATATGGAGGAGGGGAAACAATCCCTTTATCCAGCCCCTTACTTTCAATAAAACCTTTTTTTAAGATGCTTTGTATAGTGTGGATCTTAGAATGGAAATATTTGTCTTTTTCTTTTTGGTTCATCCCAAAATAATTAAGTTCCAATCCGCGATCTCCGTAGCCGAAGCCTATATCTAATCTGCCTTTTGATAACTGGTCAATGGTTGCTATTTGCTTTGCAGTAATAATTTCATCCCTGCATAAGGTTGACAAAACTGCACTTCCTAACCGAATGTTTTTTGTTATTCCGGCTAAATAAGATAAATAAGTCATGATCTCATATCCAGTTCCAATATCCGTTGAATCAGTGGGTGTCATAATGATATCTCTAACCCAAATTCCATGGTAACCCATGAAATCAGCTAAAGTTATAAGCTCTTCTTGGTGTTCGTGTTTTAAACTATGATGGTCAAGTGGCAACATCAAACTGATATTTAGATTATTTTGTAATAGCTGCATTGTCATTCAAATCACCTCTTTTTAGCTATCAAGATTCTGACATTTGCTTCTTCAATAAAGGAATCGTTAGTAAGGTTGAATTCTAAAACAGCTTGATATAATTGTTCTTTCTGTGCAATTGGTAAGAAATGAAGCTCCCTTTCAATAAGGAAGTTAATGAATTCTTTATAATTTTTATGTTCGATTGTATAAGTGAGAGGAATCTCAATAATATTTGGGAAGAATTGTTTTAATAAGACTCGATAATTATTTATGGGAGACTCATTAATAGATTGTTTATCTAACCCCAAGTAATCATATAGAATATTTTTTATTTTTATATACAGATGTTCAGGACCAAAATTGTCCCACAAGGAAATAATCATCTCACCATCTGCAGAAAGAGAATTCTCTATTGCCTGTAAAAGTTTTTTTGTTTTATTTATATACATAAATCCAAAGCTGCAAAAGATTATGTCTGTCTTTGGAAAAGAGTATTTCTCCACATCACTACATATCCAAGTAATGTCATCTTCACTGGTGTTTTTTAGTGATTTTATAAGAGTAGGATCATTATCTATTCCAACCACTGAATGAATGTTATCATAATTTATTCTTAACATCTTAGGGATAAAACCTGTGCCAGTGCATAAGTCTAATGCTTTAGTGTAATTTTGAATGTTAGAAATCTCGATCATTTTATTAGATACATCTTCGTGCAACCTAAGCCACTGTTCTTTTACTACTTCCATTAACACTTCCCGCCTTCTCTTGTTTACTATTATCGTACCTATAAAGAAATCATCTAATCTGTGTTCTGCAACACCGATTTATAAATAATAAAAATATAAGATTATGATAAATTCAGTTAACTAGGAGGGAAGGCAAGTGTTGACTACTAAAGCAGATAAATTTAATTCTCTAATTTCTGGAGATACATTTTTTTTAGGAAATGCAAATTTTAATTTTCATACTAATGGAGCTGAAAATTCTAGTTTTTCAATACCGATGGGTACCTTTTTTTTCAAAGATGAAAATGGAGATTGCTATGTTCAGAGTGGATCAGGAAAATTATTTAAAGTGAATACAAAGAATAAAGGTTTGGAAGAAATTTGGGAATTTCTTGATGATGGGATACTCATAGAAGATCATGAAATTAGGAGTGAACTGATTAGTGTTCTTAAGTCATTAGTTGATGTCGAAGTGGTTGAAGAGGTATTTTCTTCTCAAAATTTATCTGTAGTTATTAATCAAAACTCTACTGGTTTATTTAAGGATCTTGGTATTGAACCCACTTCGCGTGAGCAGCAAGAAATTTTGTTAGCCTGTTCTGCCTTTTTTAACTATTCTTATTTTAAAGAAATAAGTGAACAAGCTAAGCATAATAGTTCTTTATGGATTCCAGTTTTTTTTGACGGAATTAATCTTAGGGTAGGACCTGTTTTTGGTGGAACTATCTGTTTCAATTGTTATGAAAAGCGAATGTTAGCAGCAAGTCGAGATGTCGATTTAACTAAATCGGTATGGCAAGCACTAGAAAATAAAATCACACCACAGGGTCTGTTACCTAAAGAACAATTAAATTGGTTAAAAAATAATCTGACTCTATTAATAGAAGATATCTCGCAGTTACCATTAATGAATCACTATTTATTTAAAAATCAGCTGTCTTTGAATTTTTCCACCAAAGAAAAAAAATTATCTAGAATACTTTCAGTTCCTGGATGTGGCTGTGATAAACAGGAGGCTGGGTTATGACCGATGTCAAACTACTGGGTATCCTTGGAAGTATGAGCAAGGACTCAACTACTGAAAAAGCCTTAGTTCGTACTATGAAGGCAGCTCAATATAGAGGAGCAGATACTGAAATTTTTGACTTGAGAGAGTGTTATTTACCCTTTAGGGATGGTAGATCGGATCAAACTACTTATCCAGATTCAGTTCATACTTTAAGAGAAAAGGTATTGCAGTCAGACGGAGTGATATTTGCCTCTCCTGAGTATAATGGTAGTTACTCAGCAATCATTAAAAATGCCCTTGATTACCTGGGTCCAGATTACTTACGAGGAAAAGTTGTGGGTGTTCTAGGGGTAGCAGGAGATACCTCTGCTTCAAATACTGTTTACCATTTACAAACAATTTTATTGAGATGCGGATGCTGGGTATTGCCAAAGCATGTACAAATACCCTTTAGTCATCAAGTCTTTTCAGAAACAGATAAGAATCAAAGCGACAGATATAATGATATATTAGATGCTCTAGGTATCGATATGGCAAGAAGTGCCTACATATTTAAGAATATTTCAATTGGGAAAACAAAAAGTTGATATCTTTCCAAGAAAAGACATTTATTGTAAAATAAATGTCTTTTTTGTTATGATGAAGGAATCAGGAGACTCTTAAGAAAGGTGGTTAACACAATGCTCATTGGAGAAAAAATAAGACAACTTAGAATTCATAAGAAAATGACTCAAGATCAATTAGTAATGGGTATCAGTTCTGTTACTTACTTAAGTCGAATTGAGAATGGAAAGATCAAACCATCAAAATCGTTTTTGGAAAAAATATCACGAAGATTGAATATCACTATAAATGACTTATTGAACGAAAATTTCTCTGAAAAAGAGGAAAAAATCATTCAATTAATAGACGAATATAAAACTTCAAAGTATATATCTGAAGATGATTTCACTTTTATAAACATGAGTTCTAAGGAACCTCACAAAACCCATATTATCGTACAAATTTTCACATTTCTAATTTCATTTCATATTGATAAAAAAGATATTAGTAAAGCAAAGGAGATTTACGAGATATCAAAAAATGTAATCCCAGATAGATTTGATTACGAGTATAATGAAGTGTTTACTGCTTATTTTATTTCATGTGGAACCTTATTTTATTTATATCAAACTTATAGTGAAGCGGATCGATTCTTTACCAGAGCTGAGGGCTTGATAAACCAAGAAGATACTCTTCCTAATGCAAAACTATATTACAATCTTAGTCTTGTTAAGCAAAGGATATTAAAAAACAAAACTTTATCTTTGTATTACTCAAAAAAAGCATATGAGATTTTTCTAAAGCTAAAAGATAGTGAAAATCTTGGTAAAGTTCTAATAACAAGAGGGGTACAATTCCACCTAATAAAAGATTATAAGAAATCGTTAGAACATTTATTAGAAGCAAAAAAGTATATTGATACAGAAAAAGATAGGCACTTAAATGCTATGATCGAATATAATTTGGGACGGGTTTACCAAGGCCTTAGAGAAATTGATAAATCCATATCGCATTTTAAGGAAAGTATTAAAATAAACACATTATTAAATTTGGATGAGGAAAAAGTATATTCACTAAAAACTTTGATTGAAATCTATCAAGAAAGAAAACAATGGGATACTGTGCATTCTCTTCTTTTGGAAGCGATTGAAATTGCTGAACGGAAAAATTTGAATTATGTCCTACTAGAACTTAAAGCTATGAAAGCCAAAGGTGACTTTATCAGAAAAGATTATTATACATACGAAAAGGAAATGCAACAGATTATTGATAAAGGTATTGAATTAAAGCAAGACTTTATAGTTAACAAATTAGCAACGGAATTAGCAAATCACTTCTATGATATCCGCGCATATAAAAAGGCTGCAGACTATTATAAAATCGCTTTAACACTCGAAGATAAACTTTCTTCAGTGAATATAGCCCATATCTAAATAGTTAAATTTCCCCAAAAATTTAAGTATTTAATTGATTGAAAACTCAATTAACTTTACCTCTATCATTTAACATATTTTCTCAACTAAACTTTAGGTAAGAAGTTAAAACAAGGAGGAGAAAACATGTTAAAAAAGTCAATTGTCTTAATTGGAGTTTCATTAAACTTATTATTTGGTATTTCTTATCTTTTGGGTGATATTCAAGTGGATACTCAACAAGCGTCAGAATCCCAACCAGGACCTCTATCCCCTCCAGCAGGAGATTTATCATCTGATTCAGATGCATTAGCTTAGGAGTGATTACATGAATGTGTTGGTTATTAATGGAAGCCCTAGGGAGCTTTCTAAAACTCGGGGACTTGCCTATATTGTAAAAGAACTTTTAACTCAAAAAGGTATAGAAGTTTCTTATTTTGATGTTGGCGAAGATATGTTACCTCTTTTTAATGGGAATGTGGAGCAAAAGTTTACCGAAGCATATAAGAAACTAGATACCTTGGCTAAGGAAGCAGATGCATTTTTTATATGCACCCCTGAGTATCATAGTGCTATGAGTGGTGCATTGAAAAATACTTTTGATTTTCTAGATTCTACATATTTTAGCGGTAAATTTGTAGGAATTGGAGCTGTAGCAGGTGGAGGAAAGGGAGGAATAAACGCATTAAACAATCTACGAACAGTTTTAAGAGCATTTTATGCAATAGTCCTTCCTAACCAGATTGTTTGCGACGATGCAGATTTTAGTACCACCGGTCATTTGGTCAATAAAGAAAATATTAAAAGAGTTAACTCAATTATAGAACATTTAATAGTAACAAAAAAAAACATTAGTATATAGGAGGGAAAGTATGTTAAAAAAATATATGCCAATTAACCGGGAGCCATTTGGTGAAATAGGAGATGTTTATATAGATCATCTAGAAATAGATAGTAAAGTTCCTTTTATTTTCTAATGTATTTTCCTCCTTTTATGGCGGTTCAGTTTATTGACAAAAAAAGGGGAACTGAATTCTATTCGGTCCCCTTTGTAGTTTATTAAGCTCCATACAAGAAGTAAGTAAGCTTCACTTTAGGCCATTACTGAGTCTCCAATGTTATCTTCCTTTTTTAAAATTAGGAAGTGACCTACCTAGACTATTTATTATGCCCACTTAGGGTAGTTCATCGCATTAAAAGCGTTACATTTCGTGGCAATGAGGGGGATCTTTATGATAGATGTTAAAAAGTCTGATTTAGAACATATAAATGGCATAATTAAGGTTTGTTCAGAAGGATATCGAGATACATATATGAAGATATATTCAGATGAATACATAGAAAGAATAATAAACGAATTCTACAATTATGAGAGGGTTTATAATGAAGTCACGAATACGAGTAGTGACTGGGATGGTTGGTATGTAGCATTAGAAGACAATATAGTTATTGGAGCAATAGGTGGCGGTCTTATCAGTAAAGAACAAAGTGAAATCTTTGTACTATATTTAGATCCAAATCGCAAGAGAGAGGGAATTGGGACAAAGCTTTTACAAGCCTTAACAGAGATTCAAAGAAGTAAAGGTGCAAATAAGCAGTGGGTTTCAGTTGCCAAAGGAAATGCAAAAGGAATCCCTTTTTATGAGGCAAGACAGTTTCAATTTGTCCAGGAACAAACAAGCTTCGCTAATGGGAATAATGATAATTATGTGTCTTTGAGGTATTGCAGAGCAATATGATTATAGTCTAAATATAGATTTTGTTTGGCACCTTTACTAGTAAGTTAAGAACAATTAGTTGCTCTGCTTACCCTGATAGTCCTTAATATAAGAATATTAGAACATCAGTAACTTATTAGGTCCCAGAGAAAATGAAAGATTTAGGTATCCATTGAAAATAACATACTTAGTTTCATAAAAACAAGGGGGAAGGACAGTTTAATTTAAGCCCCTTGTTTTTATTTTATTCTTTAAATCGTTTATTTTACCGGGATTATGAAAAAGAAATTCCCGAACGTTATTTTGAGAAGCTTTATCATATGATTCCGGATTGTTGAATTAAGTAAGAGGTTTTTCGAGGGACAAGGGAGTTCGATGTCTCATTATATTCTTTGAGACCGTGGAACCGTCTCTAGGTGTGAGGATCCTAGAACTCCAATCCGTTACATTGATGGCGGTAACGTTTTTCGCGAAAGAGGTATTAATCAGCATTTTCAAAAGTCACCAATATACAGATATAAATGTTTAAAACTCAACAATAAATGGATACACAAGGAATGGAGGGATGAAGATGAAGATACTTATTATTGGTGGAGATGCAGCGGGTATGAGTGCTGCGATGCAAATGGTCCGGAACAGCTCTGGACATGAGATCACTGTATTGGAAAAAGGAGGCGTGTATTCATACGGTCAATGTGGCCTGCCTTATGTGATCAGCGGGAAGATTGAGTCCACAGATGAGTTAATCGCTCGCACTCCGTCTACTTTTAAAGAGAAATATGGCATTGATGCACGCGTCTTTCATGAAGCCCAAAAGGTGGACATAGAAAATAAAATGGTAAGTGGAGTAAACCATAGTAATGGTGGAACGT
The DNA here is from genome assembly GCF_965138835.1 of Mesobacillus thioparans. Classification (NCBI taxonomy): domain Bacteria; kingdom Bacillati; phylum Bacillota; class Bacilli; order Caryophanales; family Bacillaceae; genus Mesobacillus; species Mesobacillus thioparans. The sequence continues at coordinate 114,167 of NZ_CBCSFH010000004.1, read as the reverse complement.
TCAGCCTGCCATATGACCGCCTTCTGATTGCAACTGGTGTAAGCCCGGTTATTCCAAAATGGGAAGGCGTGAAACTTCCAGGTATTTTCGCATTAAAGACCATCCCTGATGCAAAAGCAATCATGGATTATCTGGATAGAGATATACATAATGTGACCGTGATTGGCGGCGGATACATTGGGCTAGAAATGGCCGAAAGTTTTGCGGAGCTCGGCAAGAAGGTAACGATCATTGAAAGAAATGAGCAATTAGCCAAAATATTTGATACAGACATGGCCGAACTGATACATGAAGAAGCAGTAAAGCATAACATTGTGTTAAAAATGGGTGAATCCGTGGAATCATTCGGTGGTAGTGACCATGTGGAATCTGTGAAAACCGATAAAGGAGAGTATGAAACAGATTTGGTGCTAGTCGCTGTAGGTGTGAAGCCTAATACCTCCTTTTTAGAAGGAATTAAAACAATAGGAAATGGTGCGATCCAGGTAAATGCCTATATGCAGACCAGTATTGAGGATGTCTACGCGGCAGGAGATTGTGCCACCCAATATCACAGGGTAAAAGAAAAGGATGATCATGTCCCATTGGGAACACATGCCAACAAGCAAGGACAAATCGCCGGATTGAACATGGTTAATGTACATAAAACGTTTAAAGGAATTGTAGGCACTTCGATTATTAAGTTTTTCAATCTAACCCTCGGGAGAACAGGGCTATCAGAAAAAGAGGCAAACATGCTGAACATCCCCTGTGGCTCTGTGACCATTACAGCATCTGATATCGCTGGTTATTATCCGGATGATAAAAAAATGAAATTGAAACTTGTCTATCATAAAGAGACTCATAAGGTTCTTGGCGGGCAAATTATTGGAGAAAATGACGTCGATAAACGAATCGATGTCCTGGCGACGGCCATATTCCATTCCATGACGACCGAAGAGCTGCTTGATTTAGATTTGGCGTATGTTCCGCCTTATAACGGGGTTTGGGATCCTGTTCAGCAGGCGGCTAGGAGAGTGGAGTAGATTTGCAAAATTGGGCACATTAAATATCAGCGTATAAGCAATGGAGATTAGTTCCATTGCTTTTTTAATGTCGAGAACGATCTGTACAAAAAATTAAATTTCAATCCAAAGTTCATTCTTTTCTCACACTTGCAGAATATGATTAATGATATTTTGAATCATTAGTAAAGGAGTTTTAAAAAGTGGAAACAGTAAAAACAAAAGCTAATCCACGATTTCTTAAAACTGCAACTAACAAATCGATTGAACGGAGTGTTTTTAAATGAAAAAATTTCTGATCCTATTTATTACCCTATTTATTATGATGACAGGATGCTCCAATTCAGAATCAGGTGTAAACAAAGAGGAAGAACCTGAATTATTGGAAGTTGACCTTATTGCTCCAGAAGATATTCTTCCAGGTAACGAAGTCGTTCTGGCAGCGGAGGTCACACAAGGTGAGGAAAAAGTGGAAGATGCTGATGAAGTCAAATTCGAAGTTCGCAAAGTTGGGGACGAGGATTCGGAAATGATTAAGGCAACTCATCAAGGAAAAGGTATGTATGAAATAAAGAAAACCTTTAAAGAAGATGGGGAGTATATGGTAACGGCTCATGTTACGGCAAGGTCGATGCATAATATGCCAAGTGAAAAAATAACAGTGGGAAATCCTGCTGGAACTGGCAGTGAAACAGAGCATCATCATAGTGACACTAAAGACTCCCACGAGAATGGGGAAACAACAGAAGGTAACCACCATCATAGTCATGTATCAATTGACCTGGATACTAACCAAGATTTCAAAGTGGATCAAAAAGTGAATTTATCAGCTCAAATTAAAAACGAAAATCAGCCTTTAACAGACGCAGCAGTCCGATTCGAGATTTGGCATGGCGAGGATTCCGTCCATGAATTTGTCGAGGCGGCTGAAAAAGAAAATGGTGTCTATATTTATGAAAAAGTTTTCCCGAAATCAGGCACTTATCATATTAAGGTTCATGTTGAAAAGGGTGAGATTCACGACCATAAAGAGGAAGTTATTACAGTGAATTAGTAAACAGCAAAGAGATAAGCCATCAGAGCGTTGATTCAGGATTAACGCTCTTTATTGTTGAACTTAAAGAACGACCAACAGTTGGCTTCTGTGGTGGGAGAGGCTGATATCCTTAAAGCAGATGTATTTGATTCTACTTTTAGGATTTCAATAGGAAACAGCAATGAGTAGGCGAACCGTATCAATATACATCCATTATCCAGCCTGTCTGACATAATAAAAAAGACATATTAACACGGTCTCAATTGTAATAATCCTTATTCTCTCTTTTAGGCTGTCCGCGTAAAATGGAACTGACAATATGGCGGGAGTCCCACTCGCCTCCGGAAAACTTTATGATCGGGTACTTTTTGGGGAAGAGTTTTTTACAGATTTCATGGGCAGATTCACCTTTTTCATGGAGCGTGATGACGTCATGTTGGATGGACAGCAGGTAATCGAGCTTGCGGCTTAGAGCAACACGTCCATTTTCTACGTAACCTGCATGACTGCAAAAAATCTCCTCGAAGTCATAGGTTAATACCCGCTGTAAGGAGTCGGTGATTTGTGGGATGCTTTCTTCTGTCATCACCACCTTGGTGCGTTCCTGAACAAATAAATCACCTGTAAACAATTGACCTGTTTCCCTGCTTAAAAATACCTTATGGTCATGCGCATGGCCGGGGGTATCGATTGCATCCCAGGTAGCGGTGTTGGAAGTGAATGTTTCAGGAATCGGTTCAGCAAGGAATGGCTTTCTTCGACCCCAGAAAAGCTGTCGGTATAAGGGATAATCCGCCTTCTGGCTGCAAGACTGAATAGACTTCTGATTTAGATAGATGGGGTGCTGTGTTGATTTTGCGGCATAGGCGGCACAGCCTGTATGGTCTTCATGAAAATGAGTCAGCATTACCTGATGAAAATCCACCTCATCGATGAAGGCTTCAAAGTACTTTTTCAAGGATTGTGCGCCAGTATCGATTAAAATTCCATCTACGGCAAAACTATAGACATTTAAGGAGACACCCTGAAAACGAACTTTTCCATTCATAAAGGTAACTCCACTCTTCTCGCCTTTCGATGCACTTTTTTTCAGCAGCAAATTCATCACGCCCTCATTGTTAAATCTTCTATTACGCTAACTATAACTCAAATTGAGTTGAATAGAATATTAAACTATCTTAATTTCGGTTCGATGAGACTTGGTGTTCCACTCGGGAGTCGAAATAGCTGAATGGTGATTGAATAACCAAAGGGAAGTTAAATAATGCTTCCCTTTATGATTAGAGACATGCAGGTGGGATCCTTTCTGAAATTTAATAACAGGAAACAGGATTTTCGGGACACAAGAACAGTCCCCATTTCCATCCGTCCCTGTGTTCCATGATTCATTCCCTCCCAACATTCCAGCTAGCTTATCGATTTGTTCTTTACAGGTGAAGACAACCTGATCAATGTAGAGGGCTGACCATATTTCATTGATTCATCAATAAAAGATTCTAAGGTTTGAACCGAGCTTGTTATTAATTTCACAACAAAATTGTATTGCCCTGCAAGGCGGTGACATTCCATTACCTCTGGGTGATTTATGCAGAACTGTATGAACTGGTCACATTTTGTATTGGCATAGAGGATGATGGCCATGATTGGTTTTTTAATTTTTTCAGCATTGATCACCGCTCTGTAACCCTCGATTACCCCTTTATCTTCTAACTTTTTTACCCTTTCATTAACTGCTGGAGTAGATAATCCAACTTTCTTTCCTAACTCTGTAAATGAAATACGAGCATTCTCCTGCAAATGAAAAATGATATCATAGTCGATTTCGTCCATAATTAACACCTCTTTTAATTATTAGGTAAAACGAGTGAAATACAATAAATATTAAGCTATTTATGTAAAATACAGTAATTAATTCATGTAAGAAATGCAATGGGTAAAATAAAATATTATTTAGAAACAAGAAAAATATGTAAAATTCAGGAGGGAATAATTTATGGCTTTATTAATGAAAACAGAGTGTGAAAAGTGCACGAAAACTATCCAAGAAATCGAAATAGCTTATATTTGTGTGCATGAATGTACCTTCTGCCAAGGCTGTGCAGAAGATATGGGACATACCTGCCCCAACTGTGGAGGAGAACTTGTAAAAAGACCGAGAAAGACAGGGGCTGTCATCAGCTGCTCTTTATAATCGAAACAAATATCAGGAGGTGTTCTAATGGAAGACAAAGCGTTAATCGTTGTTGATGTCCAGAAAGCATTTGAAGATGAAAAATGGGGAGAAAGAAATAATCCTGAGGCTGAAGAGAATATCGCGAAATTATTAGATTTTTGGAGAGTAAACGGTTGGAAGGTCATATTTATTCAGCATATGAATGAGAAACCACAATCTGTTTTTCATCCAAGCGGGGAAGGTTACAAAATCAAGAAAATCGTTGAGCCGCTGGATAATGAGGTAGTCTTAACAAAAACGGTGAACAGTGCGTTTATTGGAACCGACCTAGAGGATATCTTAAGGACGAATGAACTCAACACCGTGGTGATCACCGGACTCACCACACCACATTGTGTATCTACGACTACTAGAATGAGTGGGAACTTAGGTTTCAAAACTTATCTTGTCTCAGACGCAATCGCTGCTTTTGAACTTTATGACCATAATGGTAAACATTTTTCAGCAGAAGAAGTCCATGATGTATCTCTTGCTACCCTTCAAGAGGAATTCGCAACCATACTCTCAACAGAACAACTGATTGCTCATTTCGGACATAGGGACAGGTCGCTTGTCCCATTTGGGAGTCGCAATATAAGGTGAATGACCAAAGGGGAGCTAAATAATGCTTCCCTTTAAATTTGATAAAAGACATACAGGTGGAGTTTTTTCTGTAAATTAATAACCAGGTAACAGGAATTATCGGAACGTGAAATTTGTTCCCATGTGCCTCACTGTCTGTTGCCATGCTGCCACTTGTATTTTAATCTCGTTCTCTAATTATGGAAATTTTTGCTTCAAATGCTTTCCGTCTTGATTTAAACTTAGTTCATTAACCAAGTTAAAAGAAATGAAGTGATAAAATGAACCTGAAAATACAAATCCCCTTTTTTATAATTGGTCTTATCCTTTTTAGTTACGGTATAGCCGTAGCAATCAAGGTTAAGTACTTAGGGGTCCACCCCTGGGATGTATTGAATATTGCACTTTATGATAAGTTTGGGTTAACGATTGGAACATGGAGTGTGCTTTTTGGTGTCGTGTTGGTTCTTGTATCGCTTTTGATTGATCGTACTTTTGTTAATATTGGTACTTTTATCAATGCGGTGATGGTTGGGACGATGGTTGACTTTTTTCTCTGGCTGGATGTTTTGCCCCAGGCTTCCACGCTCATATTTGATGTTTTGGTATTGCTGCTTGGTGTGGTCATCATGGGTATTGGAGGCGGCATGTATAATGCTGCTCGAATCGGATCGGGGCCAAGGGACGGGTTTATGCTTGCGATTTCAGTTAAGTTCGGGTATTCAATCAGCAGGGTGCGAATAATTGTGGAGAGTATCGTGCTGGTGGTTGCCCTATTACTGGGCGGGCCGGTCTTTATTTTTACCTTTATTTATACCTTTATCCAGAGTCCAATTTTCCAGGCTTCCTATAAGGTGTGTACTGTATGGGTTGAAAAGTTATCTGGGGCAACAACCAAAAAAGTGATTTCTATGTAATAAATCAACACAAAAGTAATGGAGAATAAGTTCCGTTGCTTTTTTTATTTATCTTTCAGAAAGTTTAGCGTGGGACATTCATTTTCATTTTAAACTAATTAAAAATAATTCTTAAAAATAACGGTAATAAGTGAAATAAATGCTGTACGTATTCGACTAATTTATAAGTATAAAAAATTGATGGGAAAATGGAGTTGACCAGCTGATGATTAGCAGCAAAATTTCAGAGTGGTTTTACTTGTACAACAAGGAAATATACCATTTTTTAGTTTATTATATCGGGTCAAGTGATGTGGATGATCTTGTGCAGGAAGTTTTTATCCGGGCAATTAAAGGATTTGATACGTATCAGGGGAAATCAAGTCCTAAAACCTGGCTTTTTTCGATTGCGCGCCATGTGGGGATCGATGAAATTAGAAAAAGGAAGCGTCTTAGGGTGAAGCAAATGATCAGGTTCTGGGATGAGCAACCAGATAAGGCAACGCCTGAGGAAATCCTCCAACTTAATGAAAATAACAGATTGCTTTATCAAGCAGTCCAATCGCTTAAAGCAAATTATCGGGACGTCATCATCCTTAGAGGGATTAAAGAACTTTCTGTATCTGAAACAGCATCCATTTTAAATTGGACTGAAAATAAGGTCCGTATTACCTACCATCGTGCGTTAAAGACCCTGCAAAAAAGCGAAGGAGGATTTTCATTATGAAAGACCATGAGAAATTTAATGATTTAGAGCGGAAAATCAGATCATTACCTGAACCTGATTTTGATAAAAAGTTTACTAAAGATACACAAGAAATGATTCATGAAAATCTGCTGCAATACGCAAGGTCAAATAATAAGAAGACAAAAAGGAGAGCTGCGGTCATGAAAAGGCTTACGGCGGGTTTAGCGAGTGTTGCTGCTATACTGTTATTCGCCATTCTTATTAGTCCGTTTAATGAAGAACGTCCTTCAAGTCCTGATTCAAATGAACAAGGGCAACAAATCAAGGAACCTCCTCCAATAGATGAAACCCCAGTTAATGATGATAAAGATCCTATAGATCAGAACGAACCTAATGATGAAGTAACGGACACAATTCTTTATAAAAATGCTGAATATGGATTCACCTTTGAGCTTCCAAAAAGTTGGGAGGGTTACAAGATTGTATCTGATTCCTGGGAAGGTATTTCTGCTGATCAACAAATAATTGAAACTGGTCAAACGCTTACAATTAGACATCCTGAATGGACGGAGGAAAAACCGAAACAAGATATCCCAATCATGATTTTTACACTTAATCAGTGGACCTTACTTGAAAAGGGAGAATTTCATATTGGGGCAGCACCTGTTGGCCCATCAATCCTGGGACAAAATAATAAGTATGTTTTTGCACTTCCAGCTCGATATAACTATGCATTTCCAGAGGGGTATGAAGAAGTAGAGAAAATATTAGAAACCAATCCTCTTCAACCGCAAAATGCAGAATAAAAGACAGTGAAAAATGATTAATGAAGACTAAATCAGGCCGAACAGAAGAAAAAGGCGAGGAATAATCATTCATTAACTTTACGGGACACCACCCCCTTACGATGTGTCGGGTGAGTCACAAATCGTATTCCTTAATCGTCTTGTGATTAAGACGGTTGAAAAGGAGACGAATGCAATGGCAAATAAGAAAACGATCATTGTAATAGGCGGCGGGTATTCGGGGGTTAATCTAATCGAAGCAATTAAGAAAGACTTTCATTGGGAGTTAAGGGAGAATATGAGGGTCATTCTGATTGATAAAAATTCGTTCCATTTTAAAAAGGTTAAATTATTTAAGGGGATAGTTAATGATAAAGTGGCGGATTTATCTGTACCACTAAAGGATTATTGCGGCACGGCTATTGAATTCATACAGGGTGAGTTAGCCAAGATCGATGCTAAGAAGCAAACCATCCGCATTGCCTTGCAGGATGGGTCGTTTGATGAACTTTACTATGATCAGTTAGTGCTGGCCATGGGAAGTGTAGTACGAGAGGCTGATTCAGATTGCGGTGGCTTCAGCTTGACGAGTCTTGAAAGTGCCAACAACATCCGAGAGCAACTGCTGAGGAAGCTGCAGTCACCTGACATCAACCTTCGAGTGGTGATAGCGGGAAGCGGGATTACCGGGATTGAAACGGCGGCCGAAGTAGGGACGTGGCTTAAAGAGGAAGCAGAAAAAGCAGGGAATAAACAGAAGAGCATTGAAATATACCTTATAAATGATAAACAGAGACTAGTAAATGATGCTCCCGAGAAAGTCGGTGAACGGATCGAGAGCAGGCTAAGGAAACACGGAATTCACGTGCTGCATCATAAAAAAGCAGAGAGGTTTACCGATAATCAACTATATTTCTCCGACAGGTCCTCTCTTGATGCCGATGTTTGTATTTGGACGATCGGATTGAAGTCTCACCCTGATCTTTGTAAATTAGGTCTTAGTCTAACGCAAGATGGAAAGATAAAAGTGGATGCATGGTATCACGCAAGCGAAAGGAACATTTATGCAATTGGGGACTGCGTCCATGTTGTCGACCCCATGAGTGGAGCGGCTGCCGCGATGAGCTGTAAAGAAGCCATTTCTCAGGCGAAAAGGCTTAGCAAAATAATGAAAGCCGATCTTGATGGCTCGACAGCAGCCCCCCATCAGACTTACCCTGATTTGCTTTGTATAGGACTGGGTCCAACGGATGGAGTGGTATGGGCTAAGAAATGGGGAATGGATTTTGTTCTTTCAGGTAAAGTGGCAGAAAGAATCAGAGAGTATACCTGGAGCATGTCCAGTATAAACCGTTGAGTCAGGGGGAAATGCATGGGGAGAGATATACAGGAACTTTATTCACAGTTTCAGCCTTTACTTTTTACCATTGCTTACAGGATGCTCGGGACCGTTTCAGATGCAGAGGATATCGTCCATGACGTCTATGTTCAGGCCAGTGTGAAAAAATTGGAACACGTAGAAAATAAAAAGGCATATCTTTGTAAAATGGTCACAAATAAATGTATTGACCATTTAAAATCAGCCAGGCACAAGCGGGAAGTTTATATTGGCCCCTGGCTGCCTGAGCCTTTGGTTTTAGAAGAAAACGATCCTGTTTCTGAGGTGATGAACGGAGAAGCTGTATCCTTTGCATTTCTTCTTCTGCTGGAAACCCTGAAACCTGTTGAGCGAGCTGTTTTCATCCTCAGGGAAGTACTGGAATATGATTATTCGACAATTTCTAAAGTATTAGGCCGAAGTGAACCTAGCTGCAGAAAAGTATTCAGCAGGGTGAAGAGTAAGTTCTCATTACTAAATGAAGAGCAGGAAAAAGCTCCGGTTTCAAGAAACAATGAAGTGATCCAATCATTCGCACTAGCCTTACACGAAGGAAACACCCAGAAGATTGAGGAGTTGCTGTATAAAGACGTTACCCTGTATTCGGATGGGGGCGGAAAAGTATATGCAGCCTTAAAGCCAATCCATTCTAAGAACCTTGTTGTCCGATTCCTAGCAAAACTATTGGCGCAAACTCAAAAAGCAGAGAAACCACCACTAGTTAAAGAATTGAATATTAACGGTGGAATCGGATTCTTAATAGTGGGAGAGGACAATGTCAAAACCGTTTTTAGTTTTCATGTCAAAAAAGGCCAAATAACAAACATCTATATAGTCAGAAATCCTGATAAACTTAAGCATGTGCCACTTCCGGCCTTTTAAAAATGAGGAAATCGGAGGGAGTTCGGCTGAGGCAATGGTACTTTTTCAGGAGCAAGGGGGAGTAACTCTTGCTCCCTTTTCGTGATTGATATATGTAAGCAAAAGGTACGTCCCTCTGCTTCCGGAACTATCCCTCTGTATCCAAACATTGGTGCGAAGTTGATATTTCAAATCTACTAAAACCGCACCCTTCCCAATAAGGGATGAGTGCGGCAGGGGACCTACCTAATTCCAAGAGGAATTAGGAATTACGTGCAAACATTACATAGTCACTTGAAATTGGTAGGATGTCGATAATACTATTTGTGTTTAAAAGATTATCGAGCTGGCTTCCTCTTACTGTTACGATTTGTGTTTTAGAATAGATATCCCCATTGAAATTCGTAGAAATCACGACACCGTTCAGGAACACGTTTTGTTGGTTGCCATAAGTGACTGTCCTCGTTTCTCCTGGACGAAGTGTAAAATAGACTACTCCATCAAAGTTGGCCGGATCCGCACCTTGACGTACCAGAAGACCAATCTGCAGAGTCGCAGCGCTGCGGTTATTGAAGATTTTTTGTGCCATTATCATTCACCTCCCATCCTTAGATTTAATACATCCTATTCTATTAACCAATAAAGGAGAGGGCTTGTATGATAGTTGGATTTATCATTTTTGTATAAATGGGGATGTAACCTGTGTTTCTTAAATGATAGGTATTATAGTGAAACGAAGGTGTTTTTAGCTCACTGACCTTGAGTGGAAATTAAGCTTTTTAGACAATGGGACGGTTCTCGTGTCTCACAAAAGGTGAAAACATGTAAATATCAGAGACGGTAGAACCGTCCCACTGTCTCAAATTGGTCCCTTTAACTTATTAATGGGGCTTCTCCTGATAAAAATAATTAGGCTTTACGATTTCGTTGTCATAGGATTTATGGAAAATATGCGTAGTAGCAGGAGATACCGGCGGAATCAGCCATGTCCAGTCCCCGGTCAAATACCTTCCAGCGCCCTTTTCCTTCTCTTCAAAAACCTTAAACTGCATTCCAGCAGTATGGTGATCGACAATTGCGACTCTGTCTTCATTGAATGAATAGAGGACGCTAGTATTCAGTTCAACAAGGGCGCGGTCTTTCCATAAGGAAGCGTTTTTCTTCGTATTCAACCCCATTTGATCTGCGATTCTTGGCAATAGATTGTAGCGGTTTTCATCTGCCAGGTTTCGTGCCCCTATTTCTGTTCCCATGTACCAGCCGTTGAATGGGGCTGCTGAATATTCTATTCCGCCAATTTCCAGCTTCATATCGGATATGAACGGAACGGCATACCATTTTAATCCTAAATCCTCGAACCATTTAAACTCCTCATGGCGCAACGGGACCTCAAGCACTAAGCTTTCGGGTATGGTGTAGCATTTTGGCGGCTTGCTGTCGACTTGAATAACCAAGGGGAGGACATCAAAATCTGTACCAGTCCCTGCCCAGCCTAGTTGTTCACACTCTTTTGTAAAATCAATAGAGCTTGAATCACCGATGATACCAAACTCCGTTTCATAACCGGCATACCGTACGAGCTGATGGTTCCAGATCCGGACAGAAGCCTTCTCGTTCTTCTTTTGCTTGAAAATGGTGATTGCCGGTCTAATCCTCCCTTGATTCGTTGCAAATTCTATATGATGGAACAGGGCATCCTTTATTTTGTCTTCGTCTTGCAGACCTCGTGCATCAAACACCGTCAAGCTGTCCCAAAAAAGACGGCCAATGCAGCGGTTGCTATTCCTCCATGCCATTTTCGCGCCATGTTCAAGTTCCTCAAAAGTATGCTCATAAGTCCCAGTTTGAGAAATCTCCTGCTTTATTAGATGAATCCTTGTTTCGATTTCCTGATCCGTTTTTTGAAGTTCTCCATAACAGTTCCGTATAAATCTTTCCGCTTCCATGACTAATTGATTAACCAAGCCTGTATCCTCCTGTTACCGATCTCGAAATTATTTTAGCATAAGGCTGCATGATCAATAAATTAAAGTGGGATATGGGTTGATTCTCATGTCACTAAATTGGCAACAAGCCATTAACGGGAGCATGGGAACGTTTGCTTCTTTTTGGTGAATGAAATTTGGAAGCGAAGGGTCCGTCCCACTGTTTCGTGTGAAGAAGGATTACCCCCCTTTTTGTAGAACTTATTTAACAATCTGGCTGCATTCTTGTTAAATACGGGTTAGTTAAATGAGCATGGCAAAAACAGGCACTTCATCTATAAAGAAGGGGAGAAACAGTACTACTTTAGGTAAAAAAAGTACGTGTTTATCCATCTCATTACCATTTCTTTTCTTTTTTATTATAGAAAAATATTAAAATAATACATTTTTACCCGATGCTTATATGGAAGTACATCAAATTACAGAAAGGAACATGGGAATGAAAATAATAAGGCTATCTCTATTTATCATGCTGCTAATTATCTCTGGCTGCAGTCAGGCAAAGCAACAAGACGAAGCTCAGGAGAATGAAGTTAAAACAGTTAAAAAAACAGAGACCAATAATACTGAAACAAATGAAGTTGAAAAAGAAGAGACGCCTGCAGAGGAGGAAAAATCTTTTCAGCATTCTGATTATAAATATACTGTTCAGTTGGACGACCGATTAGGGGAAGATGTTGTTTTTGAAGAAGATCCAGAAACGCATGGAGTGAAAACAAATATTTATTTCCTTGACCAATCCTTGCTGAAAGATAAAGTCTTAATTGGAACAATTGAATCCAAGTCGGCTAATTCTAGAGAAGGCTTCATGAATGAAGGGTTGTTCACGCTTGTAAATTATGAAGACGAAGAGAACAATCTAGAATATGTATATTCAGCAAATATGGAAGATCCATACATAAGTCATTATCAATTAAATGAAGATGGCGATGCTTATCTCCCGCTTGAAGAAGCAACTAAGTATTTTAGAGCAATGGAATTGGTCCATTCAAGCCTGATGATTTCCAATTTTCTTAATGGTTCAATTTATGTAAACCAAACCGTTCCGGCGCAACTGGATTCAAATCAGAAGGTAGGTCTTGAACTATCGAGGGAGTTCTATGATGACATACAAGCCTGGTATGAAAGATTGAACAATGCTGTGGCTGCTGGATCAAGCGAAGAACTTTATAGCATCAGGGAGCAGATATCAACTGAAGTAAGAGAGAAATATCCTGAATTAAGGCAAATCCCATTTCCTACCCAAGAGATAGGGTATAATATTCCAAAATCGATAGAGGCCCTTTCGTACTTGAGTCATGAACAATATGGCACTGATGCTGAAGTAAAGTATCTAAATGAAATAAATGGCGTAATGGCCCTTGGCCAATGTGTAAATGTTATTCATGACCAACTTGCAGAATTGGAGAACCTATAACAAGCTTTGTAAGCATGAATTTTCATAAGGAGAATAAAGAGGCGTCCCTGTGCTCTTCTCCTGTCTACCGATATAAAATGCAAACTGTTTTTATTAATAGTCAAAGAGGGAGTTTATCATGTTTGGGTTCTTTATCGTAATATTTTTTGTGAATTTGATATTAGGTTTGATGCAAGCTCAGGTTTGGCTAGTTATTGTGGTCAATTCAGTTATTTTCCTAGTTTCTATGTATAAAAGTTTCTATCCTGTTCTTTTTGAGAAGGATCCGGAGAAAATCATGATCTTTCTGAAAAAATCGAAGCAGCCGCAATTTCAATTTTATTATAATTTTTTCAATGATGAATTGGAGAAGGCGGAGGATAGGCTGAATAAAATTAAATCTCCTTTCTATCAAAAGTTGAATCATGTGAATCTGCTTGTCAAAAGGGAGCAGTTTGAGGAAGCGGAAGAGATGGCGAGAGGGTTGAAGGATAATATGTATAAGTGGTATTCCCTTGCTGGGATTGCGATTGAGCAGGGGGATCGTGAATCGTATAGGAAGTATAAAGAAAAAGTGAAGAATCCGTTTTACCAAAGGCTGTTGGAATTAGACGAAATGGTCCATGATGGGAAGAAGGAAAAAGTGCTAACTGAATTGGAGAACATGATCCCGGATCTCAGGGGAATGAAGCTGCTAAGCGTGATTCAGTATAAACAAGATTTATTGAAAAAGGAATGAGGACTACATTTCCAGGCAAACAGAAGGACAGTCCTAAACTTCAATCGAAGTTGAGGACTGTCCCTCTCTTTCGTTTTACGACAATGTCAACACTTCATACTGTGCGGCCAATTTTATGAAATCGGCCATTCCACTGATTTTGCCGACTGCGAGTTTGTCGTTGAGTTCATAATAGTCTACACATGTTTTGCAGGCTAATACCTCTAAACCCTTTTCTTCCAGTTCTTTTAATTGAAGAGACACAAACGAGCTTTCTGTTAGCGTGAACACACCTCTGTTCATGCAGAAAACAGCGGCAGGCAGTTCTTCTTGTTGCTTCAGGAGCGTGAAAAACGTTTCCAGCAGTCCTTCACCTAATCCTGGTTCACCTGTTCCGAGCTGGTCGGATGACAATAAAATCACTTTGTTTTTCATTTTTTTTAACCTCCAGTGGAATATGTAATTTAAAAACTCTGAAAGCATCGGGACGTACCTTGTAATTTTTTTATAAATTCATAAGGGCAATTTTATTCATCATGTTCACCCTCCTGGCTAACTTCTCTTTTCTGATAATACCAAAAATAGTGTTGCTAAAGGACCTAGTAAAAGAGAAAGTAAAAACCAATCTAACCCTTTCAGATTCTTACCTTGTGCAAGTCCAGCATTAATTAATGCCAGGGTACCCCAACCGACAAAATACTGATTATCCATCATCAACGCCTCCGGTTCATGAAAAATGCAGCTTACTATTAGCTGTCTTTATATAACAATTATACTACTAAATCATTTGCTATTGAGAAATTTTGGAAGGGGATATGCGAGAAAACTGCTCCATTCCATTTCTTTTTTGGAAGGTATAATCATGGAAGAAGAACCCTCAGAAGACCGTCCCTGTTTTATTGCTGAATTGCCGGGATATGCTATAGATAAATAACTGAGGCGGAGGGTGGAAGTGGTGAAGGTGTTGTCGATGATTCAGCCCTGGGCGAGTCTGTTTGTTTTGCGTGAGGCTCAATATGAGACGAGATCATGGAGTACGAAGTATCGCGGCCCGCTTGCGATCCATACTAGTAAAAAGGTCGATAAGGCAGTCTGCAGCCATGTGGCGATCAAGTCGCTGCTTTTAAAGCATGGGTATAAGGCCGATGAGCTGCCAACTGGCGTGATCATTGCCACCTGCCAGCTTGAAAATTGTTTGAGGGTGATGGAAAACCATGAGACGTGGGCGGTGCTGGAGGATGGCAGAACCGTGTCAGGCAATGACTTTTTCCTTGGTGATTATCAAGTGGGAGGGTTTGTCTGGGAAGTCAGGAATATGAAGATGCTGGAGAGCTTCATTCCTGCCAAAGGAAGGCTTGGGTTATGGGAGTATGATGTATAAAGTGCCTGTTCATTGAAGAACAGGCACTTTTTCAAGTCAAAGGGTATTCCGCGTTGCTTCATGTCTCTCACTGTCACAAAGTAAATTATATTCTTTTTACGTCGGCCAGCTTCATTTTACTCTCAGGCAGACTTGGAATATCGTTCAAGCTGTAGCTTAAGTCCTGCTTCGGGATGGTGTAGCTTAAATGATTGACTAAGTAATCAACCGCCACCCTGAGAAGATCCAGTGTCATCCACTCTCCGGCACAGCGGTGGCCAATGTCATATTCTCCTCCGCCTTGTGGGATGAAATCAAACGGACTGCCGGACCATGAGAGGAAGCGGTCAGGAGCAAATATCTCGGGCTGCTCCCATACTTCCGGATGATGGTTGGTACCGTATAAATCCAGGAGCGTAAGGGTGTCTTTTTCAAATATATAGCCGTTCCATTCGAAGTCCTGCTTCACGCGGGCAGCTGCAAAAGGAAAAAACGGATAAAAACGCCGCACTTCCTGAATGAAGCGCTGCTGTTCTTCCTTGCCTTTTTTCACTTTCGCGGCTTCCTCTGGATATTGATAAACAGCCAGGGAAGTGAAGTCTACATAGACAGAGATTGCTACAATTGGCCGCAGTAAATTTAAGAGTTCGACCGCCACAATGGATGGATCCAGTAATTCTCCAGTTGGATTTGTATGAAAAGAAAACTGATAAAGCGCACGCTGTTCATCGAGATGAATCTCTTGGGCGCGGACCTTCTCCACTAATGCTTCCAGCCATTCTTCTGCTTTTGAGCGGGACCGACGTGCCTGCCAATGCTTCCAACTGATATTCGCCGCACCCTCGAACATGTCGCTCAGCTCGTCTGTCCATTCCTCCAACTCGTCATCTCGAAGTGAAACTCCCGTCCATTCGAAGGCGGTTTCCGTCAGCATTTTTTTCACTTCATCATAAAGGACGATTTCCACTTCCGTTTCCCAACTCTTGCTATAACGCTCCCACTTTTCAGCAAAAATTGCCTGGACTTCATTAAGCGACTCTTTTGACATCAAGGACATGAACATGGCTTTTCTGTTCAGGTGATGCTCACCGTCCAGACCTTGAACGCCGCCTTCACCAAATAACGTTTTTTGCGCGAGTTTAGGAGCTGCATTTTCCCGTTTGAAACGGTCATTGTCATAAAAAATCTCCGCCGCTTCTTTTCCAATCAGACAAATGCCGGTTTCCCCTAAAAGATTCGTTTCAAAAACGGGAGTGCCGAACTTATCGCTCCGGTTCATTATGTATTCATAGCCTTCCCTGAGGAGGCGGAAGTTCTCAATCAAGCCTGTCTCTTTCGGCATATCCTTATGTTCGGTCATGTGTCGTTCCCCCTTTAAATTACAATCACCTTTTTATATACCACTTCTTGAAGCAGCCAAACGAACCTAGACATGGAGACGTTTCTTGTGTCTTGCAAAATGGGCAAGTATGTATGTAACAATAATGGTAGAAACGTCCCACTGTTCTCATTTTGCTGGAAAAAATCAGCTGTTTTTTCCAATTCGCTATAAAACAGAAAAAGTCGCTATAAAAATAAGAAACTCGCTATAAAACAGAAAAAGTCGCTATAAAAATGAGAAACTCGCTATAAAAACAAAAAAGTCGCTATTAAAACCAAATGGACGGCTTTCATGTCCAGGAAAATTGATATAAATTGCCTGTTTACCGATATAAAATGCAGTTACAAACGTTATTTATTAATCGTAAAAGAGAAAGTAACCATGTTTTGGTTTTTTCTTTGCAAATTTGTTATTAGGTTTGATTCAAGCTCCCGTATTGTTAATTATTTTGGTTAATCTGTCTTAATTTTTATGTTCAAAGACAAAATGAAAGGGAAGCAAAATACTGCTTCCCTTTCGCTTTGTTCAGAGAGACGAATTGATGGGTACTTTTTTCGAAGCGGGTCAGATCCGAATAATGTTTCGTTACACAGTGAGCGCCGCCTTCTGTACAATGTTAGTAGGGAAAACAAAACTAAATCGTACACCACAAGTCTGGAGGACAGATACATGCAAGATACTAGCTTTGCGATTCTACCAGGAATGAAGAGTAAAACTAAAGGACCAGCTTTTCGCAGTGTGGGAGCTGTTGTTTCTAGGGAGCTTGAAAACAACAACCTGAACCTAAGTTGTGAAAATGGGTATGTCACGGTCTGTTTTTACCGGGATGATATTGTGCGGGTTGTGATGAATCCTAAGGAGCAACCTTCATTGCAATCGAGTTTCGCGGTGGTAAAAGAGCCTGAAGATGTGGAGGTTTCTCTTACCGAGAGTGAGGATGAAATCCAGCTTTCAAGCGGTAAGCTTAAGATTGCTATAAATAAAAGTCCGATAAGAATTACGATGCTGGACGAACAGGGACGGACAATCATAAGCGATCATGAGTCTTCGATGGGATTCAATGATAAGAAAGAGGTTATTTGTTTTAAAGAGATGCATCCTGATGATCATTTCTATGGGTTTGGGGAGAAGACGAGTTTCCTAGATAAGCGGGGAGAAAAGATGACGATGTGGAACACGGATGTGTATGCTCCGCATAATCCTGAGATTGATGCGCTGTATCAGTCGATTCCTTACTTTATGAGTATACGCAATGGAATGGCGTATGGGCTGTTTTTTGATAACACGTTCAAGAGCGTTTTTGACATGAAGACATCGAACGAAACGTATTCTTTTTGGACTGAAGGCGGGCAGCTGGATTATTACCTTTTTGCAGGTCCGAAGCCGAAAGATGTGGTAGAGCAATATACGGAAATCACCGGAAGGATGCCGCTTCCTCCCAAGTGGGCGCTGGGCTATCATCAATCGCGGTACAGCTATGAGTCGGAGCAGGAAGTGAGGGAGCTTGTGAAGGAGTTCCGGGAGAGGGACATTCCGCTTGATGCCATTTATTTAGATATTCATTATATGGATGGGTATCGTGTCTTTACCTTTGATGAAGAGCGGTTCCCGAATCCAGAGAAATTGATCGAGGATTTGAAGCAGGAAGGGATCCATGTGATTCCGATTGTCGATCCTGGCGTGAAGGAGGACCCGGAGTATCATATTTACCAGGAGGGTGTGAACGGGGATTACTTTTGCAAATATCTTGAGGGGAATCTTTACTTCGGAGATGTCTGGCCTGGCAAGAGTGCTTTTCCTGATTTTACGAGCGAGGATGTTCGTAAATGGTGGGGGGAGAAGCATGAATTCTACTCCAAGATGGGGATTGAAGGCATTTGGAATGATATGAATGAGCCGGCCGTTTTTAACGAAACGAAAACGATGGATTTGAAGGTCATGCATAAAAATGATGGCAACCCTAAAACCCATCGTGAACTGCATAATTTGTATGGCCTGCTGATGGGTGAGGCGACATATGAGGGAATGAAGGCGCAGCTCGATGGCAAACGGCCATTTTTACTGACGAGGGCTGGTTTTGCTGGAGTGCAGCGGTACAGCACGGTTTGGACCGGGGATAACCGCAGCTTCTGGGAGCACTTGCAGATGTCGCTTCCGATGTGCATGAATCTTGGGATGTCTGGTGTTCCGTTCTGCGGTCCCGATGTCGGTGGTTTTGCCCATGATACAACAGGACAGCTGCTGACACGCTGGACACAGGTTGGGATGTTCACTCCGTATTTCCGGAATCATAGTGTGCTCGATTCGATCCGCCAGGAACCATGGTCATTCGGTGAACAGTATGAAAAAATCATCAGGAAGTATATTCAAGAGCGGTATGTGTGGTTGCCATATCTGTATACCTTATTCCGTGAAGCGAGCCTGACTGGAGTTCCCGTCATGCGTCCGCTGGTGTTCGAGTATCCAGAGGATCAGCATACCTTCAACCTTTCCGATCAATTCATGATTGGTTCACATGTGATTGTCGCGCCGATTATGAAGCCGGACACCTATCACAGGGTTGTGTATTTGCCTGAGGGAAGCTGGGTGAACTATTGGACTGGTGAAAAACTTGAGGGTGGAAAGCATCACCTGGTTGAAGCCGACATGGCGACGATGCCGATTTTTGTGAAAGAAGGGGCAACGCTTGTTCATGGTTCTGTGAAAAATACGACCGGGCAGAAAGAATCGGAAATCAAGGTTCATTTATATCCTTCAGAGAAAGGATTAGACCGGTTCGTCCATTATGAAGACGATGGCAAAACCTTCGATTATCAGCAGGGCAGCTATTTTCAAATGGAAATCAACGGCAAAAAAGCAGTAGACTCCCTCGAAATAACAGTCACTGTTTTACACAATCAGTATGATCCTGAATGGGAGCGGCTGCATTTTGTTGTTCATGGAGCTCACCAAGAGTTGAAGGTGCAAATGAATGGAGTTCTTCAAGGCGAAGCAGAGTTTGATCCGGCGTCTGGATCGATAACATTTTCGGTCGAGAAGAGTGGCTTATAGTAAACGAAAACGGAGCATGGGGACGTATCCTGTGCTTTTTTTCGTGTGGGGCAGTAAGAAGATATATAGGTTAATTCATGAACCGTTTTTATTTCTGGTTCGTCTAATAGTTAAATGAATATTGGGGAAGTGTTTTCATGAAAAAATCCTTGTTCCTAATTATTTTAGTAAGTCTGTTTTTTGTCTCCGCTTGCAACGATGGAAAAACGCAAACATTAGAAGCGTTTTACAAAGATGCTGAAATTGAAAGTGTGGATAAAATCATCATTCAAGATGGTTCGACTGGTGCTTCAAAGACGATTACCCAGCAAGGACAAATTGACGAATTTCTATCTCTTATTAAAGAAATACAGTTTAGTCCTCTAAAAAATCAAGAAAAACGTGATGGGTGGCGGTATGGTATTACTCTTTTAGATGGTGAGAAAGATTTTAAATTCACGGTGAATAAAATTGGTGATACCTATTATGATACAAACCCAGATATTGTGCCGATTGTAGACCATTTTTACAAACAACTGGAGAGTGCAGAGTGATGGATGCAGGAAACCTGAGCATGGGACGTACCCCATGCTTTTTTTGTGGTGATGGAATTTGCGGGTTATTAAAATATGTAAATAGGAGGCGGCGTTATAACTTATTCCCTGAACAAAAATACAAAGGAGTAACCCTTGTTTTGTTGAATATATATTTGACCAAACTTAATAGCGTATGAATCTGTGAGAGGATCGTGAAAGATTGAGATTATTATATGTGTTCGGATGTATCATCAGTGTCCCTTTCTTGCCATTTTTATATGTTCAGGGAAAGAGAGTCCGAGCCCGGACACCCCGCTTACCGGAGGCGATTGGGAATACGGGCAGTGTGGGATTGGGAGGAGACCGGGAGTTTCGGGTTATGTTTCTGGGAGAGAGTTCGATCGCCGGTGTGGGGGTTACTCACCATGATGAAGGATTCGCTGGTGTATTCGCAAAGGAACTTGCCGAAAAAATGGATACGACGGTCCACTGGGAAGTGTACGCTAAAAGCGGCTATACGCTGAAAAAGGTGACAGAAAGTATTGTTCCGATGATTCCTGACCAGAAGGTTGACCTGGTCGTGGTAGGGCTGGGTGCGAATGATGCCTTCACGCTTAATAATCCATGGTCCTGGCAAAGGCAATCAGAAAAGCTAGTTTCAGACTTGAGATCTAAATTTGACGATGTGCCGATCGTGTTTGCCAATATGCCGCCTATTAAAGACTTCCCGGCGTTTCCATTTTTAATGAGAGTAGTCATCGGCAATCTGGTTGATATTTTAGGAAATGAACTGTTGGCTACTGCATCAAAGTTCGAAGGAGTCCATTACAGCAGTGCGAAAATCCGGCTAAAGGATTGGAAAGCGAAGTCCAATAGCGAGGATGGGGCGTTTTTTAGTGATGGAGTCCATCCCTCAAAACTGACATATGGATTATGGGCAAAGGAGTTATCTTCATTTATCTGGGAGACAGAGGCATTGAGAAAGAAGCTGAGGAACTGAAAGTGGAGAAACGTGGGAAGGTTCTTTGTTTCAGTAAATTGTGTATTTTAACAGTTCATGAAACGCCGGAACCGTCCCTTTGTTTCATTTTGACAGGTTTGAGTGTTAGGAGGTCAAAGCTGTCAAGAATCCACTGTTATTTTGACAGGTTTGAAGGTTAGGAGACTAAAGCTGTCAAGAATCCGCTGTTATTTTGACAGGTTTAAGGGATANGAGACCAAAGCTGTCAAGAATCCNCTGTTATTTTGACAGGTTTGAGCGTTAGGAGACCAAAGCTGTCAAGAATCCGCTGTTATTTTGACAGGTTTGAAGGTTAAGAGGTCAATGTTGTCAATGGAGCATGGGAACATCCCCTGTGCTCTTTTTTGTGGGGCGGATTTCTTTCTCGTGAAAATCCATGTCCCTACGTTTTTTACCATTAGACTTTTATTGAAAGTATATAGTACCAAGTGATACACTAGTGGGTATGTGAGTTTTGAAAAAAGGCAGGTGATATTGATTGTGAGCAAGCGGATATCCATCAGCAATCTTTTTATTTTATGTTCTCTTTTATTTATTTTTATGGTGCCCCAGGAGGTTTTTGCGCATGCGACGCTGAAGAAGGCTGAGCCTGCCCCGGATAGTGAGTTGACAGATTCGCCGAATGAGATTGTTCTGCTCTTTGATGAAAGACTTGAAAATGAACTTTATTCGATTAAGGTCTTTAATGAAAAAGGGGAACGAGTTGTCAACCGCAAGCCGGAGATGAGCAAGGATCAGAAATCGATCAAGCAATCTTTGCCTGACCTGCCTGACGGGAATTATGTCATATCCTATAGCGTCATTTCGGCGGATGGCCATCCAATCAAGAGTTCTTATGTAGTCTCGATTGGGGAAGAAACGGTCTTTAAAAGGAATATTAACCAGCAGGTAAAGGAAAGTCAGCAGAGCTCGGCGGCGGTTAATGTAATGAAATCGTCGGTGAGGATTCTGTTTTACATGGCTTTGATCCTGACAACTGGCTGGATCATTTGGGGAGCCATTCATACTGTGGAAAAGGAGATGAAGCCATCTTTTAGACAGCGGGCGTTTCGTTTGCAGATTGCGCTATTGATCACCACTGTGGGATTGGTAATCGTCCAATTATCAGAATTAGTCGATCACTGGACATTGACGGATATCGGGTCGGTTCTGGTCGGCACGAACGCCGGGAAATCCCTGGTCGCTTCTGTGCTTTTGTCTCTAATAGGTTTACCGCTGCTGCTTCGTTTCAAATGGCTCGATTTGATTTGGGTATTGTCGGTGATGGCGGTGAAGAGTTTTAACGGACATGCTGCCGCCTTTGAAACGGAAATCCGCTCGATGTCAATGCAGCTGGATGTCGTCCATTTACTTGCAGCTGCGATATGGGCAGGTGGCCTGCTGTACATCCTGACCTACTGGAAAAAGCAGAGGGAACATGTCAGACAATTTCTTCCGTTCTTTTCGCAAGTTGCCTTGATCAGCATGCTGATCCTGATTTTTACCGGAGTGGCGTACACGTTAATCTTCTTGCCGGAGCTTAATTATCTGCTCCATGCACAATGGGGGAAACTGCTTCTCGTCAAAGTTGGACTGGTCACTCTTGTGTTCGCCATTGGCGCATTTTTACGCCATAGTATGAAAAAGAAACAAGAACGATCGATCAGCAGGCTGGTGAAAATCGATTTCAGTTTGATGGTGGTCATTCTGGGGATTGTTGGTGTGTTAACACACTTGAATCCACTTCCGGAGAACGAACCTTTGGAATGGAAAAATCAAGATCAGTCTATTGATTTCACGACTTCGATCTCACCGAAGGCACCTGGGTACAATCATTTCAAGGTGACGGCGAATGCGCAGAAAGAAAACCTGGAGATTAAACGGATTGAGCTATTTTTAATCTATCAGGACAATCCTGAAATCCAACCGATCCAGGTTCCTTTTTCAGAAGTGGAACCATCCAACGATGTTCAATTCAAAATCAATGGCTCGTATCTTCCAATTGAGGGGAACTGGACAGCGGAGCTTCGCATAGTCGATTCTGAGGATAATGAAAAGGTGTTCCACAAGGATTTTATTGTTTATTAAAATGAAGATATAGGAGATTACAACATGAAAAAACTATTAACCTTAATGATCGCAATGATTGGTGCCGTCACTCTTTTTGTCGGTGCAGCAAGCGCGCATGTATCCGTTCAGCCTCAGGAAACTTCACAAGGGAAATATGAAGTATTCACTGTCCGTGTTCCTTCTGAAAAAGAAGATGCCGAGACAACGAAAGTGGAAGTGAAATTCGCTGAAGAAGTGAACGTCACCCGCTTTGAAGCCAAGCCAGGCTGGAACTATGAAGTGCAAAAAGATGACACTGGAAAAATCACAAGTGTTGTGTGGACAGCAGAAGAAAAGGGTCTTTCAGCAACTGAATTCGTTCAATTCAACATGCAGGGAAAAGTCGGCGATGAAGCCACAGAAATCGTTTGGAAAGCATATCAAACTTACAGCGATGGCAGTACAGTGGAATGGATCGGAGCACCTGACGCAGACAAGCCAGCTTCGGTTACAACGGTAAATCCGGCAGATGGAAGTTCTGATCACGGGCATGGAGCTGCAGCGGACGATTCGGCAAAAGAAGACCACAGCGCTGCCGGGGACCAAACAAATGACACGGAAGCAGCAGCAAGCACCAGCAACGTGCCGTTAAACCTTTCGATCGCAGCACTGATTGCAGGGCTGGCAGCACTGGTGATTTCTTTAAAAAAAAGAGGATAAGCTTGAGAGCATGGGGACGTACCCTGTGCTTTTTTTTGTGCTGAGAAAATTCATTCATTCACAATTAGTTGGAATTTGGAGTCCTCAGGCTGGTCCCTTGCAATGATTTCATCAGCATCTGGGTATAGCCATACCGTTATCGCCAAAGGCAAACAGGAAATTAATGCGTAGATGGTCATCATATATCCAAGAGAAAAGCGTACGATCATTGCACATTAAGCGGGACCAGCCCAATGTCGCATAGTTGAAAAAATATTCTGCCATTATAAGTTGTAAAAATGAACAAAGTATAATAAAATAACTTAAAGTTAATTCATACTAAGTTTATAGGAATAATATAATTATATAAAGGATGTCAGGAAGGTGGGTGCAAGAAACGTGAGTCAGGGTCCAATCATTAAAGTGAATCAAGTAAGTAAAAGCTTTCCTAACAACAGTAAGGGTATGAAGGTTTTGGACGACATTTCACTTGATATCAACCATGGAGAAACTGTTTCTATTTTGGGGGAGAGTGGATGTGGAAAAAGTACTTTATTGAACATTATCGGTGGCTTTGAAAAGGTGGACTCTGGGGAAGTCGTATTAGAAGGAAAACCAGTGACCAAGCCGACACGCAAATGTGTCATGCTTTTCCAAAACTATGGTTTGCTTCCATGGAGATCTGCTGTAAAGAACATCGAACTTGGTCTCGAGGGCTTGAACCTCAATGCTAAGGAGCGAAGGGACCGGGCTTTACATTATTTGGCGCTGGTGGGTTTAGAAGATAAAGGCGAACTATTCCCGCATGAGGTTTCAGGCGGGATGAAGCAAAGAATTGCGATTGCAAGGGCTCTTGCCTTGCAGCCTGAGATGATTCTCATGGATGAGCCGTTTGCTGCCCTGGACACATTTAACCGCTACTATCTTCAAGACGAACTCCTGCGGATACAATCCCAGGAAAAAACGACCATTGCCCTTGTTACACATGATATCGACGAAGCCATCTATCTGTCGGATCGGATTTTTATCATGCAAGCCAATCCAGGCAGGATTCACAAGGAAATCAGCATCCACTTGTCCAAACCTCGTGACCGCAGCCACAGCGATTTTCAGCATTACCGAAAGATGATATTTGAAGAATTCCATTTTAATCGTGCAAACTCATCGATCGAGTATCATATTTAAATATTTTCAA
This sequence comes from Mesobacillus thioparans, assembly GCF_965138835.1. NCBI lineage: Bacteria > Bacillati > Bacillota > Bacilli > Caryophanales > Bacillaceae > Mesobacillus > Mesobacillus thioparans. The sequence goes on along the minus strand of NZ_CBCSFH010000004.1, from coordinate 89,376 downwards.
AGACAAAGGAGAATTTTAATGAAAAAGTCCATGCGCAAATTGATCCTGCTTATGCTGGTTTCGATCCTCACCCTGTCATTAGCTGCATGCGGTTCCGGCAGCCAACAATCCACAGGAGATGGCGAGAAAAAAACAGTTAAGATTGGCTATCTGCCAATTACACACGCTGTCCCGCTTTATATTGAAAAAGAAATGCAAGAATACAAGAATTTCAATTTGGAACTAGTCAAATTCGGTTCCTGGCCAGAACTGATGGATGCATTGAATACTGGCCGGATTGATGGAGCTTCTGTTTTGGTTACATTGGCGATGAAGGCAAAGGAACAGGGGATTGATTTAAGTGCCGTCGCCCTGGGACATCGGGATGGAAATGTATTCGTCACAGCAAACGACATCAACAGTGCAGAAGATCTAAAAGGGAAAAATTTTGCGATACCGCATAAATTTTCGACTCACAACATCTTGCTGTATCAGATGTTAAAGCAGAATGGACTGAAATATGAGGATGTAAAGGCAGTTGAAATGCCGCCTGCTGAAATGCCGGCAGCCTTGGCTGAAGGAAGAATCGCCGGCTATGTAGTGGCAGAACCATTTGGTGCCATTTCCGTTTCCATTGATAAGGGCAAGGTCCTTTACCAGGATCAGGACGTTTGGAAAGACTCGATCGACTGCACTTTGGTATTGCGTAATGATTTTATCAAAAAGGAAAATAAGATTGCACAGGAATTTGTCGACCAGTATGTCAAGGCTGGTGATGTGGCCGAGTTAAAGGATGAAAAGACCCAAGAGATGTCGTCAAAGTATATGAAAGTTGAAAAGAATGTGCTTGACCTCTCATTCCAATGGATCTCTTATGATGATTTGAAAATCAAGGAAGCGGAATTTGAGCAGCTTAGGGAAAATCTCATCGAAATGGGATTGATGGAAAACCCTCCAACTTACAGTGAATTTGTCGACCATTCTTTAATAGATAAAGCGAAGTGAAGATCATGAAACTCAGAACTATTTTGAATGCGGTCATAGGATTTTCCCTATTGATTGCAGTATGGCAATTCATCATTGTGATTGGCAATTACGACCAGGTCCTGTTTCCTCCCCCAATCAAGGTGTGGGAAGGGATTCTTTCCCTTATTCAAGACGGGACCCTCTATACACATTTTCAAGTCAGTCTGTACCGGTTCCTTGCAGGGTATTTATCAGCGGTAATAGCGGCGGTCCTGCTTGGATTGATTCTTGGACGCCTTCCTTTACTATGGAATGTTCTTGACCCGGTAGCCCAGATATTAAGGCCTGTTTCTCCGATTGCATGGTCACCTTTTATTGTCCTCTGGTTTGGAATAGGTGATATCCCGGCAATTGTCATTATCTTTATTGCTGCGTTTTTCCCTGTATTGCTGTCAACGGTTTCAGCGGTACGGAAAGTGGATCAGAATTATTTGAAGGTGGCTCAGAACCTTGAAATTAAGGGGTTCAAGCTATTGACGAAAATCATTTTCCCGGCTGCTTTCCCATACATTGCGAATGGCCTTCATATTGCGGTAGGAACTGCCTGGATCTTTCTAGTGGCAGGCGAGATGGTCGGGGCGCAATCAGGATTAGGGTATTTGATTATTGATGCAAGAAACTCAATGAGACTTGATCTTGTCATGGCAGGCATTGTATTTATTGGGATTTCCGGGCTGCTCCTGGATAAAGCTGTGGGTGTATTTGAAGCCTGGATTAACCGTCAATGGGGAATAGGGAAAAATTAAACAGAAAAGACAGAGAGCGTGATTGCTCTCTGTCTCAATGATGTGTTATTTAAGTCCAGTCGTGTCTACTGTTTCAAGCTCGATTGCTTCAACTTCATCAACATTTCTTTTGCAGTGTGGACAATAGTAGGCTAATTCCACTTCATGCTTGCACTCTGTATGAATTAATTTCTTGTAGCATTTTTCAAGATTGTTCCTGCCCCACATGATCATGGCATTAAATACTCCTTCGAGTTCTTTGCCGCTATCTGTAAGCCTGTATTCATATCTTGGGGGATGTTCTGAATAAAGGGAAGAGATCACGAGTCCTGCCTGCTCCAAATGTTTTAAGCGGTCTGACAGTATATTGGATGAAATACCATTGAGTTCTTTCTTTATTTCATTAAAAGTGGTTCTTCCAGCTAAGATTTCGTGTAATACCAGTAAGGTCCACCGGTCTCCAATGATATTCAAGGTTTGAGCGATATTGCATGGCAAATCATATTTAGATTCTCTCATAGATAAAACCTCCGAAGCTTGGTTAAATAAATCATATCATAAAAATTTTCAAACAACTAAGTTGTTTTTTATTACTTAGTGTAATAAAATAATCTATAAGTAATACCAAGTAAACAGATTGGATATATACACATACACTAAGGAGGAATAAGGAATGGCAACTTTATATTTAGTGGAATCAATTTTTAACAGTGCAGTGAAAGACAAAGAGTCTTTTGAAAAAAAGGCCGGTGAGATCCGTGATGAGTTAGGCAAGCAGAATGCGACATTAATTGAGGTCCAAGTTGCAAAGGATTTATCAAGGGCTTTCTTTATTCTTGAGGCGGAAGAACGAAATGTAATCAATGAGGGTTTAAGAGCATTAGGAGTTCCTGTCACTCTAATCAAACCTGTCCGTCTTGTCGGAAGGGATTTAGAGGAAGTAAAGAAACAGGCAGACAAAGTGAATTACCTTGTTGAATGGAACCTTCCAGAAAACCTGACAATGGATGCTTACCTAGAAAGGAAATCCAAGAATTCCGTCCACTATTCGGAAGTTCCTGAAGTCACATTCTCAAGGACCTATGTATGTGAAGATATGACAAAATGCCTTTGCTTCTATGATTCTCCAGATGAGTCTACAGTCAAGAAGGCTCGCGAAGCTGTTAAGGCGCCGATCGATACCATTACTGAATTGTCATAAGTCCGGAACCTCCTTTTCTGGAGGTTTTCTTTTTAAAACGGCATGAAAAGGGAGAGGGAAGCTTTGAAAGATATGACGAGTTTGGCGGTCTTAATCCAGGAACAGCTTAAGCCATTCGTGCGCAGGATTGACGCTGAAGCCTATTATGCGGAGGAATTTCTTAAAAGCATTGGCAAAGCTGGATTCTTGAATTCCGATACTGGGGTAGACTTTTCAACAGAAGTCCATGTGGTAGAAGAAGTATCTAAAGTCTGCATGACAACTGGTTTTAACCTTTGGTGCCATCTTGCATCATTAACTTATATCCGTAATAGTGATAATAGGTACTTAAAGGAAGAAATTTTACCTCAGTTGGAAAATGGCCAGCTTCTGGGCGGGACCGGGCTTTCCAATCCGATGAAGTATTATGCCGGTCTGGAAACATTGCATTTAAAAGCGACGAAAACGAATGAGGGTTATAGGGTGAAGGGGCAATTGCCTTCTGTCTCAAATCTGGGGAACGACCATTGGTTCGGGATCATTGCAGAGGTTAGCTCTGATCAAAGAATGATGGCAGTGGTTCCTTGCAATGCAGAGGGACTTACATTGAAAGCCAAGCTTGAGTATTTAGGTGTGAACGGCAGTGCCACTTATTCATGTGCATTCGATGATGTGACGATTCCTGAGAAATGGGTCGTTTCACATGATGTGGATACATTCATTAATAAAATCAGGCCAGCTTTTGTCCTTTATCAAATCCCGCTTGGTTTCGGTGTAACGGAGGCATCGATCGCTTCCATCCGGCAGGTTTGCAATAAGCAGGGAGGCTGCAATGACTATCTTTCCATTCAGCCAGATGAGCTTGAAAGAGAACTAAAGCGGCTTCGCACGGAAACGTATAAACTTGCTGGCGGAGAGGGGCTTTTTCAACAATGGAAGCATCTTCTTCAATTACGGCTGCGCACGGCCTATCTAACTTCAAAAGCTGCTCATGGCAGCATGCTTCATCAAGGCGGAGCGGGTTATTTGAAGTACAGCGCGCCATCCAGAAGATTAAGAGAATCCTATTTTCTTGTGAACTTAACTCCTACTGTTAAGCATCTTGAAAAAATGCTCCATCACGCTAAATAAGGCAATCTTCTTTTGACAGTAAAGTGTTTCGCTAATAGTAGGAGACAGCATGTCCATCCTAACGGCCTCCCTGGTACAAGAGTCGGTTCTATCTGCCTTGCCTTGTTATCCGAGCTCAACCTTGATGTCGGCAGCTCAAGCGCTACTTGCATTGAAGGTGGCTGACAGATGCCAGCTAAAAAGGAGTAGGTTATTTCTTGCAAATCGATATAGGTGGTAAAAGAGCATCGATGCATGCTCTTTTTTTATTTTGAAAATGAAAAGACCTGGCTATGCTGGGTTTCCGAAAAGACTTCAACCCGGTATAAAAAATTTCTGGATGGTACTAATGTATTTTTGGTCCGCCAACCAAAAATATAGCCCGGAGAATTTATGCTATTTAACATTTAGCAAGAGCAATTAAGGGGGGAGTGACCTGATTCCTAATCAGGAAATCATTTTTAGGGACACAATGTACTTTTTAATCCAGGTCTGAAAATGTAACATCCCGTTCATCATCCATTCATATAAGAGGTTTATTCTAAGGAAGTCAAAGAGAGAATGGAGGATGTAATGATGAACCTTGCCTGGAAAGAAATGAAGAAAAATAAGGTGAGATTTTTAATATTAGGTTCGATTGTTTTTCTGGTTAGTTTGTTAACCTTTATTATTTCTGGTTTAGCAAATGGATTATCGCAGGATAATGCTTCCTTAATTAAAGATTTGCCAGACGGATATTTTTACATGAATGCAGATGCGGATGAAACCTTTAATCTGTCTAAAATAGATAGCAGTGCCCAGAAAAAGTTACTGAACGATCAGAAAGATGCTATGGCACTTTCGATTCAAATGGGCTTCTTGAATGATGAGCAGGGGAAACAGCAAAGCGTTGCTTTTGTCACCTCAACCGGATCAAACTTATTTAAGGATGTCAAAGCCGGCGAAGTTTGGCTGGATCGTTCATTGGAGGATAAAGGGATAAAAGTAGGGGATACGTTAACGAACAATCAATTCAGTGGCGAGTTCATTGTAAAAGGTTTTGTTGAACAAACGAAATTCAGCCATGCACCTGTTGCATTCATTAATATAGAGAACTACAAAGAAATTTATCGAGTAGAGGAAATGCAATTAGTATTCGCACCTGGAGAGGATCAAGCAGAAGAAGTGAATGGTTTACAGGCATTTTCAAAGAAACAATTTCTCAATAGTATTCCAAGTTATAATGCGGAACAAATGTCTCTTAACATGATTGTCTGGTTCTTAGTAGTGATTAGTGGAATGCTGTTCGCGATCTTCTTCTATATGATGAATGTTCAAAAGATTGGTTTGTACGGTATTTTAAAAGCAATCGGTCTGAAAACAAGCAAATTATTCAGAATGATGTGGACACAGATGATTTTCATTACAGGAGCGTCACTTGCTTTGTCTATTGCATTCAGTCAAATCTTCAATATGATTGCACCAAAAGAAATGCCTTTCAGCTTGCCAATGGAGACAACAGCACAATTGTCTGTAGTATTTTTAATCATCGGATTTATCGGAGCTACACTTTCTGGTATTCAAATTAAAAAAGTCGAACCATTACACGCGATACAACAAGGAGAGGTGTAAAATGGCATTATTTCAAATTGATGAAGTTAGAAAGACGTTTACGAATGGGGAAGTAAAAGAAGAAATACTAAAAGGAATTAACCTCTCCCTTAAAGAAGGAGAAATTATCGCCTTAGTGGGTGCATCCGGTTCTGGTAAAAGTACGCTGCTTACGATAGCTGCTGGCCTGCAGCGAACATCGGAAGGACAGGTTATTTTTGAAGGCGAAAATTTGACGGGCATGAGTCCCGAGCAGGTCAGAAAAATAAGGGCAAGTAAATTCGGTTTTGTCTTTCAATTTGCACACCTTGTTCCGTTCCTGACAGTTGAAGAACAACTCATGCTGATGTTAGATGTTTCAGAATCGAAGTTAGAGAAACGTGAACAAAAAAGAGAAATCAAGAGGATTCTGCAATTGGTGGGGATGGAACACCGGAAAAATGCGTACCCATCTTCCTTATCAGGTGGGGAGAAACAGAGAGTGGCGATTGCCCGTGCCATCATCCATAAACCTAAAGTTCTTTTTGCAGACGAACCAACTGCCAGCCTGGATTCTAAGAGATCCAAAGATATCATGACATTAATCAGAGATTTGACTAAGACATTGAATATTACTACCTTAATGGTCACACATGATGAGGAAATGCTTAGTTACGCTGACCACATCATTAAAATGAGTGATGGCCAAATTGCAACATGAGAAAAGCGGTATTTTATTGCAAAAAACAGCCCAGGCTTTTTGAGCCAGGCTATTTTTTGTTTGAATCCTGCCTGATTATGACGAAATAAAAGTGAACCGAACTTTTTAAAGCAACTTTTTACCCAAAGGAGATCCAAATATGGCGAATATCCTGATTGTGGATGACGATGTAAATGTTTTAACGTTTTTAACTATCCATTTATCTGAACAGGGTTATACAGTATACCAGGCAAAGGAAGGAATCGAAGCGCTGAAGATTCTTAATAAGGAAGTATGTGATCTGGCCGTTGTTGATGTGATGATGCCTTTTATGGATGGTTATACATTAACTGAAAAAATTCGAAGTCAATTTAATATTCCGATCATCCTGTTAACGGCTAAAAGTCAAATAGAGGATAAGGAGCATGGATTCCGGGCAGGTACGGATGATTATCTTGTAAAACCATTTGAACCGAAGGAATTAAGTTTCCGGATTAAAGCGTTGCTGCGCCGATATGATCATAAAACAGATGAATCCATCCTCCGCATCGGCAGTACAATGATCAACAAACAAAGCTATGAAGTAACAATCGGAAACCGGACAATTCTTCTTCCTTTAAAAGAGTTTGAGCTTTTGTATTTTCTCATGTCCAAACCGATGCAGGTGTTTACCAGAGACCATTTGATTGAACACATTTGGGGTTTGGATTATGAAGGGGATGAGCGAACGGTTGATGTTCATATTAAAAGGTTAAGAGAGCGCTTTTCCAAACTGACAGATGACTTTCAAATAAAAACAGTCCGTGGTGTCGGCTATTCACTGGAGGCTAAGCGCCAATGAAATCTCTTTATGTGAAGTTTGTTGTCATTACGATCGGGATCATGGTTTTTAGCAGTATCCTGGCCTTTATCGTATCCAACGCTTATTACCAGCAAAACTTGAAGCCGCAGAACGATCAAAAAATAACGAAGATTGCTCATTCGATTGCCAGGTACACGGCCGATCATCCTGGTACCGACTTGAACGAGTACCTGGGGAATATATCTGATATTGGCTATCAGATTTACTTAGTTGACCATTCTGGAGAAGAATCTTTCTTCGGCTCACCATTCAGGGACAAAAGTCTTTCTGCCTCAACGAAAGAGTCCGTATTAAACGGCAATGATTATCATGGTATTCTACATTTTCCGCAAAAAACATTTGTAACAGGCTTTTTTGCAAATGAATTAAAAAATACAATTGGTGTTCCATTAACACATAATGGAGCAAATTATGCTCTTTTCGTCAGGCCTGATATCAAATTTCTTTTTAATGAGATGCATCTTTTATTTGGATGGATGCTTTTAATCACGATTATTTTGAGTATCGTCATCGTGCTGATCAGTACCAAGTATTTGGTCAAACCTATTTCGAAACTAACAACAGCCACAAAATCGCTCTCGAATGGCGACTTTAATGTCGAACTCGAGATTACTCGCCATGATGAATTAGGAGAACTTTCACATAGTTTTTTACGGATGGCAAGAAGATTGGAGCAAATGGAAGACATGAGAAAGGAGTTCATCTCGAACATTTCTCATGATATCCAATCCCCTCTTTCCAATATAAGAGCATACACAAATCTATTGGAAAACAAGTCAGTCAGTGAAGAAGAAAGCGGCCATTACTTTTCCATTATTAATGGTGAAATCAGAAGACTGTCTACTTTAACCAAACAACTATTAATCCTTGCCTCATTAGATCGCAATGAGGATATCCTGAAAAAAAGACGGTACAATGTTGGCCAGCAAATTAAGGAATTGCTGCGAAATTATCAATGGCTAGTGAATGAAAAAAATATTATGCTCAGCTACACCTTACCAGACGTTGAAATCAACGGGGACCCTTCTCTCCTGAATACTGTTTGGGATAATTTATTGACGAATGCCATCAAATATAATCAATCTGGTGGCAGTATTGACATATCGGTTGAAGAAAAAGGGGAAATGATCGAAATAACCTTTCAAGATACAGGAATAGGATTGAGCAAAACAGAAATGGAGAGGATCTTTGATCGCTTTTATCGGGCAGATACATCAAGAACACGGACAACCGAGGGAACAGGACTGGGGCTTTCAATTGTTTGGACAGTTGTCAAGCTCCATGAGGGCCAAATTAAGGTGAATAGTAAAGATCATGAAGGAAGTGCTTTTATTATAGAGTTGCCGAAGAACTAAAGTTCACCAGCTAATGGTGTTTTTCGATAAAGCACCTCTTCATTGGCAGAGAATAGTTATAAAGGAAAACTTAAATACTAATGGGAAATACATATATTCGGAGGATTGAATGGTGGAAGCACAAACGATATTTGTGTTGATTTCCAGCTTTATTTTAGCGTTAGTGGCTTATATGATTCCTAAGAAAATGAAGAAGTATGAAATATATGCAACTTCGATATTTGCAGCCTTATTCGGTCTTCTTGTTGATACCGTTTTAGCAATAAAGTATAAATTTTATGTGCTCGATCAGCCAGGTGTACAAATACCTCCATTAGTCGGACAAGTGATATTATATTCAGCTACCAGTATCATTCTCTTAAATTTATACCCTTATGATAAATCAATAAAATCAAGGGTTGTTTACATCTTGACTTTCGCAATACTAGCTATCGCTTTTGAGCTGCTTTCTCTTCATTTTGGATTTATAAAATATCGTGAGTGGAAACTTTGGTATTCTGCACTTTGTTATCCATTTCTAATTTGTTTTCTAGTTTTACATTACCGATTTTTTCAATGGTTGGTAAAAAGGGAGACATAACAAGGGCTTTGTCTCTCTTATATCTACCTTTCATCGTATCGCTTTATTAATTTCGCACAAATGGAAATATAGACTTCATTTGCAGGCCAATTACCTAATTAAGAAAAGCCATATTTCTTTACGAAATATGGCTTCCTCTTGGATATTCTTTCATTAATGGCTGTAATAAAAATCAAATTTTAAACTGTTTGATCAATGCAGCCAATTCGGCACTGGACTCATTCAGCTCGATGGCAGATTGGGTGACTGAGCCTAATGCTCGTACCTGTTCATCAGTCGATGCACTGACCTGTTCAGATGAAGCTGCCGATTGTTCTGCTACAGAGGCGATGCTTTGGATGGTTGCTACGACATCATCTTTTAACTCATTGATATTTGCTACATCCGCTTTTATAGTATCAATGGAAAGTACGATATGATTAATGGTCTGGGAGATGTCATTAAATGCAACTTCTGTATGGCTGACTGCTTCGTTTTGCAAATGTGAAATTTTAAGCGTTTGTTCCATTTCCTTCACGACAATATTGGTTTCAGTTTCAATGGAAGAGATCGTGCTTTTAACCTGCTGTGCGGCTTTTGCCGACTGCTCAGCCAATTTTCGAACTTCATCTGCCACAACGGCAAAACCTCTTCCACTTTCACCAGCTCTTGCCGCTTCAATGCTTGCATTTAAAGCAAGCAGGTTGGTCTGTTCGGAAATTTCCGTGATGGAATGGATAACCTGTTCGATTTCTTGGACTTTCGAAGCCAGCTTGTTAATCACGTTGCCGACATTCTTAATGACTTCATCACTTTCTCCAGTACTCTGCCTAAGTGACTTCATTTGTTCAAGACCTTGTTGATTTGTTTTCTCCGCCTGTTTTGAAAGTCCTGTCATCTGTTCCATGCTTTCCTGAACTCTTTCAATTTGAAGGGACAGGCTTACAGTACGATTGCTTGCTTCTTCAGAATCCTGTGCTTGCTGCGTAGCTCCTGCAGCTACCTCACCAATCGCTTTGGCTACTTCCTCACTTGCAGCGATGGTTTCTTCAGCTACTGCTGTTAAACTAGAAGCAGAATCATTGACGCTTTCAACAGAATTTTCTACAGATGAAATGAGTGTCCGCATATTCTCAACCATCACATTGAAGTGTTCGGTCAGCTGGCCGGTCTCATCCTTGGAATTTGCCACTACATTGACGGTTAAGTCACCTTGAGCAACTTTCTGGACTTGGCTGTTCAATAGAGTGATTGGGTTAGCTATACTTTTTGCAAGGAAATAAGTAATGGCAAGGCTGACCAGAACCGTCAGTGAAGCGATGATGAGAATCAAATTTCTTAGCTTTTTTGCGCTTGCCAATAATTCGTTTGTTTCATACACCATTCCAATTTTCCAGTTTGTCTGGTCCAAGGTTTGGTAAAACAGCTGATTCTCTGTGTTGCTTTCCTCATATTTTGTAAAACCCGCGTCCTTTTCTTTCAATACAGAGAAATATGGTTTCTTACTCAAATCCTCGCCCTGTTCTTTCGGATGGACGAGTGCCATTCCATTACTGTCTAGGAGCAAGGAGTATCCTTTATATCCTACTGCGGTCTTATTAATCATTTCTGACAATCCCGATAAGCTTAAATCTAAACCTACAACACCCAGGACTTGCTTCGTTGCTGGATCTAAGACGGGTTTAACAACCGTTACCACGTATTCACCCGAACTGGCATCAAGGTATGGTTCTGTCCAAAGTGCTTGATCCGGTGAATTAAGAGCAGCTGTATACCATGGCCGCCCAGTCGGATCAAAGTCCGCCGGCAAATCAATCAAAGGAGTCGTTTTAAATTGTTTTGTTTCAGCCCCAACGTAAATAACAGCAACATTTTGGTTAAGTCCCATAAAATTTTCAAAATCATTATTCACCATAGGCCAGTATGCTTCCAGCCCTGTTTTTTCGTTTTGCTTCACTTCTTTTAAATATTCTACAATCCGGTTATCTTTGCTGTATCGGTCAACCGTACTGCCATAAAAGTTAAGATAAAGATCGATATTACTCTTTAAATCGTTGATTTGAGATTTGGAGCTGGTATTTACGTTCGATAGGATTTCTCTTTTCGTTTGAAAATACGTAAGTGCCGAGACTCCTATTAGCGTGATTGCAATAAGCACGCTCATTGTAAGCATAATCTTCGTTTGAATTTTCTTAAACATCCCTTTTGCCCCCTAGTACCTTTTCAGAAAGACTTCTTTTTTATTTATCGGTACAAAAGGAAGAGAATTTATAATTTTTAAACTTGTAAAATAATACATTATGTCATTCACTAAAGTATTGAGGAATCTATCTGAATTTTCCCAGCCCCATATCGCCAAATTGATAATAAAAATAAAACGCGGAAAAAATAACGTTGATGAATAAAGAAAAAGTGAAAAGAGACTTTGAAACTCTTATTCTCCACAGTAAAAATACAATGAAGAAATTGACCATTACAGGAACAAACGTATAGGTCATTCTTTCATCGATAAGAGAAACTGCATCCGGGCTCAGCCAGTAAACGAATGGATCAGATATCTGTGCAATCACGGAAAAAACGATCAGACCCCAAAATGATATCAACAAAATTCCTTTTTTCATGAAATCCCCCAGCTTTCTGATGAATCTGCCTTCAAAAGCTTCAATGCTTCTCTCCGGCTCTCTGATCAATCTGCCTTCAAAAGTGCGGATGCTTCTCTCTAGTTTTCTAATCAATCTGCCTTCAAAAGTGCGGATGATTCTCTCTAGTTTTCTAATCAATCTGCCTTCAAAAGTCCGAATGCTTCTCCCCAGGTCCCAATTAATCTACCTTAATATGCTTCAGTGCTTCTCTCCTGCTCAAGTTTGACAGGGGGTATGTATTGGTTATTTCGATCACTTTTTCCGGGTCTTGCCTTGCGTATTCTCTTAATGCCCAGCCAATCGCTTTGTTGATGAAAAATTCCCTGGTGTGGCAGGTTCTTGAGATGATGTCCTCGAGCATGGCCACGTCCGTTTTTTCTTTGTATCCCAGTTGGAACAAAATACAGGAGCGGATCAGCCAGATGTTTTCGGAGGCAATCCACTCATCGACGATATGCTGCCTGGTATGCGGGAACTTTTCAAGGTAATATCCGAAATGTTTTTTCGCGATATGGTCGATTGTGTCCCACCAGGATTTGGTCGTGATGATGTATTCCAGCAGGGAAAGATCCTCTTCGGTGAACTGCTTCTTCATTGAATCCAGCAAGAGAAGGCCGGCCATCTGCATCTCTCTTTCCTCCAGCTTCCAGAGGGAAGTGATGACATCGTGTAATTCTTCCTTCGGTGGCAATCCATGATTCTTCACATGCTGTTTGAAGACTTCTTTCAGCTGCGGCGCTCTCAAACCGATGAAGCTGAACTGATTCCGCATGTAATTGGATAGCCTGATTGCTTCTGCTTCATTCCGGTGTGCTAATGCCGCTTGATATAGCGCTTCAACATATGGGTTCATTTCTGTTCCGCCATTTCGTGTTTAATATAGTCATTCATATTATATAGTTCCCCTTATTTGGAATCATCTATAAAAATCAAAAAGTGGAATGGTGGACTCCGTGTACAAATGCCATTTCCATCCTTTTTGTTCCTGACAATATAAGAGGGGGTAAATGGCACGATCGGGCGAAAAAAAGTGAGATTTGTAGTTGTATAAATGATTAAAGTATGAAAAAATAATAAGGTCATCTGATGACCGGGTAACTGCCGGATTAGAATGAAAGCGCTTTTGAACTATTAAACTATCAAGCTTATGAACAACTAGGGGGAAATTAAATGTTATTGCTTATTGCTTTAAGTGCGATTATTGCTCCGTTTTTATTCCTTGTGATCATGCGCATGCCGGCAGCTAAGGGCATGGCCTTGAGTTCACTTATCGTCATTTTGTTAGCGCTTACTAATTGGGGTATGGAAGGACATGTGGTGCTGGCATCGATTTTTCAAGGGGTACATAAAACGTTGACGATTCTTTGGATTTTATTTGGTGCACTGGTGTTATTGAACACGCTTCGAAATACCGGAGCAGTTGTGCGGATTAACCAGGGGTTCCAGAATATTTCTGGTGACATGCGTGTGCAGGTCATCATTGTTGCCTTTTTATTTGGTTCACTTATTGAAGGAGCGGCGGGATTTGGAACGCCTGCAATGGTGACGGGACCGTTGATGCTCGCTTTAGGTTTCCAGCCGATCGCGGCAGCGACGATTGCCTTGATTGCGGATAGTACGGCGGTTATGTTTGGCGCGGTTGGGACGCCAGTGGCAGTTGGATTGAGCAATATTCCCGGTGCGGATACGCCTTTTTTCCATGACATTGGGATTACGATTACAAGTATTGACCTATTAGCCGGTTCATTCATCCCGTTCATTTTAATGCTGGTTTTAACGGTGTTTTTTGGAAAAGGGTTCAAGGATGCGCTGCCGATGCTTCCTTGGACACTAATGGTCGGATTTATTTACACAGGAAGTGCGTGGCTGATTGCAAACCTTTTCGGCCATGAGTTTGTTTCGATTCTTGCATCGCTCATCACCCTCGCGGTGGCGACAGTAACGGCGAAGAAAGGTTTCCTGCTTCCGAAGACGGAATGGAAAGCTGCGATGCGGAAAGACTTTGTTGTTTCGACTGAAAAGCCAAAGATGAGCATTGTGACTGCCTGGTCGCCATATGTCGTTGTCGTTCTGTTATTGCTGCTCACACGAATTGTCCCTGCTTTGAAGGAATTCACAAGGACAGCAGTTGATTTTACCTGGAAGAATATCTTGGGAATAGAGGGCGTGACATCAGCTTGGGAGTTCCTATACTCGCCTGGAACCATCCTGACGATTGCTGCCGTCTTTGCATTCCTTTTCCAGAAAAAATCGTACCAGACCTTTACGAATGCATCGAAAGAATCGTTATCAACGATGAAAATGACATCGATTGCCTTGATTGCGACACTTTCAATGGTGCAAGTGTTTGTTAATTCGGGGATCAATCTAAATGAACTCTCCAGTATGCCGCAATATATCGCAGAATCCTTTGCCAGCTCGTTAGGCTCGGTATGGATTTTCGTTGCTCCGTTCCTTGGTGAGTTAGGAGCGTTCATAACAGGAAGCGCGACGGTTTCGACCCTCACGTTTTCGCCAATCCAATACAATGTTGCGGATGCCGTTGGCCTGGAGTCGAATATCGTGCTGGCGGTCCAGGTCATTGGAGCTGCCGCAGGGAACATGATTTGTGTGCATAATGTTGTTGCAGCGAGTGCGGTTGTTGGGGTGTCCGGTAAAGAAGGGGAAATCATCCGTAAAACGCTGGCGCCTGCGATCCTTTATGGAATCCTTGCGGGAGTATCCGGTTTTATCTTTTTATACCTTCTATAACTTACCAAAGGTCCCACTATCTTTCGGAGAACTAAATTCTCTGTATAATATAAAGGAATAGATGGGAGATGAAGGATATGCCCTATAAACGAGTGCAAGCAAGAAAAGTGTATGAACAAGTTGCCGACTCGATCATAGAGTTGATTAAAACTGGTGAGTTGAAACCAGGTGATAAATTGGATTCAGTCGAAAAGCTGGCGAAAAGCTTCGATGTCGGGAGTTCCACGATCCGCGAAGCATTAAGCGGGTTGCGTACGATGGGGCTGGTGAAAATGCGCCAGGGCGAAGGGACGTTTGTGAACACCTTCGATCCGTCGAAATTCCAGTTGCCCGTCACCAGTGCTTTCTTGATGAAGCTTGAAGATGTGAAGGAACTGTACGAAGTCCGTAAGATTCTTGAAATTGGAACGGCGGCTCAGGCAGCTGCTGTGCATGAAAAAGAAGATCTGCTTGAGATAGAAAAAGCATTGATCGTGATCGAAAATGCAAATGGAAACGAAGAACTCGCTTCACAAGCTGATCTTGAATTCCATATGGCGATAGCAAAAGCAACGCATAATAAATTGCTGATCAATTTGATGAGCAGCGTATCCTCGCTGAACTCGCAAACGATCCAGGAAACGCGGAAGGTTCTCCTGTATTCGGAAAAGACCGTGGAAGAGTTGCAGTCCGAGCACCGGCGGATCTTTGAAGCAATTAAAAACAGACAGCCAAACGACGCGCGCCAATATATGTTGGAGCATTTACAAAATGTCCAGGACCGGCTTTTTAAATGCATTTAGCAAAGCGGTGCCGTTTGCTGATTCTTACATGAGGTGAACAAACATGAAAGTTTCATTATTTAGTACGTGCCTTAGTGATATTCTCTTTGCGGATGTGGCGAGAAATACGCTTGAAATCCTTGAGAGAGTTGGATGTGAAGTGGATTATCCGATGGAACAGACATGCTGCGGCCAGCCTGCCTATAACAGCGGGTATCTGGAAGAGGCGAAAGCAGCGATGAAACAAATGATGAAGGCCTTTCGCCATTCGGAATATGTGGTGGGACCATCGGGTTCTTGCGTCAGCATGCTGAAGGAATACCCTCATATTTTTGCCGGCGACCCTCAGTGGGAAGAAGAAGCGAAGACTTTTGCGGCGAAATGCTACGAAATTACCGAGTTCCTTGTTGATGTGTTAGGCATTACCGATTTAGGTTCCACTTTTAAAGGAAGAGTTACCTTCCATTCTTCTTGCCATATGAAACGCCTTCTTGGTGTAAAAGAGCAGCCGAAGATCCTGTTGCGTAATGTCAAGGGTGTTGAG
Source organism: Mesobacillus thioparans (assembly GCF_965138835.1). Taxonomy (NCBI): domain Bacteria; kingdom Bacillati; phylum Bacillota; class Bacilli; order Caryophanales; family Bacillaceae; genus Mesobacillus; species Mesobacillus thioparans. The sequence continues at coordinate 73,613 of NZ_CBCSFH010000004.1, read as the reverse complement.
CTGATCGACTTGCCGTGGGAAGAGGATTGCTGCGGCTTCGGCGGAACGTTTGCCGTCAAAAATCCGGTGATTTCACAAGAGATGGTCAGCGAAAAGACCCGTCACGTTTCGGAGACACAGGCGGAGTATTTGGTCGGTGCGGATATGGGCTGCTTGATGAATATCGGCGGACGCATGGAGCGCGAAGGCAAAAAAGTGAAGATTGTTCATATCACTGAAATTTTAAATACCCATTAAGAAACGGAGGGAAAAAAGATGAGCATCAAAATTGGGGAGATTCCTTATAAAGAGCGGATCCAAAAAGGAATTAAAGATGATTTTATGCGGCAGGCTGTTTCCTCCGCGCAAGGAAGATTCCGGACCGGACGGCTCACACAAGCTGAGGAGCTTGGCAACTGGGAGGACTGGCGCAATCTGGGCGAGGAAATCCGCACCCATACGCTGGAAAACCTCGATTACTATCTGCAGCAATTGAGTGACCAGGTATCGAGACGCGGCGGCCATGTATTTTTTGCCGAGACAGCGGAAGAAGCCAACCAGTACGTTAAAGACATCATTTTAAAGAAGCAAGCGAAGAAAGTCGTGAAGGCGAAATCGATGGTAACCGAGGAAATCGGCTTGAATAAGGCGCTTGAGGAAGTCGGCGCTGAAGTGGTCGAGTCCGATCTAGGCGAATGGATCCTGCAGCTGGATGAGGATCCGCCATCGCATATCGTGACACCTGCGCTGCATAAAAACAAACAGCAAATCCGCGAGACGTTTGCGAAGAAAAAAGGCTATACCGGCTCTGATACGCCGGAAGAACTGGCTGCCTTTGCCCGAGAGCAGCTGCGCCAGGACTTTTTAGCTGCGGATGTAGGTGTGACAGGCTGTAACTTTGCGATTGCAGAGTCCGGGTCAATCACGCTGGTCACGAATGAAGGAAACGCTGAAATGGTGACTGCCCTGCCGGATACGGTGATCACGGTGATGGGCATGGAGCGGATCGTGCCGACTTGGGAAGAGATGGAGGTCCTTGTCAGCTTATTGACGCGCGCGGCGGTTGGCCAGAAGCTGACAAGCTATATTACCGCGCTTACAGGAGCTCGTCTTGATGAAGAGGTGGATGGTCCAGAAGAATTCCACCTGGTTGTTGTCGATAATGGACGCTCGAAGATCCTCGGAACGGAATTCCAGTCTGCATTGCATTGCATTCGCTGTGCAGCTTGTATCAATGCCTGTCCGGTTTACCGTCACATCGGCGGACATGCCTATAACTCGATTTATCCAGGCCCAATCGGAGCAGTCATCACTCCGCTCCTGGAAGGTTATGAAGATCATAAAGAGCTTCCATATGCATCGACATTGTGTGCGGCATGTACCGAAGCTTGTCCGGTCAAGATTCCGTTGCATGAGCATCTGGTCCGCCATCGTCAGATCATTGTGGAAAAAAATATGGCCCCAACAGCTGAAAAGTTGATGATGAAAGGTTTTGCGGCATGGGGTTCTAAACCGTCGATATATAATATGAGTGCGAAAATGGCAAAACCAGCTCTTGGTCCTTGGGCAAAAGACGGGATGATCGAAAACGGCCCAGGACCATTAAAAGCGTGGACCGATGTACGTGATTTTTACGCGCCACAGGGACAATCGTTCCGTTCGTGGTTCAAGCAAAGACAGAAAGACGGTGAATCCAAATGAGCATCCAAAACCGAGAAGCCTTTTTAGATAAGCTGGCGTCAAGACTTGGGCGGGAGCGAAGGACAACAGGAGTGGAACGGCCTCAGTGGAGTGTAACCCCGCAGGATGAAGTGTTCAAAGGCATGAGCCAGGATGAATTAGTTGATGTACTTGAAAAACATTGCAAAGTCATCCATACCACTTTTAAACGGACGGACCGCGAAGGATTGGCCAAGGTGTTGAACGAAACACTGGAAGTATATGATGGCAAGTTGATCATCACGTCCAAAGATGCGCGTTTTCAGGAATATGGCGTCACGGAATTTTTTGAAGAGCAGAAGGACCAGCTGGATGTCCGTGTCTGGGATGCAGCACGTGGCAAGGAAAATCAAAAGATAGCAGAACGTGCCGATGTTGGCATCGTGTTCAGCGACATCACACTTGCCGAATCTGGCACGGTGACATCGTTCAATACGAAAGACAATGGCCGCTCAATCAGCCTGCTGCCGCGGACATTCATTGCCATCATCCCGAAAAGCACCCTCGTGCCACGGATGACCCAGGCAGCCAGACACATCCACCAAGCCCAGGCAAACGGGCAAGACGTCCCATCCTATGTCAGCTTCATCACAGGACCAAGCAACAGCGCCGACATCGAGATGAACCTGATCGTCGGCGTCCACGGACCAGTGAAAGCCACTTATATTGTGGTGGATTAAATCTGTTACCATATAGAATGAGAAATCGCTTAACATTGCTGTTAAGCGATTTTTTTATTGTTTTTAAGATTATGGTTGATTAATGCGCATGTTAGCTGAATAAGAACAAGCAAAAGAATCAGCTATTTCATCCACTAAGTTTCATAAATAATAAGAAAAAACAAAAACTTTACAAGACAAACTGAATTGTCTATAGTCTAATTAGACTAAAATATTGATGTAAAGAAGTGAAAATTAGATGATCAAGTCATTTTTAATGTTGGGGCAGTCGAATATGGCGGGCCGTGGATTTTTGAACGAAGTAGACCCTATTTATAATGAAAAAATAAAAATGCTGCGCAATGGACAGTGGCAGATGATGACAGAGCCGATTAATTACGACCGTCCGGTTTCCGGCGTTAGCCTGGCGGCATCTTTTGCAAATGAGTGGTCGAAAGCTCATGCCGATGAAGAAATTGGCTTGATTCCTTGTGCGGAAGGTGGCAGTTCATTGAATGACTGGCATCCGGAAGGCATCCTTTTTCAGCATGCTATGTCCGAAGCTCGCTTCGCCCTCCGGTCCAGCCAAATTTGTGGAATCCTTTGGCACCAGGGGGAGAGTGACAGTTACCATTCGCTACATGAAACTTATTACCACAAATTAACCCATATCATCGAGACGCTAAGAAACGAGTTGGAACTTGATGAAGTACCGTTGATTATTGGAGGGCTTGGTGACTTTCTTGGGAAGACCGGTTTTGGACAGCACGCGACCGAATATAGACAGGTCAATGAACAATTGCTGCGTTTTGCTAATGAACAACCGAATTGTTATTTTGTTACTGCAGAAGGTTTGACTGCCAATCCTGACGGCATTCATTTAGACGCAGCTTCACAGCGCAAATTCGGTTATCGCTATTTCGAGGCTTTTTCGAAAAAGTCCACTATCCTGAAACCCATTTCGGGAGAGGAGCAGTCACTGAAAGTAAATGGTGACTATTCTAAAACAGAACAGATTTACCTTCATAGTATGGATTTGGCTTCGGGTAAAATCACGTACGCGGAATTTGAGGCGCGGATGGCGGAGGTGATGGAACCATAATTCCCTTACTGATCCTTGGCTTGCTAATCCAAAACCCCGGAGCTCACGGCTATGAACTTCTAGCCTTAATGGAAAAACGTCATTACAAATACATTGTTAACTTCACGAAAGGTTCATTTTATTACAATCTGCAGCAACTTGAAGAAAAGGGTTATATTGTACAGATTCAGCAGGAATCCCCAACCAGTGGGCGTGAAATCCGTAACTATAGAGTCACAGAAGCGGGAAGGGCGGAATTCGAAAAATTAATGAACAAATACGGCAGCAAATCGGAATATGTGAACCTGCAATTTTATGCGGCGTTACTCTTTGCCGATGAATTCGACAAAAATAAATTGCTGGATCTAATCCAATCACAAATCGACCAGACTAAATCTCGAATCGAGCTCCTTGATGAATACCTGTCCATTACTCAAGAACTTCCCGGTACAATCAATTACTTTCGCCGTATGAATGAAAATTCCCGCTCACATCACTTGGTTAATTTAGAGTGGTTCGAAAAATTGAAAGCAGAAATAGAGTGAGCTATGGCATAAGATTAGTAGTTACCTAAATATAAAACCTGTATCGTAGATATCTAGTAACATCATTGATACAGGTTTTATACTCCTTCTTTAATTAATCAAGATAAATGCACTTTTAGTTGAATAATAATGATATTAACAGTTGGACACCAAAAGCTAAAATAGTCGTTATAATAATATCCAATAAGATATAACTCTTTTTCTTTTCTTTATATTTTGTATCAAAGAAGAACCTTATTAAATAAAAAGTAGTAAAGATAGCAAGTAATTGGAGGAAGTTTAAATTCAATGCTTCAACTCCTTTTCAATATTATTCTTTATTCTTAGGTGAACTAAACTGCTTAGTTTGTTTTAAGAATACTTCTTCACAAGATTTTCTAAGAACCCCAATTATAAAAACAATGGGGGTTCTTAGAAAATAATTACAACAAATTTTGGTTGCTATCTGCATTTAATCAATATTTTTGATCACTAAATTAAGTTCTTCTTCAAGTGATGTACCATTTTGTTTCTTTGTAATTTCAAAAGGCTTTTTATAAAGACAGGCATATTTCAAAGCTAGAAATCCATCGACCGGAAATGTGTAATTTTGCCACTCTTGACGATATCCTAAAATTCCACGTTGTTTAATAACTCGGTCTAACTCTTTAACTACACATAAAGTAAACTCATTAAAGTTACATTTTGTCTTTAGTACTGTTCTAGGGAAATTTGTATTCTTTGTTCTATCTACCATTGGATTTTGATTTTCGGTAATTGTAATTTCCAAGTCTTCAAAATCCCGTTTAAATTCCCACCGCAATAAATAAGGTCCATTATGCCACTCAATACCTCCATTTATTTTGTGAAAAGCACCATCTTTCCAACTTAATTTACATAATGGATGTATTGATGCTAGATATGAAACGAAATCTCCCAGTGCATCTGAATGAAAAGTAGGATGAAACTCAAACTTTTGTCCGTTTACCTCCAAAGCACACGTTGCATTACCACTTCTAATATCTACATATGAAAATTTCAAATTAGACCACCGCCAAATCCAATAGGATATATTTCTTAAACCTAATAGCACTAATTGCATCGTTCGTTCAACAAGTCATATCAAATTATTCCATACTTTTTTAAGGCATACTGGATACCATCTTCATTAGACTTTTTCGTAATATAATCTGCAACGTTTTTTAACTTTTCATTTCCATTCCCCATTGCTATACCAAGCCCAACTAATTCCACCATATCAATATCATTTTCACCATCACCGAAAGCAATTGCCTCCGACTTATCAATCCCAAAGTATTCTAGAGTTTTCAGTATAGCCAAAGACTTTGACACATCATCCTGTAAAACATTCAACACATATGGATGCCATCTTTTAAATGTTAGATGAGGAAACTTTTGTATATACTTCTCAACTGTTTCGTTATTTGCAAAAAGACACATTAAAAATACCTCTTGTTCATGGATTGAACCATTAGTAACAGGATATTGATCGAGAGACAAAGTTTCCTTTAAGGCTGTTAAAATTTCCTTTTGTGTTATCCCATTCATACTAAATTCTTCAGTATAAAAAGACAGACCATTATTCTCTAACTGAGCAAATTCCATGACTTCTTGAATGACCTTTTTATTCATTGGTACTTTATGAATGACTGATTGGCTGTGTTTAACGTATCCTCCATTTGCTGTTATGAAGGTTTCTATGCCTAATTCCTGTAAGTCCTTACACATTGACAAGGGTCTTCCTGTTGCAGCAACAACCTTTATTCCTTTGTTTTTCAATGCTTTTATAGCTTCAATGGTCGAGTATGGAATGCTGCCATCTTCATGGTTTGTAATAGTTCCATCAACATCAAAAAACGCGATTTTATATCTCATTATAGAAACCCCTTTTTTCTTCAAAAAAATAAAACGCTTTTAATAAATTTCACTTAATGGTTGAGGGGTGAGAGCTGAATATATAATTACTCGCCTGGTTTCTCCAACAATGGCTCATACATCATAATAGCGTGGTTTTCAGTAATGAATTCATCATCGATAAAATCCTTATTTTTATTAAATACTTTCCGATGTATTTCATTGTGCCTTATATAACCGCCCCAATACTCAAAAGTAATATGTGGATTTTTTTCATAAACTTCATAAGTATTAAGGGGCGAGCTGGATGAACGCCATTCTCCGACAAGGTGTGTCTCTGTTAAGGAAAGAACCAGTTGGTATGTATCATTCGTTTCATTTTTAATTTGCAGATCTAAGTAATTATATGAACACGTTGCACCACTTCCAAAAGGTTGGCTCCTTTTGCTATCTGGGAAAACATCGTAGCTATGGCGGTATCTCTCGGTAACGGTTAATGGTGTATGTAAAGTCATCCAGTATATTAGGTTAGATAATTGGCATAAGCCACCACCGATTCCTGTCGTGACCTTACCATAATGCAACACCATTCCCTCTACGTATCCCTTTCTTCGAGTCGTGTTGCCTAAAAGACGCCAGTAAGAAAATGTTTCCCCAGGTCGAATGATTATTTTATTTAATCTCTGTGTTGCTATTTTCAAATTATTTACTTTGTTATGCTGCAACCACATATCCACGTCTTTCAATTCTCTAAGAAGCAAAGTTCTATGTGAAAAGACTAAATGATTGTATAGTGTTTCTTCCCTTTTTAAGCTATAAGTTTTATTACCGAAAATCCACTCAATGTATCTCTTTGTACGGTAATATTTTTTACCAAAATAGATCCTGATAGGACTTCTATTAAGCGGTTTTAAATGGTACATAGAGTTCATTCCCATTCCTCACTTTTATGTATTACCTCTTTTTCCCATTATACAGGATTTGGTTTTTAAAATTTCAATTTTTAAAATTTTTCTATAACATTAAAAAATCCAGTGCTTGAATACCTTCTAGCACAAATACATTGATATAATTCGTTAAGATAATTTCTAATAAACTACAACAAAAAGTTATGCCGGAACATATATTCGTGTATTATTTATTTATGACTATTAAGGGAGGGGTCCAATTTGAATTCAATTGACCTAATTATTTTAAACTTTAATGAAGTTCGAAGAAGAAGCATTAAGGTGTGGACATCAATACCTGAAGAAAAACTAAATTGGAAGCCTGATGATGAAGCCATGAATTGCATAGAAATGATCAGGCATGTTCTGGAAAGCGAACATTATTATCATCTTGCGCTTATTAATAGAGGGAGTCTTCCAGAGTTTATTTCACCTTTCGAAAACAGGCCTTTCACTACTGTAAGCGCGGAATTGGAGTTTGCGAAACCATATCGTAATAAGTTCTTCGACACAATCAAGTCATTTTCGGAGGAAGATTTAACAAATATAAAGATAGACCGCTCTGATTCAGGATACATAAGAGACTTGGGGGATATGCTCCTCCGTATTGCCTACCACGAATCAATTCACACTGGTCAGCTATTGGATTATTTAAGAACTGCAGGGGTTCCACGGATACGAATCTGGGATTAGGTGCTTTTCAACAAAAAGGGATCGAAATCCTTCAAGGTAAACAGTAAGCGAATGTCCCGAAAATAAAAGGACCAAATCGCCGGCATAGCAATTTGGTCCACAAAACTTATATATACTTTGTTAACTTTTGAATTTTTGTGGTAGGTATCCGTTCGGTTAGTCCCTAGTTATTTCCTTCTCCGCAGTTTCTCTAGGTAAAGGGCCATGGCTATGTATATGCTGAAAAGCAAAAACATGAATAATGGAGTGGATAGTGAATCCATTGGATCACCTTCTATTTCAAGTCGTGTAAGGCTGGGTGAAAAAGGAATAAGAGAATCGCAATAATCGGTGCCGATACAAGGAAGGCTGCCAGAGCGTTTTTGTAGTGGATGCGTATGACGATGAAAGTGATGATGTTAAACAATACAGACCACCAGGTATTCCAGCCATTTTCATAAACGAACAGCCCTTTTGCCTGAAAGATATATTCGAGGGCAGAGAAATAGGCTACCCAGATCAACACATACAAAAATGCTCTTCCCCTTGCCTTTGGAAAGTATTCGAGGTAAAGCATCAAGACGACCGGGACAATGAAAAAGGTGAAGGAAATCTCGATCAGCGTGTGATTTAACCAAGCTACTGTCACTGCTTTGTACTTCCACAAAGTATGCTGATAAAAAATGAAGTTATACAGGAGATTACATATAATATAGAACTGGATGGTAGGGTAGTAGTCTTTCCACCTTTTCCAATTCACGAATTTTTTTGCGAAAAAAATATAGACCACAATGACCACGAGTAGATACATTTCTTACCCTCTTCATGCTTTTAGTAGAATTCTCCCCAAAAAGAGCCTTTCTTAGACTCGATGAGAGAAAGGGATGGTTCCGGCGTTCCAAAATGTCATGGTGTGTTTGCTGAAAACGATAATAGTATAATGGACTAACAAGGTGTTTTTTCTATGGGATATTAGCTACCAAAGGAGTTGGATGAAACGATGGGCGAAAAGACAATCAAGTGGGGAATTTTAGGAACAGGTGGAATCGCAAGTGCGTTCGCGAGGGATTTGGACTTTGCGAAGAATACCGAAAAGCTTGCGGTTGGATCTCGTACGAAAGAGAGTGCAGATCAGTTTGCGGAGGAGCATGGTATTGCCCGGGCTTACGGAAGCTACGAAGAACTGGTGCAGGATACGGATGTCGATGCCATTTATGTTGCAACGCCGCACCCTTTTCACAAAGAGAATGCATTGGCGTGCCTTCGTGCTGGCAAGGCCGTGCTCTGCGAGAAGCCTTTTACCATCAATAGCGGTGAACTGGAAGAAGTCATCCACTTTGCCAGAGAGCAAAAGCTTTTCTTGATGGAGGCGATGTGGACAAAGTTCCTGCCGCCAATTTTGAAAGTGAAAGAATGGATTGACAGCGGGAAGATTGGCGAAGTCCTGTTGGTAAAAGCGGATTTCGGTTTCCGTGCGCCGCGGAATCCAGAGGGAAGATTGCTTAATCCGGCCCTTGGAGGAGGAGCGCTGCTTGATGTAGGGATTTATCCCGTCACCTTTGCAACCATGATTTTCGGGACAAGCCCAGAGAAAATCATGAGTACGGCACACATTGGCGAAACGGGTGTCGATGAACAGTTTTCGATTCTTATGTCCTATCCTTCGGGAAAGACCGCAACCCTCAATGGCGCATTTCGCGTGGATTTAACGAACGAAGCCTACATACTGGGGACAGAAGGGTATATTCGAATTCCATCTTTCCACAGTGCCCAATCAGCCTATTTATATAAAAATGGCGAGGAAGCAGAGGTATTCCATGATGACCGGAAATCCGCTGGTTATGCGTTTGAAATAGAAGAAGTAGGAAGATGCCTGAATCAAGGCCTGTTAGAAAGTCCAGTCGTTCCGCTGGATGAATCCTTGAAAATCATGAAGCTGATGGATGAAATCCGCGGCCAGTGGGGATTGAGCTATCCGGGTGAGTGATAGGCTGGATTGAAGCGCAGGATGTTCCTGTGCTTCAATTTGTGAATTTAAAGGATGTTTTTGAATCATTGACCACATTTTTCAACTTAGAAGTAGATCTATCACCACTGCTGTGAAGAAAAACCTCTAAATTGATAAGGAACCGTTAGAAAAAATGCGGATCCATCACCCCTTTCACCTGTCAGACTTAAACCTATACTGCGTAAATTACAACCCACGCTTCTTGCTTAGATGCTTCTTCATTAAAACAGTGATTCCAAAGGCAATTAAGACAAAAACTGATAATCCAAACATCAATTGGGTTGGTGTTAAAGAAAGTTTCTCTGCCAGCTGTACTGAGTATGCGAGAACCGAGGCAATGAAGAATTTCGAGAGCGCAGCAATCGTTAAGAACCTTTTTGGGGAAACCTGGCCAATTCCTGCTCCTACACAGATGATTTCGTCAGGGAGGACAGGAATGATGAACAAAAGGAACATGATCAAGGTTTCATTTTTAGTTACATACAGCTGATATTTTTCCAGCTGCTCTTCCTTGATGAACTTAAAAATAAATTTCCTGCCTCCGTATCTGGCGGCAAAGAACATAACTGAAATTCCAAGAAGCGTTCCTGAAAAAGCAATGGCTGCTGCCACAGCAGGCCCGAAAACCGCGCTTGCACCTGGTATAGTCACTGCTTCAGGAATTGGCAGGAGAATAGGCTGTGCAAAGCTGATGAAAAAGAAAATATATTTTGCTTTTTGCATATGTTCTTTTAATAAACGCTCAATTCCATATACATCGGTAAAAACAACCACTTTTGACACATAAAAGATAGCCAAAACGAGAATCATTACCGCCCCTAAATAATAAAGAATCATCCGATTGATTTTCATCAGGTTGTTCCGCTTCGTCATAATGAAAAATCCGTCTATTGCTAAAACGATGAGCAAAGTGCTCAAATAAAGCCATTTGAACATGGGAATTACTGTGGGCAAGAGTGCAAATACAGAATAGATGAACAGTGTGCTTATAGCCAAATGCAGGACCCATTCCTGCACATCGTTGATTTTTTCTCTATGTGTGAACAAAATCCATTCTCCTTTTTGCCGAAGTTTTTCTATTTCCATTGTAGAAAAGGCACAGAGTGGAATCGACGCGCTCAGGTTTGAATTTGTGCTCGGACCTGAGGCTGAGGAGACACTAGGGAGGAAAGGTCCCAAATTTAAATAGTTCAAGAGAAATTGACACATTCTTCTCACCTTTGCTAGTGTTATATATAGACCAATTGTTATAAAATATTAATGAGGGATAATAAATAATGAGTACAAAAGAAAGTTCACGAGATAAATTAATCAAAACGGCTTCTCGTTTGTTTCAGTTACAGGGATACCATGGGACTGGCTTGAATCATATTTTGAAGGAGAGCGGTGCTCCAAAGGGTTCTCTCTATTATCATTTTCCAAATGGTAAGGAACAGCTTGCAGTGGAATCCGTCCAGTTAACCGCTGAGTTCGTCAGGAACCAAATTCAGCGCGGCATGGACAAGAAAACCGATGCCATTGAGGCAATTCAGGAATTTATAAAAGGAATGGCGGAACAATTCCATACTGACGACAGCCAGCAGGGAGTTCCAATCGCTACAGTAGCACTTGAAACAGCTTTGACCAACGAGCCGATCAGGGAAGCATGCCAAAATGGATATGAGAGTTTCCAGCAGGTTTTTACCGAAAAACTCCTGCAGTCAGGGTATGAGGAGAGAAGGGCAAGAGAGTTAGGGATTGTGATCAACTCGATTATCGAAGGCGCCTTTATGCTATCCTTCACTATGGGCAGCAATGAGCCGCTTTTATTGGCTGCAAAAAATATTCCAGCACTATTGAAGTAGGGTGCTGGTTTTATTTTTACCAGTTATTATACAGACTGGTCTATTTTTAAAAAGAAAGGTGTGCTTAATATGACCATATTAGTCACTGGTTTTAATGGAAAAGTGGGATACGAGGTTGCTGGAAAATTAGCAGAGAGGCAGCTTCCATTCAGATGTGCGGTCCGGAACGTCGAGAAGGCGAAGAGTCAATTTGGCGACAGCTATGAATTTGTCGAGCTTGATTTCTCAAGGCCTGAAACCTTTGAAAAAGCCTTAGTTGGAATAAACGGGATTTTCCTGATGTATCCGCCCGGGGAAAACATACAGTTCGAGAAGTTTATCAAGACGGCCAAAGAATCTGGAGTGCAGCACATTGTCTACCTTACATTGAAGGACGTCCAATTTATGCCTTTCATCCATCACTATAAAAATGAAAAGCTGATCAAGAAGTATGGAGTCCCATATACCTTCGTACGAGCTGGCTACTTCATGCAGAATCTAAATGACTTTCTCTTTAAAGAAATCAAAGAGAGAAAACGCATTTTTGTTCCAGCCGGAAAAGGAAAGACCAGTTTCGTAGACACACGGGATATTGCCGAGATTGCGGCGATTTCATTAGGCGACCTAAACGCACACCGAAACAAAAAATATGTCATCACTGGTGATGAAGCGCTCGATTTTTACGAAGTAGCAGTCATCATGTCAAAAGCCATGAAAGTGCAGGTGGAATATGCCAACCCTACTGTAAAAGAGTTCAAGTCCCATATGCTTGCATCTGGTGTAGAGGAAGGCTTTATCAATGTTGTCGTAGGTATCCACTTTCCAACAAAGCTAGGGCTGGCCAAAGGAATCAAATATGACTTTGAAAAGGTTACCGGCCGGAAGCCTGGAAGGATGGAACAGTATATTGAGGACTATAAAGAGAATTGGATGTAGGGGCCTCAGGATAGAGGGCGGTTCTCGTGTTCCATAAAAAAGAGGTATATAAATTCAGGATGGATTGTCCAATCTCTGTATATCTGTTTTAACCCTTCTTGAAAGAGGTAAGGTCAAAATAGACACAGTTGTTGGAGGTTATATTTTTGTGGATCAATAAACCGTTTTTTCAGTATGCGATCGGATCGCTGATTGTCGTCATCACACTTTATTACCTGGGGAAGCTTGGGTATCTGATAGATCCATTGCAGGCGTTCATTGCTACTCTATTTTTCCCGTTGGTGCTGTCTGGGATTTTCTATTATTTATTGCGTCCTGTTGTGCACTTTTTATCTAGATATCTTTCAAAACCTATGAGTGTCGTACTTTTGTTTGTAAGCTTGGCTGGGGGCTTGTCTTCGTTATTCTATTTCGGGGGAGCGATGATTGGCTCGCAGATGTCCAATTTGACGGAGAATCTGCCGGAGCAGCTTAGTAGTCTTTCGGACCAGTCTGGTGAAATGCTTGATCGATATAATATCAGTTTTATTGATAATCGTGATCTTGAAGGAAAAGCAGTGGATTATATCAGTTCGATATTCTCGGACACAGGGGATTGGTTCACCCGGATATTCAGCACGATTACGAGTGTGGTCGTATTGCTGGTCGTGGTTCCATTTCTGCTGTTTTTCCTGCTAAGGGACGAGGACAAGGTCAGGAAAAAGCTGCAGAAAATCATTCCGGCCGGCCATGAGGAGGAGGGAAATGAAATCCTGACAGATGTCGACAGGACGCTGTCAACCTATGTGATCGGCCAATTCCTTGTTGCCCTTGCCGTCGGCACAGCGATGTACATCGGCTTTTTGATTATTGGCATTGAGTCACCGCTGGCATTGGCGATTTTCCCGATGATGTTCGAAATCATCCCGTTTTTTGGCCCGATTCTCGGCATCATTCCTGCCATGCTTGTTGCCCTGATCGACGGTCCCGGAATGGTATTGAAAGTCACCGTTTTGACGCTCATTGTCCAGCAGCTCCAAAGCAATCTGATTTCGCCATATATCATGGGGAAGAAGCTGCATCTCCATCCGGCGATTGTCATCCTGCTTCTTTTGGTCGGCGGATCCATATATGGATTTGTCGGGATTTTAATTGCCGTTCCGACATATTCCGTCCTGCGAGTGCTGATCAACGATTTCTGGAAAATTTACAAACTAAGAAGGCGTGAGGGTAAAATCATCACAAACCCTGAGGAATAGTAAGCCGTTCGGTTGAGGGGGAATATGAATGTTTGCTCGAAGGGATTATCGGTCAATTCAGCAATCATTCCCTTTTCCCTCCATTCCTTTATTGATTCAGGAAGGATGAGCCGCCTAGTTTGTTGAATTCTTTATTATACAAAAGATGCATGTTAGCGGAAGAAAAATAGAATATTAAAGCTGCTTACAGAAATGAAAGGCAAGTAAAGATTGGATTAATAGGGAGATAGAAGATGAAAAACAAAAAAAGAAATAGAGGCAGCTTTTTTAAAAACACTCTAATTGAGCTAGTCGGTGAAGTCGTTTGGAACATCTTACTGTTTATACCGAGATTGATCATCCGCATAATAAGCAGCATTTGGTGAAGCGGTTAGTCAAACTTGAGCTATGTAGGTGACTGAACAATTGATTATAAAACGGAGGCACTGGTCAGGAAGAATTTGCTGCCTATTACGGTCGATTATTAGTACGCAAATAACTAATTTTGAAGTTATTTTCAAATATTTAGGCTTTAAATTAAATTCTTTTCACACCTTCTCTTTAACAAGAAAGTTGTGGCAAGTTAGAAGCCCTTCCTTAAATTCCTTACTAACTCTGTTTGAATCGTAGGCACAAACAGAAAGAAGTTTTGTTTCGGTCACAATTTTATCAGCTTCATTTTCAGAATCCAATAATTTTGTACTTATTTCCCGCTCATCCCGCCATTCTATATGGGCCCAGCTTCGGACGACTACATCAAGTTTTGAATTACCTCCAATTAAGTTAGGAAGATAATCGAAAATAGAATTAACTTTAAAGTCTCCCTTGGCATAATAGAAGTCATAATTGTTGATAAACATCACTTTTTCTAAGTGGCTTTCATTAACTAACGATGTGAGTCTTTTTTTAATCAACGGAGTATTTCGATCATTTTCTATAATGATACAATATTCATTCAGTTCTAAACCGGAAGTGATAAATTCGGCTACATTTAAAATATACTGATCCTGATTCTCATAGAAATATAATACATGTCCCTTAGTAAGGTTTTGAATTTCATTAACTTCTATTAAATGCGTACTTTTCACATGTGCACCCCATTGAAATAGACATATAACGCCTAGAGATAACTTTATCATACATTAATATTGAAATGGGTTTCGTGAGCAAGTATATCCGAAATAAAACATTGATTAAGCTGACGGTGCAGTTTAGCTCAATAAGTAATCATAAAAATAATGAGCATTTACTAAAAATATGATTAAACGGAGGTAGAAATGCCAAAATTTCATCTGGATAGAACCGAATTAACTGGAGCCATAAATGTAAATTTAACAGATACTGAGGTAATACCAGCAGGTACAACAATTTTTCCTATGAGTGTTTATCAAAAAAATGAAGATTATCAAAAATATGCTAACGATTATGATATTCAATTTATCTTTGACGATGATATTCCACATTTAGAATTTTATACGGTTCCATATGTAGATATTATGGCAAAAGATAGTAAAGGTGGATTTATCGGAACTGTTGGTCAACAATGCGATTTGGAAAGTGACGCACCAATTTGTTATATCAATCGGCATTTAGAGTGCTTGATAATTCCTCTATGTCTGCATCCCTGCAATTAAAGATGATAGCAAGCACGTTCTATACACTGGCGACTTGAAATATGAGTAACCATTAGGTATTCACCTAAGCTTCGCGAATGAATAACCTAATAGGAAGCCATTTTTAGGGGGAGTCGGAGTGGGATATTATGTTTCTGTAGAATCAGGGGTAAAATTGTATCTAGAAGATATAAATTCCGAAGGTAGTAAGACAATCGTGTTTTTACATGGCTGGCCGTTAAGCAATAAACAGTTTGAGTATCAATTCGATGTTCTTCCCTCTATGGGTTACCGATGTATAGGGATTGACTGGAGAGGATTCGGAAAATCTGATAAGCCAAAAAGCGGATATTATTTTGATCGATTAGCGGATGATATACGGGCAATAGTTGATATACTTCAATTAGACAATTTCACTCTTGCAGGTCACTCTACAGGTGGAGCCATCGCGATTCGGTATATGTCCCGTCATAATGGTTATGGAGTTTCGAAACTTGTATTAATCGATGCTGCAGCTCCTGTAGGCTTTACTGCAGATACTGCAACTAAATTTCTAACTCTTGCGTTAAATGACCGTCCTAAGATGATGCGTGAAGTGACAGAAAACTTTTTCTTTCAATATATTACAAGCCCATTTTCTGAGTGGTTTTTTCAATTGGGCTTAGAAGCAGCAGGTTGGTCAACGGCAGCCATAATCATGACTCTAAGAGATGAGACCCTTTATGCAGATCTGCAAAAAATACTGGTCCCGACCTTAATCGTTCATGGTGTTCACGACAAAGTTATTCCATTTGCACAAGCTCAGGAACTAAATCAAAGAATAACAAATTCACAACTTGTTCCTTTTCATTACAGCGGTCATGGTCTTTTTTGGGAAGAACGTGACAAGTTCAACCAGCTATTAAAACAATTTATTGGTTGAAGTTCCTTCTAGTTTTTTGTTTCTGCTACCCGTTTCAAGTGGGAGGCTGTCGATTCAGCAGATATTAGAAAATATCTTATAAATCAGCTTAGGGATGCCTTGGAACCGAAATTATCTTCATCAGCTCTATGTATATATCTATCATTCTGGCTATATCTTAGTGAAGATTCTATTCTTTAGTTCACTTTACGAGAGCTCTGATCCTAGAAGGATTAAAGCTCTTTTTTGTTGAACTTCTTATTGAAGTAAAGGGGCATGGTTAGTTGAAAAAGGAAAAAATAGAGATTAGGGAATAGACCTCTAAAGTACTTAGTTTTTGTAAACGGGGAGTATTGAATGGAGCTTGTTCTTGGACTGGCTGGAATTCTATTTATGTTATTTATTATTAATTCCTTTTTTACATCAGAGAAAAAACTAAAGAAACTTAATGGTACAAATGAAAAGATAGTTGAGTTATTAAAGGAGATTAAAAAGGAACAGTCCGAATAAGGGTGCATTGATAAAGTAAGGAATAATTGCCTTGTTTTGTTGAACTTCTATCTTATTGAACAAATGAGGCAGGAAATAATATATTTTTTGTATCCCCGTGATTGCGTGATTTTTCAATTTATTGTATTAATTTTTATTACTACGCTTACTGAAAAAATATGTTATTTAACCAGATGACTTGTCCAGACAAATAATTTCTCCGTTCATATATTGATATTGCAAGATAATCTATATGGAAGGAGGAGAAAGCTATGTGTAGAGAATGTGAATCCTATGAGGAGTCTTATAGGGAGAACAGACCTAACCGTAACCGGAGTTGCGATAAGTGTGTGTGTGATCAACTCAGAAGGTTACGTCGAGGGACTGAAGTTGACGTTTTTTTATCAGGTGGAAGAATTTTAGAAGATGTGATATTTCTTCGATTTAATGACAACAATTGCTGTGCGACCTTTAGGGATGAAGAAGTTGAGCGTGGTACAAAAATTTTTGTGGACTGCCGGGACATTGTTGCTCTTCGTATAGAGTAAGGGTGTATCCCAATTTTTAATTATGAGCCCATTAAAAGCCCTTTCAAATGGGCTTTTCCATTTTGAACAGGCTAGTAAGATTGTGAAAGAATGTAATTAAACTAACGGGTGCTTTACTTGAATAACCCTGCACTTCCAAACAACAAAAGGATCAGAAGATTTGCATCTGATCCTTTTGTTTTGCTATTTGTTATGGCATTGGTTTATTGAAACCTATGCTATTTTCCATGTGGAATTGTATTTTCTCCATATCAACCGAACGGGTTAGAAGAATAGGGAAAGGGGGCGGTTCCCAGGTCCAATTTTGATTTGGATCAGGAAACGCATCCCTTATTTTTTATTTCAGTTTAATTTCTTGATCCACTTTAATGAACGATAACGCTGCATTAATAGGATTGATTTTGGAGTGATCGTGGATTAATAAAAACATTGATTGCGGATGTATTTTTTTCCTTATTTTCCGATTGTCATCTGGAACATTGGCAGAGATTTAGCGGGGGACTACTACGCGATGCTGATTTCATAACATATCTCTGTGAACATTAATGTGTAGACAAATTCGGAATACTTCCGATTTCTGTAGGCTAACCTCAGGGATAATCGAAAAAAGCCAATAAGAAAGCGACCAAATTGCTATACAGCGATTTGGTCTTTTGTTTGGTAGGGCATTTATAAACCATTATTACCGAGAGGATTTATGCCCCCTTTGTTGAATTTCTTATTCAATTAACGGGGCATGTTTATTGAAGAAAATTAATAAAAATACTGATATAGAAAGTGCTTCTCCTTGTATATAAAGATAGAATGAATTACCCTTTATTTAGGGAGTGAAAGTATAATGAGTGAGAATATTGAATGTATAAATTACAAGGAAGTAATCGAATATGCACTGGATCCGCTAATTGTTCATTCGCAACTCAAGATCATATATGTAAATGAAGCAGCTGAAAAATTTTTCAGAGCTTCAAGGAAAGAGTTAATCGGGGCAAGTCCGCTGGATATCTTTAAAGATACATCTAAACCTGCAATTACAAAAAGAATATCGGGGGCTTATAGTGAACCCGCGGAGCTTATTGAGGAAACAATATATAGAATGGATGGAACGTCCGTTGAAGTAGAATTATATTGTCACCCAATCAAGATTGGGGAAACAAAAGCCATTCAAACTTATGTAAAAGACATCACCGAGAGAAAACAACAAGAAAAAGTCCAAAATGAAATGAATAAACAAATAAATGAGCTAGCGTCCAATATTGTACCCCTATTAGAAGGAATTGCTGTACTTCCTTTATTAGGCGCAATTAATCAGGATAGGGCACAACAACTCTTAGAATTAGTACCGGTCAATGTTCAGGAAAAAGAGGTACACAGTTTAATTTTAGATTGTTCAGGGATTTATAAAATTGATACTTTAGTGATTGACTCACTATTTAAAATGAATAATCTACTGAATTTAATAGGAGTTAAGTGTTTTTTAACAGGGATAAGACCCAAATTAGCTGAAGAAGCAGTTAACATTGGCCTTAACTTAAAAAACATAAGTACTTTTTCCAATGTTAAGGATGCCTTGTCCTTTTTAGGGATAAATAATACAAAGTAAGCTATTGTTCAAAGTTCTCTTGCATGAACTTGCGGGCCTGTTAATCTCTGTAGGATTAACGGCCTTTTTTGGTTGAATTTCTTATTGGGATAGCTAGGAAGGTTAGTTTGCGATGTTAGGGATTCTTATCATAATGTTTCCAATCCTTTTTATTGCAGGGTTCGTTCTTTACTCGATAAGCGGCAACAAGACTTAAAATGGATAGTAGTTTTTGATTTAATGACAAACTAAGGAGCTTTGTATCAGTTACTATAAAGCTTATCGAAAGTATTCTATGTTGAAAGAAAAATAATGCCAGGTGTTTATAATGGACATGCCTTTTTTCACTTTTTTGATTTAAATGGCAATAAACTTCAAGTGCACTGGTGAGAAATATATAAAGGGAATATTTAGTGGGAGCATTAACTATTCATAGAGGAAAGGGATGCTAGAGCATCCTTTTTTTACATGTTTTTTTAGGTTTTAGTACAGAATATGAAGGGGAACCCGACAGGATAAAACCAAGGATTTACCCAAAAGTGAACGATACTTTGGGATTGACCAACCATAAATCAACATTTAGTTAAGGAGAGAAAAGGCATGCAAAAAAACAGAGCTAAAATTGGCGACCGCATTTCCTTTCAAAGAAAAGACCTGACAATTGAAGGGGAAGTTGAAATTGTAAGGGACAATAGCGTCATTGTAAGAATATCTGATCATGCTAACGAAAAACTAGAGTATGAAACAACAAAAACTGTAGTTAGGCACTCTAAATATGTCATCATCAACCCCACAATATCTGCATAGTGAAAGGAAAAGGACCATTGTGGAAACCATAAAGTCGAGTTGGGAATCTCAATGAAAACCGAGGAACAGTTTCTCTTCAAACCAGAGTTTTGGAGGCTTCATTTTTGTTTTAACCATTTTCGTAAAAATAGGGAAAAGAACTTTAATCAACGTTATTAAAACGATTTCAGAATTAAAGAATGCATAAGTGTAAAAAATAGGACTATAACAGCGATGTTTTTGCAATCGCTGTTATTTTTTTCGTTTTAAAAGTAATATCTTAAATATAACACAATGTCAATATTCTCACTTTGTGAATCATAATCAACTATTGGGGCATTTATCCAAGAAGGATTTCATTAATTAGGAGGTAAGATAAGGTGAATATAAAATTTGATCCAAACAACGTCGTTATTAAACTCTGTATGAGTGGAATGAACATGGAAGATGGCGGAAATGGTGAAGGTGCAACCACGATGTTTCGTCAAGCATGGAACGAAGCAAAAGACGATTATGAAAGGTTTATTTCAGCTTATCATTTGGCTCGTAAACAAAAGAGTATTACAGACAAATTGAAATGGATGGAAACCTCTTTACAGTGTGCACTAAATATAAATGATGATAATGTTAAGAGTGCTTACTCAACGTTATATTCAAACATTGCCAAATGCTATGAGGAGTTGGGTGATTCTGATCATGCAACAAGAAATTATGAATTGTCAAACTCACATCGCGGTGCACCTACTGATGAAGGACCATTTTATCATGGGACAAAGGCAGATTTACAGGTTGGTGATTTGCTGACAGCGGGTGGAAATTCAAATTACAAACCTGGGCTTAAAATGAACCACATTTATTTTACTGCTAATGCCAATGGTGCAGGACTTGCAGCAGCATTAGCAAAAGGAGAAGGAAGAGAACGCGTTTATAAAATAGAACCAACAGGTGAATTTGAAAACGACCCAAATGTTACGGACAAAAAGTTCCCGGGTAACTTAACACGATCATATCGTTCTCAAGAACCTTTAAGAATTATTGGTGAAGAAACTGAGTGGGCGAAACTGACGACTACGGAGCGAAGTGAATGGCGCGAAAATTTAGCCAAAAACAAGGGAGAAATTATTAACTGAACATATTTCAAATGGAGTAAAATAGTTACTTTGTTTGCGATTACCGATCCGCAATCCGGCGCGTTTCTGAAATAACAGGAACGCTTTTTCCTTACTCAAGTAAAGGTGCAGTTTAGCTTAAGTACATTTCTTCTGGAGACCTTTATATTAAATTTCCGAAACAATCGAAAACAATCAATTCAATTGTCTTTTCGTATCGAAAACTCCAAACATATACGACATATAATGAATCACAGATGCTTGACCAGAACGAATATTCACGTTTCTGTTCATATTATCTCCCATTGGGAATCCATTGTATCTGCCACCGTAAACACCTGTAACTTGGATGATGAAAAATTCAATTAGCAGGTAGCAAGAATATTTCTGGATCCACGTTGAGCTGGTATTAAAAAATGTGGTAAATTTTTTTAAAAATTTTGTAGTTTCGACCGGAAAAATTAATCCAGGAGATGTCGTAAGTCATGTACTTCCACTTAGTGAAGCAAAGCTTGGCTATGAGATTTTTGACACAAAAATAGTGACGATTAAGGTAAAGGACCAGGCCACCGGTGAGGAAATTGATCAGATTGTGTTCCCGGATGATATGGAGGAAAATAGCTATGATTTTCCGCATCCATAAGGAGGAAATGGCCACCACCATCGCCAGTTTGCTGAAATTAAGGCGGCGATGGAAGACACATTGAAAGTGTATTTTGAAAAATAACGAAATCGAAGCTGCCCAATATGGAGGATATCCCCACCTGGTCGAATTATTCGAAAATGTGGTCGAATAAATCCAAAATGTGGTCGAATTAATTGAAAATCCGCCAAATTAATTCAAAAAGTGGTCGAAAAAGAGAAAATGCCCGCTGTTGTTGCGGGCATTTTCGTCTTTGGCAGCTGATTATTTACTCTTCCTTGGAAATGGCATTATAGTGTTTAAGGTTCTTGAACCTTTTCTTCTTTTTTAAGTACTTTTCGTTCAGTACCAGTACTTTTCCGTTTTCTGCGGCTGAAAATTTGCGATAGACGGATTTGTATTTTTCAAAGGCTAAGTGTTCGGAGATATAAACAGGCAAGATGATGGCGACCAGGATCAGTGTATCGCGCAGGATATGAAAGGATTGCTCGAAAACATACTTCGTCATCACGGCCTGGGAGGCGAATGCGACCATTAAGGTGATCAGGACATTGCAGATGTGAAAAGGGAAAAACTCTTTTCCTTTCAGGAACATCCGCTCGAGCTCATTTTTAAAAATAAGGGAAATGGATACTGAAATCACAATGAATATAAGCGAAATAAAAAACGCCATTTCACCCGTCCTCCTCAATGGACCATCCTTTTCCAGCATTGTAACACAATGAATGGGAGGGAATCGTGTTAGGAGTTATTAAAAGGCACAGGGGTACTGGGCTTTTTTTAGTGGCACAGCCTGAAAGCCGGAGAAAAAAGGAATTGTTGCATTCCTGCGGTATAAGATTTGACGTTCTATCTCAGTCTAATAGTAAAAGTCAGTCTGAATGAGATTGGGGTATGCGGCTTATGACAGGAATTTTGTTAGCTTTGCTTGCGGCGGTTTCGTGGGGCAGTATTGTGTTTGTCAGCAATAAGTTGGGCGGTGATGAAGACAGCCAAACGATAGGGACGACGGGCGGTGCTTTGATCTTTGCTTTAGCGGTCTTTTTTTACAAAAGTCCGGATATGCCGACGATTGTTTGGGTGGTTGGCTTCATTTCGGGTTTGTTTTGGTCACTTGGCCAGAAGAATCAGTTTGGCGCTGTCCGTTACCTGGGGGTGGCGAAAACGGCACCGATGTCAACCGGGCTTCAGCTGATTGGGACCACTTTTTTCGGAGTGTTTATTTTTAAAGAATGGCAGACAAAAATGAATTACATCGTCGGAATTTCGGCGCTTGTCCTGATCATTGCGGGGGCCCTTCTCACTTCGCTTAAACAAGGAGGTGAAAAGGGGGAGGCGAAGAGCCTGAAAAAGGGGCTGCTAGTCTTGCTCATTTCAACTGTCGGTTTTGTTGGATATGTAGTCTTGATCCGCTGGTTCAATATTGATGGATGGGCCGCTATCCTTCCGCAGGCAATCGGGATGGCGACGGGGGCGTTCCTTTTGACGTTCCGCGATAAGCCATTTAACAAGTACGCAGTCCGGAATATTTTAACGGGAATCATCTGGAGTACAGGGAATCTGGGACTATTACTGGCGCTGCCGAGGATCGGGGTTGCCACAAGCTTTTCCCTCTCCCAAACGGGCATTGTCATTTCAACAATAGGCGGGCTTTTCTTTTTAAATGAGCGTAAAAGCAAGAAGCAAGTTTGGCGAGTGCTGCTGGGCTGTGTGCTCATTATTGCAGGCGGCGTGTTATTGGGTGTAACGAAACGATAAAGGGAGCTGACAGGATGTATCCAAGTCTTGAAGGAAAAGTTGTCGTGATTACAGGTGCTGCCACTGGTCTCGGAAGGGCAATGGCAGTGAGATTCGGCGCGGAGAAAGCAAAAGTGGTCATTAACTATTTTAACGAAGAGCAGGAAGTGCAAGCGATTATAGAAGAAGTTGAACAAGCAGGCGGCAGTGCGACGGCAATCCAGGGCGATGTCACGAAGGAAGCAGATGTGAAAAGAATGATCGATCATGCGGTGAAGACATTTGGCTCTTTGGATGTTATGGTCAATAACGCGGGCATTGAAAATGAAGTGCCATCGGAGGACCTCTCCCTCGAGGACTGGAATAAGGTGATTTCCACGAACCTGACAGGGCAATTCCTGGGGTGCCGGGAAGCTCTTGACTATATGCTGAAAAATGACATCAAAGGCTCGATTATCAATATGTCATCCGTCCATCAGGAAATTCCATGGCCTCATTTCGTCCATTATGCAGCCAGTAAAGGTGGAGTCAAACTTATGACCGAAACACTCGCACTCGAATTTGCTCCTCACGGAATCCGGGTGAACTGCATCGCACCAGGGGCGATCGACACACCGATCAATGCCGAGAAGTTCGAAGACCCTGAATTGAAAAAAGGGGTCATCGAGTTGATCCCAATGGGTTATATCGGCAAGCCGGAAGAAATCGCCGCATGTGCCGTATGGCTTGCTTCGAATGAAGCTAGCTACGTTACGGGTCTGACCCTCTTTGCCGATGGCGGCATGACTCAGTATCCTGGATTTCAGGCTGGGAAAGGGTGAGAGTGCAAGCCCCGGGTGTCAGAAAGGACCACAAGATCTTCTTGACGGGAGCCGCGCGAACTGCAATTCAGATGGTTATAAGCAAATAAAAACCTCAAGAAAAAGGATCAGGTTGCAATCTGATCCTTTTACGAATATCAATCTAAATAGACGGGTTCTTGAGGATTGCGCAAATAATTAAATGCTAATTGAATTTGAGATTCTGTATTTCTGGCTATTGATAATGTTGGCAGTTCATTTTCCGCAATAAATTCAACTGCATTTGTTTCAATACCTTCTTGCGGTTGTCCGCCAATGATTTCACATTGAATAATAATTTTATAAACATGATATGGGGAAGGTGGATGCGGATGGCATTTCTTATCGATTCCGGCTATCAATTTTATTATCTTTAAAGACAACAGCCCTAATATCTACCTTGGGAGATGCATAACCAGTTTCATTTGCAAACAGATCTTTTATATATTTTTGGAATATTTTTATAATATCCAAACAATGGACACCTTTGAACAGCCTGCTTCGCACTCAGTTTAGCAGCAGGGAAAACATTTATTACCGGCTGCTAAAACAAGAATAATAGAAAGGTAGCCTGTTCGTTTTATGCTTCCTGAGTGAGAATGGTGCCAAAATCTTTACCTTTATATTATAAATTTGTGAAACTTCATACAGATGAGCCAGATAATTTCCAGTAATTATAGTAAAAAGGTCCATTATTTCGTATTCTATATAAGTAACTCAAATTCTGTTTACATATTCTCAGTTTTAGGTGGTATAACCTTGTTTAAAGATTTTTTAATTCATGCTAGTTTTGTGATTACATTTTTATTTATCGGAGGAAGTCTATTCAAAAACAATCCACAGATGGATACGACGCTTCAAAAGTTAAAACTTGGGACCCTCGCAGGAATACTTGGCTCTGTTTTAATGGCATTCAGTATCCAGATCACTCCTGTAATCATCATGGATTTGCGTCATGTCGCCATTCTGCTTTCGGCTTTTTATGGAGGGTTCACGGCTGCATTCATGGCTGCGGCCATCGTTAATATCAGCAGATTAGTATTTTTTAATGGAAGTCTGGAAACATTTCTTGTCACTGTACTCATCATGTTTCTTATTGCGGTGTTTGCTGCACTGATCAGAAAAAACGTGAGGGGTACGGACTTTTTTAAGTGGACGCTTATGGGGGTGGTCAGTTTAATTACGATTTCCTCAGGACTTTTGTATTTAGTAGGTTTAACCAAACAAGTGTATCAGATACTGGTAAACTATTGGCTTATTACGACCATATCGGGAGTTTTGGTTTATTTTTTAGCAGGATATATCGTTCGGTCGAATCTAATGTTCATGCAGATGAAAACCCAGTCGGTCACAGACTTCCTTACGGGTTTAAATAATGTGAGACAGTTCGATTCATCATTAAATGAAAGTTTGGCAAGTGCCCGGGACCTTAATGAAAAATTATCTTTGCTTATGATTGATATAGACCACTTCAAAAAGGTCAATGATACGTATGGCCATCAGGCTGGAGATGAAGTTTTAAGGCAGCTGGGAGGATTGTTGATCACCTGCACCCACCCAAGCGATATTGTTTCAAGGAATGGCGGTGAAGAATTTTCTCTTTTATTGAAGAACTGTTCCTATTCCAAAGCGCAGGAAATCGCAGAACGTCTCCGGGGAATCGTCGAAAACCACTGCTTCTCCCTGCCAAATGGCAATGAAGTAAGGATCACGATTTCCATTGGTGCTTCAACATATCTAGAAACCACTCATTGTTTAGATGAATTCGTTAAACAAGCAGACGATACCTTATATAAAGCAAAACGGACAGGAAGGAATAAAGTGGCTTTACTATAGAGCGCTTGGAGATGAAATGCCGGCTCTAGGTAAAAAAGCTAGATTGGGAGTTGGACTTATGAAAATCATGACAGCACAAATCACAGATATACAGTCGATTGTACAAATTGACTGTGAAGTGATCGGTAACAGCAGCAGACTCGATTTGATTGAGAATGCGATCAAGCAGGAGCGTTGTATTCTTGTAAAAGAAAAGAATGAGGTTGCCGCGTTCTCGATTTATGATACAAGCTTTTTCGAGTGTACGTTCATATCCTTGCTGATTGTGTCACCTGCCAAAAGGCGTAAGGGGTACGCCAGCCAAATGCTGAATGAACTGGTTCGAATTTCTCCTACTAAAAAAGTGTTTTCATCTACCAATCGTTCAAATGAGAGCATGCAGAAAGTATTCATAGCGAATGGATTTGTCGAGAGCGGAATCGTCGAGAACCTGGATGAAGGCGATCCGGAAATCATTTATTTCAAGGCAAAATAAAGAGAGACAGCAGACCCTTTCTGCTGTCTCTCTGCTATTAACATCACCTTGTTTCAGGTTCAGCCAGATGATTTTTCTCAATATGCTGTTCTCCCCAGGCGCATAGTGAATCCAGGATTCCTTTCAAGGACCAGCCATAGTCCGTCAATGAATATTCGACTTTTGGAGGGACCTGGTTATAGACCTCCCGTAAAATGACATTATCTTCTTCCAGCTCACGCAATTGCTGTGTGAGCATTTTTTGCGTGATACCGGGCATCAATTTTTTCAACTCGCTTGTCCGCTTTTTGCCTTCGATCAAATGGCAAAGAATGACGACTTTCCATTTCCCGCCGATTACCTCGAGGGCTGCTTCGACTGGTATATTGTATTTCTTCAAAATACACCCTCCTTGTCTTTCCGAGCGATTGTAGTGTCATTATACCCCTACATTTCGATAAGTAGTATAGGGCACTTTTTGGTGCCTATATCACCTGTGGGTGCCTACGGAACTTTAAAGTGCGTACTTCTCAAGCAATCAGGTATCCTTCATAATTGCATTCATGTTGGTCAAACGTGAAAGGCGCCTTCACTGGTCAACTTCATCATCTAACATGGAGGATACCTATTATGAGTTCACATACACGAAATAATAACAAGGGAACATTATCCCTTTTGGCTTTGGCCATCAGTGCTTTTGGCATCGGTACGACTGAGTTTGTCCCTGTTGGACTATTATCGACGATTTCAGAGGATCTGAACATCTCGATCACTTTAGCCGGGTTGTTAATATCCGGTTATGCGATGGGTGTTGCTTTTGGGGCACCAATCTTAACAGCTTTGACCAATAAAATGAGCCGCAAAACCTTGCTTATGGCTTTAATGGTCATTTTCATCATCGGGAATTCCATCGCAGCCATTTCGACCAGCTTCGGTCTGCTGCTGGTGGCTAGGATTATCACGGCATTTTCACATGGAGTCTTCTTTTCGATTGGCTCGACAATTGCCGCTGATCTTGTCCCTGAGGATAAAAGAGCAAGTGCGATCGCATTTATGTTCACAGGATTGACCGTCGCCACTGTTACTGGCGTGCCGCTTGGGACCTTCATCGGCCAGCTGTTCGGCTGGAGAGCGACATTTGGAGGAGTGGCCTTATTAGGAGTGATCGGAATTATCGCGAGTGCAATCCTGATACCAAAAAATATTAAGCATGCGCCACCAGCAAAATTCAGTGATCAATTAAAAATATTGGGCAATGGGCCGTTGCTGCTGGCTTTTGCGATTACCGCCCTTGGATATGGAGGCACTTTTGTTGCCTTCACATATCTGACTCCAATCCTTCAGGATATATCCGGGTTCTCTCCGAAAGTGGTGAGCATCATCCTGCTCGTCTATGGAGTAGCAGTTGCCATCGGCAATTCAATCGGAGGGAAAGCGGCGAATAAGAATCCGCTGAAGGCATTATTATGGATGTTCATTGCCCAGGCGATCATCCTCGTAATTCTGACGTTTACAGCGCCATTCAAGGTAGCTGGGGTCATCACGATCTTCTTGATGGGCATGTTCGCGTTCATGAATGTACCGGGCTTGCAGGTACTGGTTGTACGATTGGCAGAACGCTATGTCCCGGCAGCTGTGAATGTCGCATCCGCTTTGAATATCGCCGCCTTCAACCTCGGAATCGCCATCGGAGCATTTGTTGGAGGCCTGATTGTTGACTCCATCGGATTGATCCACACCTCGTGGATCGGCGGCGTGATGGTGATGGGAGCAATCCTTTTGACCATATGGAGTATGTCAATTGAAAAAAAGCGTAAATAGAAAGCATTACGGGGGCAACGGGATTCCCGTTGTCTTTTCCTTTGGCTCTCGTTTGAAAAACGGGGACGTACTCTTTGCATCCATTTCCGGAAGCAAAGGATACGTCCCTTTGCTTGAAAAGAGGTAAAATAAAAGTAAATATAGCTTTCGGAATGGCGGGTTGTGCGATGAACATTTTACTGGCGGAAGATGATTTGAAGCTGGGCGAGCTGGTCGGTTATATGTTAAAAAAGAAGGCTGGTTATCAGGTTGAATGGGTGAAGGAAGGGGAGGATGCTTATTTTTACAGTACTTCTTCCCATTATGATGTGCTGATTTTGGACTGGATGATGCCGAATGGGACAGGTGTGGAGGTTTGCCGCCGATTGCGGAAAGAGGGTTATGCCGGGGCGATTTTGATGCTGACGGCGAAGGATTCGGTCGAGGACAGGATCAATGGCCTTGATGCCGGTGCGGATGATTATCTGATCAAACCGTTCGAGATTGATGAACTCCTTGCCCGGATCAGGGCACTGACGAGAAGGAATTTTGCCCCGATTGTGGAAGATGAAGTGCGTTATCGTGATCTTGTATTAAGCCGGATCAGCCAGGTGTTAAGTGACGGGAAGAAAGAGATCCAGCTAAGTCCGCGCGAATTCCAGCTGCTCGATTTGCTGCTGCAAAACAGGGGCCAGGTTCTGCCCAGGGAGCTGATATTGGAGCGGATTTGGGGTTCTGATGCAGATGTGTCGACGAAAACAATTGACGCGACGGTAAAATTGCTGCGCAAAAAGCTGGACAGCTTTGGCAAGTACGACTTGCTCCAGAGCATCAGAGGGGTAGGATATAAAATTGAAAACTAAGTCCTCACGCCGTGACAGGGAGCAGAATATGTTCAAACGGACCCAGCGCCGGCTGACGAAAGGGTTCCTCGGCCAATTGATGAGCTTCCTGCTGCTGTTTTCTGTCGTCATGTTCGGGGTCCTCTATTTGGTAATCATGCAGGACCACGAGGAGGAAGTGAAAACCCTGGCAAAAGATGAAGCAGCAAGACTGGAAAGATACCTTGAGAGGAACTCCGAAAGAGTGGGGGAGTTCAAGGAGCATGAACTGGAATTAAGAGGGGCAGGCCAGGTATTTGTCTATCTCATCAGTCCGGAAGGCGAATTGCTGATAGGAAATGAAGCCTTTCCCCAAGTTCGGCCGGATTTATTGTCTGCACTTGAAGATCAGGAACTATTCCAGCGAAAAGTGAAAGTCGATTTTTCCTACGATGAACACGAAGAAGACGAAGACCATGACGGCGGCGAGGGACATGATGAGTATCTTCGGAAGGATATCACCCTCTTGATTGCCCGGGAAGAGGTTTCGGTTGACGGCCGGGAAATCGGGAGCCTTTATGTCGGAACCGACATTTCATTTGTCTATCAGATGTTTACCTGGCTGTTCGGCATCCTGATCGGTTTGTTGCTTGTCTTTTTACTGGTCGCCTGGTTCCTGAGCAACAGGATGTCAAAAAAGGCGATGGTCCCGATCAGTACAGCGTTTGACAGACAGCGTGAATTTGTCGCTGATGCCTCGCATGAACTAAGGACGCCTTTAAGTGTCATACTTTCTTCGATTGATGCGATCGAGATGACAATCGATGAAAAGCAGGAGCCTATGGTCCGTAAAATGCTGTTTAATATGAAGGATGAAGTGAAAAGGATGACAGGGCTGGTGAGCGATTTGCTGACGCTTGCCCGGTCCGATTCAGGTAAAATCGAGCGGAACGATGAAGTTTTTAATTTTACAGAAATGGCCCAAAAGGCAGTGGACGGTATGAAGCCAATCGCACAAGAGAAGCAGATTCAGCTCCAATTCCATGCGCCTGACGCTCTTCCTGGCAAGGGTGACCAGCATCGATTGACACAGCTTCTTTATATCCTGTTGGATAATGCGCTAAAATACACACCTGATGGCGGGCAGGTTGAACTGGATCTCTCCAGAAAACAAGATGAGCTGACGATCACCGTCCGTGATACGGGAATCGGAATTCGTCCGGAAGAGCAGTCTTATATCTTCGACCGCTTTTATCGTGGAGACAAAGCGAGGTCGAGGCAGGAGGGAAGCTATGGATTGGGGCTGTCAATCGCCAAATGGATTGTTGACATCCATCAGGGCACGATTGAGGTGAAAAGTGAATATGGGAAAGGCAGTACGTTCGTGGTGAAGCTGCCTTTCACCAATAGAAGCTGACTTATCGTTGGATAGGCCGTTCCAGTGTCAGCAACTCATCTTCCAACGATGAAAACTGCTGCTCCAACACAATCTTGGCGTCTGAAATCGCAGCATTGTAAAAATGAGGAGCAAGCGACGTTTTGACAAAGTCCAGAACTCTTTCAGCCGCGAATTCGGTTAAATCTTCCCCTCTTTCTTGTGAAAAGAAAACCTGGATGTCATCAATCATGGCCTGCTGCTGTTCTTTTGATAGTTTTATGAACATGGAAAGCACTCCTTTAAGGTAGTTATATTTTTAACTATACAAATGGAATCCAGCAAATTGCAGTCTTTAAAAAAATTAAATTTTATGTACAGCACAAAGAAAAAGTATGAACCGAACTCTGGTTTATACTTTTTTTTTTCTTTGAACTCTTCCTTTTCACCGTATTTTCACCATCCGTGGATATAGTGATACTCATAAAAAGGTAGAAGGAGGAGACTTCCTGCATGAATAAAAAGGTGAAATGGTCCGTGATCTCTGTCAGTACAATCACCGCCCTGACGTTTGGCAGCCTGGTGATGAATAACGAAAAGTCTGCCGGTAATGAAAACTCAGGTCCGGAAAATGATTGGCTTCGTGAAAATTTATCTGCATTTTCGGAAGAAGGCTATGATGATGAAGGCGATCGTTATTACAGGGAACACGATGATGATGAGTACGATGATGAGTACTATGAAGACCATGATGATGATGATGATGAGGGTTATGACGATGATGATTATGACGACCACTATAGAGGTGAATATCAGGAGCGAGGGACTTCATGGGGACAAGACCAAATCGTGAATGCGCCGGAAAGAGGCTTCCGCCAGAAGAAAAGCAGCTCGAGGACATCCCGATGATCGAGACAAGGTTCAGAGGGATGAATAGCGGAATCCTGCTTTCAGGAATGGATTTAGATAATCACTTAGAGATCAAGAGGATGATTATGGATTTTGAGCAAAAGGCAAGCCGGTTCATTCCCGATAATCAGCTGGCATTCGTCAATCATAGTCCGCTTGATGTTCCGATATATTTGGATCCTGTACTGGCAGACCTCCTCGATCAATCACTTAAACTCGCCAGGAAATCAGATCACCATGTCCATCCGTTCCTCGGAAAAGAAATGATGGCGAATGGCTATACCGAGTCTTTTCATGAACAATATCAGCCGGTTTTTTCAGGGCGTACATCAACGCATTTTGCCGGTGAACCGATCGAGAGGCTATCGAAAAGGTGGATCATTAAAAAGAGGGACTTTCTTTTTGACTTCGGAGGCTTTGGAAAAGGATACATCATTGACAAAGGGATCAGACATCTCAAACAGAAGGATGTGAATCATTTTCTGATCAATGCCGGGGGAGATGTGAAGTTGCTCGGGACCCATGAAGTCGGGATTGAACATCCGGTTTTGATGGGAGAGGACATGATCAGGCTGTCGATCACCGATCAAGCACTTGTCACCTCGGGGAAGAATTATCGACGCTGGACCAGGGATCATCAGCATTACCACCACATCCTAGATGGCCGGACAGGTGAACCAGCTTTCAACGGAGTGCTGCAGGCAAGCGTCATCGCCCATTCCGCGATGGAAGCTGAAACGGCCGCGAAGCTTTTGTGCATCCTTCCATTTGAGGAGGCAAAAGCATTGCTTTACAGGAACTTCCCGCGCATTGCTTATTTTGTTTACTTTGAGAATGACCAGATTGCCATTGGCGGGGATTCACGACTTTATAAACGAATGGAGGTAGCGAAATGAACTGGATTTGGATTGCAATCCGCGCGACAGGACTGACCGGCTATTTTTTGCTGACATTATCCCTATTGATGGGCATTTACAGCCATATCCCGAAGAAAAGAGGTTCAGTCCTCGCTTTTCATCAAATCATTGGCCAGGTAGCGCTCTTGTTTATCGGGATCCATGCGTACCTGCTGATCTTTGATAACTATGAGCCTTTTTCCGTAACGGAACTGCTTATCCCTTTTTCAGCATCCTACGAACCAGTCCTGTCAGGGTTGGGAACGCTTGCGGCTTATTTATTGATCATTGTCATCCTGACCTCTGATTTCATGAAAAAAGTCGGCCGCTCAGCCTGGAAAAAAGCACATTATCTTGTATTTCCGCTCTGGTTCATGTCCGCGATCCACGGCACATTTCTTGGCACAGATACCGAATCATTATGGGCCGTGACTTTATACGGAGGCTCAGTATTGATTGTAAGCATGGCAACCATTTTTCTCATATTGAAAAAAGTTAGCAAAAAACGGAAGGCCAGGCCGGTTGTAACGTAACGCACTCTGCTTTTTTACCGACCCGTTCGGTTGAGAAGGAGAAACCGTAAATACACATGTTGATTAACAGATTTCAGCAAACAAATCAGCCATACAAAAAGTACAAAAAAGGATTAGATTGCAATCTGATCCTTTTGCTCTGAATTCACAGTCGTCTTTTCTCATCGTTATTCATTTTAAAGAATAAATCTAATATAAATGCGGTAAGGAATGATATAGCTGAAAGCAAAATGAATGCAGTACTAATTACTGCACTTAATAGCCATCCATTACCAAACCAAACATATACCCAGCCCATTAAACCAATAATTCCTAAACATAAAGAAACGTAATACTTCAGCCTGCTTTTATCCGGTAAGAATAAGTTAATGGCATAAAAAACCAATGAAATTAAGAAAACAAAGGAAATGATAAGGAAAACATCCATTGATAAACTCCTTGTTAAATATTGTATAAAACCTTAAATTTGGGAACTCTTTATAGATTTTTCGGATTTGATTTTTTGATGAATTCCATTCACTATAAACGAAGCAGGCGAATCAAGCAGGATTTGAATAAAAACTGATAACACCCATAATGACAAAGAAAATAATAATCAAAAATCCGCTTAATAAAATAACAGTTAAGGTACGTCGGTTTTTATTGTCCTTCGCCCTTTTTATATATGAGATTGCAAAGTAAAGGACAAAGCCTACAATAATCAAAAGAATGAGCGGCGGTAGAAACATCCCCAATTTAATCTCTCCTGTCGTTTCTGATATTTAACTAATAATTCAACACAAAGAGTGTTTATCCTTCCTGGTTAAACAACGCCTCATAAAGAAAGTAGAAACGGCACTTGGATGTAGGCGATCTATGCAAATAAAACTCCTCGAAAAAATCCGGATTCCTTTAAGCATATCTTTTTAGAAATCAATAAGTAATATTAAAATAGCATTTTTGGGAGGAACTACAGATTTGGTCTAAATGCAAATATAACCAGGCAGGAGGTCCTTTTCCAATGAAACCAGCCGCTCCTCTCAGTAGGAAAGGAAGGAGAGACGAAAGAATTTGTCGCGTGTTATTGGAGTATGGGGATAGTATAAATATGGAAGGGGAAAATATCGTTTGTCGATTGTTATCAGTGTGCTTGGATTTGTTGGTGGGAATAAAAGAACATGAGTAAACCGGGAATATAGGATACACCCTATCGTTAGGAGGTAAGCGATGATGTACTTGGCGCCATTTTGCACGTTGGCCATTAACCTATTTATTATCTGGTTTATGCCCAAGCGGCTTACAAGAAGAGAAATTTATATCAGTTGGTTTGTCATCGCGTTAATAAACTTAAGTACTGATATCACGTTGGATTTGTATTTTAAGTTATATGAATTGGGTGGGCCGGGAGTGCAACTTCCAGTACATGTAATTGAATTAACGCTTGGTGCATCCTTTGGTATCATTTTCCTGAATTTTATGCCTGAAAAATTCAGTTCATTTCTTTTCTATTTGGCAATCTGGATGGGGATCACTTTGGCTTTCGAATCCTTTATGGTCCATGTGAAATTCATCAATTATACTGGTTGGAAAGCCTGGTATTCTATCCCTTACTATATTGCCGCTTTCTGTTTTGTAAGGTGGCATTTATTTTATATAAGAAAAGGGACTTGAAAAACATTTAGTGGCAATCAGAAGTAATCATTATCGATTAACAGATTATAAGCGCTTTTCGATTCTCCTAATTGATTTGGAACCAGTGGTTCTGAGGAGATCCAAGTGGCAAAGTCATCACTGCTGTTTCTCATTCAAAATCTCCAACACATCCTGGTGCTGCTTCTGCACATTCGAGACATGCTTGATTTCACTTGATAACTCCAATTTTGTTTCATCAAGCTTCTTCATGAGACTACCGTAATAGAAAGCAACTTCCTTGCGCATCTCTCTCTGCTCAATCTGCATAGACTGCTGTCCTTCTTCCAGTGTGTCCAGGCGAAGATTCATNGACTGCTGTCCTTCTTCCAGTGTACCCAAACGAACTTCCACAGATTCAAAGCGGTTATCAATTGAATCAAAACGCTTATCAACAGAATCAAAACGTTTATCAACAGAATCAAAACGCTTATCAATGGAATCCAACCGATTTAATATCTTGTTCAATACTTTTTCCATATCATTTCACCTCCTTTTCTT
Source organism: Mesobacillus thioparans (assembly GCF_965138835.1). Classification (NCBI taxonomy): domain Bacteria; kingdom Bacillati; phylum Bacillota; class Bacilli; order Caryophanales; family Bacillaceae; genus Mesobacillus; species Mesobacillus thioparans. The sequence goes on along the minus strand of NZ_CBCSFH010000004.1, from coordinate 39,136 downwards.
TGCCCTTATTATACCCTGTCCAGTAAAAGAAGTCACCAGAAATAGAGGGGACAAATGTATAATTCCTAACAGTAAATAATCTGAGGTTTTGAGGAGACAGCTGATGGCCTGACGCATATTTAGGATTCATGTCGAGAATTCTAATGACGGTAAGTTACATTCGGGGGGACAGCATTTTTCAATGATGGGGTGAGGGATTGCCAATTTCTCCTCAAAAAAACTGGAGGATCACGATGAGAAAAAATAAAGAAAGAACCACATCCAACGAAAACGTAAACAATGCAAAAACAAGTGAGGTATTGGAAATCAGCGAAACAGGTTACGGTCTGGAATCCGTTGCGAAAGGTACCGATTTTGCAGAAGGCGATCAAAATCAATCTCCGAACTGCGGCGGGCTATAAAAAAATCGAGAGGAGGACGATTTTTTTCCATAACCGTCCTTCTCTCCTAAATGACACTCTGCACCTCCAAGAGGATGATGAATGAAAAAATGATGAATTGCGGGATGGTTGCTCTGATTAATTCGCGGTGTTTCAGGGCAGCGACAATTAAAACCCCGATGACATTCATACACAGGAGGATTAACGGAATGTAGACGGCAAATCCGATCAGTTCGATTAATCCCGTATAAACCATGATCTCCAGCAAGCCGATGCCAAACAGGAGAAGGCCTCCCTGCAAGGACATCGCCCGGAAGGAACCGATTAAAATACGATTAGCTCCTAACTTTTCCAAAACATTCACCTGCATTTTCTCCCCGTAAAAGACATGAACGATGCTCATGAAAATGAGGATCAATCCGACCGCTAACTTCATTTCGTTCCTCCTCTACATTCTGGGAGCTTCCATCCCGAGATGTGACCATTCTTCCTTCGACGGACCAAAGACACCCGGTACTTTCAAGCCAGCCTGGCGCATGAGCACGGTCATTTGTCCGCGGTGGTGAATCTGATGCTGGATCAAGAACAGCAATAAAGTTCCCCTGGACATTTTTTGACCGAAGAAATCGAGTTTTTCACTTAGGTCATCGTCAGTCCATTGTGTCCGAATCGACTCCACTAAGGCACTGCAGGCTTGCTGATATGTATCTGCGATGTATGTTGCTGATTCCGGAACAGGGAAATCTTTGTTGGGTGATTCGAACTCCAGGCCAGCCTGTGAGGCAATAACATTCACTGCGGTTACGATATGCCAGGCGACACGTCCCAGCGTCCAATGGTCAGGGGAACTTTCCTGGCATAGCGACTCATCCGTCAATTGTAAAAGGAGCCTTTGTGTATTATTCGCCTCGTACTCCCATGATTGAACAAAGCGGTTGATTGATTGAAACATGGAACCATCTCCCTCGGTATAAATATTGTTTCAGTTCATGATATTCCTCATTTATGGCTAAATTCCTTTTAATGGTCAAAGAGGAAAAAGGTATTTTTCTTTATTTTGTAGAATTGGATATACGATTATTTGAAATAGGAGGTAAGAAATGATTTTACATACAAAGACAAGATTACGTGCCTGGGGAGGACCCAGAATTAAAACTGTATGATTTGTGTGTGGAGACATCCAGGGATAATCCAGGCCAATACGAAAGCCCTCCTCCTTTTGAACAATGGCGAAAAGAGTTCCTGCCTGAAGATAATTCTCGCAAGGACTGGGTATTTATCGCCCTCGATGGCGAGAGATTCGTTGGGGTGACACGATTAAGCAGTTAAATGCCGAAGCTAGGGAATAGTTTGCTTCACTTCCTATTGTGAAACTTTCCCCCTTTTGAATCGTATATGTAAGGGACAAATAAAAAGGGGATTATATTATGGGAAATATATTTCTATTTGCACTTTTGGTTGGATTGGCTTCCGCTTTGATTCTTGTACCTTTTTCAAATGGTGAAGCCAAGGGCAAAAAAATGAAGCCATTGCTGCTGATCGCAGCGGTTGTGCTGATTACAATTGGAACTTTTACATTCTATTATCTATTCAATCTGGACCGGAACCTATCTTCGCTGTGGCCGTTTGCGATTCTGGTCACGCTTGGCGGAACGGCCCTTGCAGTTGGGAAGGAAAGGATCATCAAGGGAATCTTGTTTTTGCTGGCGTTGTTCGCCGGCGGATATTTTATGATCGCTTTTCTTTTTAACGCAGGGGAAAAATATGAATCTGCGAAAATGACGGAAAAGACGGAAATCTCGACCTTCGATGAAAAAGAAACACCGGCGAGTGTCCCTCCGCAATTCGCCCGCAATAAAATGAAGAAGGCGTTTGGCCAGGTTCCGAATACGAGTTATTATGAGCTTGGCAATTTGCAGATCCAGAAGGTCAACGGGGAGTATGTCTATATCGCACCTGTTGAGTTCTCAGGCTTTTTCAAATGGTGGAACGGCGACTCGACACCTGGTTATTTTACCGTCAGTGCCACCGACTCAACAGCAAATCCGAAATTTAAGAAGTCGCAGATGGTGTATACACCGTCTTCCTACTTCAATAAAAACCTCGAACGCCATATCCGGATGCAGTATCCTGAGGCCATTTTTTACGGAGATACCCAGCTTGAGATCGATGAGGAAGGGAAGCCTTATTATAGCAGGACATTCGGCGAGTTCATTTCAGCACGGAACGGTTTTGAAGTGACAGGCGTTGTCGTCGTGGATCCAGAATCAGGCAAGACGAAGGCCTATGCGTTAGCAGATGCACCTGAATTCATCGACGGTGCTGTTTCTCCGGAAGCCGTCAGCCTGCAAAACAGTTATTACGGCAATTATATTCATGGCTTCTGGAACAGCGTGTTCGGCAAAACGGATGTAAAGCTGCCTTCCGATGAAGGAACCGAAGCCCAGGTCAGCCCGATCTTCAATGAAAATGGCGATATGTATTATTTCACCGATTTCACCAGCCCGAAAGAAGGAGTCGACTCCATGCTCGGCTACGCGCTGACAAACTCGAGGACGGGAGAAGCGACCTTCTATACCGGTGACCTCGAAGAGTCCTATATGGATTCCGAAGGCGCGCTGCAGATCATCGAAAAGAAATTTATCGAGAAAAAATGGTACGGCGAAATGCCGATCATTTACAATTTCTATGGAGAAGCAAGCTGGTTAACGGCCGTGCTTGATTCAAACGGCTTCCTGCAAAACTACTTCATCGTGTCAGCCGCCAACCCAGAGATTTCGGCTTTCGGCGACAGTCCAAATGAAGCGCTGCGAAAATACAAAACCGCCCTCCAGCATGGCGGCGGAACAGTAGATGGCAGCTCAAAAGCCGAGGAAAAACAGGAAAACGGGACCGTGGTCCGTGTCTACAAAGAAAAAACAGGCGACTACACCGTCGTCTCCATCCTGCTCGACAACAAAAAGAACTACATCATCTCATCCGAAACCAATCCACTGGCAATCTATCTGAAAGAAGGCGACCAAGTCGACCTCAGATACATGGACACCGGCGAAACCTTCCTGCCAGTGAAGGAATTGACGATACGAGGATTGGAATAAGCATATTGATACCAGACCCATCGCATTTTTTGCGGGGTCTGGTTTTTTGTTTGGGAGGTGGCACGCTAACCTGGGAAAAGATTAGCAAAGAGGTGGATAGGAGTAGTGGGAATCCAGTATATGGATAATGGAGTCACCAATAAGGCGTATTGGAGCACTGGAAATCCAGTAAATGGATAATNGTATCACCAATAANNNGTATTGGAGNNNTNNAAATCCAGTAAATGGATAATTGTATCACCAATAAGGCGTATTGGAGCAATAGAAATCCAATAAATGGACAATCGCATCACCAATAAGGCGTATTGGAGCAGTCAAAATCCAGTAACTGGATAATGATGTCACCAATAAAGCGTATTGGTACCCGAAACCTCCCGAAACTGAAAAAGAGGTCATCAATAAAAAAAGGACGTTCCCAACGGAATCGTCCTTTTCGCATCTACTCATAAATATAGCTGATGACATCCAGTGCCTGTTCCACCGTCTCTACGGTTACATTCGCCTTATTTGATAGCTCTTTTAACGGGTGGATCAGGGATTCAGGCCTGATGAGGATGGTTGGTTTGTTCAGGGCGATGGCGGTGCTGGCGTCCATCGCGGTGTTCCATTGTTTGTATTTTTCGCCGAACAGGGCGATGACGATATCGGATTTTGCCATGAGGACCTGGGTCCTGAAGTTGTTGATATCTGATGCGGCGTCATCTTTGTAGACGTTGCCTGGCTGTGTGCCGAGGATTTTCTCGCCGATCTGGTCGGAGCGGTCATGGTTTGTCTGCGGTCCGGCGAAGGTGAGGGGCAGGTTTCGCTCCTTGGCTTTCTGGGCCACCTGGTCGCGCCAGTCATCGTGAATCTGTCCAGCTAAGTAAACGGTTAATTCCATCGTAACACCCTCCTAATGAAATATTTTCTAATTTCATCATATAGAACTTTGTTGTGGAATCAAAGGAATTAGGCTGTCACTGGTTTCTTTGGTGTGCAGTTGGAAAATCATGCTACAATTACACTAGTAAGTAGAAAAGTGAAATAAGTGATAAATAATTAGAGAGAATAGCTGTAGAAGTGTGGTGGGGTTGTTGAAACTGTTACTAATTGAAGATGATGCGACGTTGTTCAATGAGATCCGGGAGCGTCTGACGCAATGGTCTTATGAGGTGTATGGGGTTACGGATTTTGGCGATGTGATGAGTGATTTTAGCAAAATCAAGCCGGATCTGGTGATCATTGATATCCAGCTGCCGAGGTTTGATGGTTTTCATTGGTGCCGGATGATTCGGTCGCATTCGAATGTGCCGATTATTTTTCTTTCTTCACGGGACCATCCAACGGACATGGTGATGTCGATGCAGCTTGGGGCGGATGATTTTGTCCAGAAGCCGTTCCATTTTGATGTGCTGATCGCCAAAATCCAGGCTATGCTGCGCCGTGCCTATAATTATAATTCGACGCAGAACCAGCTGAAAACGTGGTGCCGGGCGACGATAGATTATGATAAAAATACGGTTGAAAATGAGATGGGGCGGATTGAACTGACGAAGAATGAAATTTTCATCCTTAAGCTGCTGATTGAGCAGAAAAACAGGATCGTCAGCCGCGATGAGGTGATGAACAGCTTGTGGGATGATAAGAAGTTCATTAGCGACAACACACTGACGGTCAACGTCAATCGGCTGCGGAAAAAGCTGGATGAAATCGGGCTTGGCCATAAAATTGAAACGAAGGTCGGACAGGGATATATGGCTGTAGAAGAGGACAATGGATGATGTTTATGACATACCTGAAGGAGCGGCTGAGCTGGATCCTGTTATTCTTGCTGCTTCAGTTTCTTGCTGTTTTCATCGCTTATATAGACCCGGAAATACCACTCACGTCGATTCTTTATTATGTTTTTCTATCCCTGATCATTTTTGTGATTTTTTTAGTGATTCGCTATCAAAAGGAAACGAAATTTTATCAGGAGCTTGAAGAAGCGGAGGATATCCTGGATTTTTCAAACAGAGAATTCCTCAGTCCTTTTGAAAAAATAACTGGAGATAGCATTGCGCGCCATTTCGAGGGGCTGAAAAAAACAGTTACCGAGAATGAGCGGATACTGGACGAGGAAAAGGATGAATTGCTCTCCTGGATCCATGAGGTGAAAACGCCGCTGACTGCTTTGAGTTTGATGATCGACCGGCTCGAGGATCAGACGCTGAAAAAAGAAATGACCTATGAGTGGCTGCGGATTCACCTTCTGTTGGATCAGCAGCTGCATCAAAGGCGGATTCCTTTCATGGAAAATGACTTATACATAGAGCAGGCCGATTTGGAGAGTGTGATTTTTGGCGAGGTAAAGACTCTGCAGTCCTGGTGCATCCAGAAGGGGATCGGTTTTGATATCGATCTGCAATCGACGGAAGTGATGACGGATGCAAAATGGCTTGCGTTTATCATCCGGCAGCTGCTGACGAATGCTGTTAAATATAGCGAAGCATCTGATATTCTGATCATCAGCTACCAGAGGAACGGGCGGACCACCCTCGAAATTGCCGACACCGGCCGGGGAATCGATTCCAGGGACCTCCCGCGCATCTTTGAAAAGGGTTTTACCTCAACAGTCCATCACCAGGACCATGCAGCAACGGGAATGGGACTGTATCTGGCCAGGAAAGCGGCGCACACACTGAAAATCAAGATTGAAGTGGAATCGGCACCAGGCAAAGGAAGCACGTTCAAGCTGACCTTCCCTAAAAGCAATGATTTTGTCAGGATAACAGGCATGTGACAAAAATGTCACATGCCTTTGTTGATTTGTTACCTGAATCGAAGGAAGGAAAACAGGCAGGATTTTATAATGAATCTATCATAGAAAGGATGTGTGAACATGATTTTATTAGAAGCGGCCAAACTTCATAAAACATATGGAAACAAGTTCAATAAACAGGAAGTGCTGAAAGGGCTCGACCTGAAAATTTTCAAAGGGGAATTTGTGAGCATCATGGGTGCCTCCGGATCAGGCAAAACGACGCTCTTGAATGTCCTCTCTTCGATCGATAAAGTCACCAATGGTTCGATCAAAATCGAAGGGAACGAGATTACAGGGATGAAGGAGAAGCAGCTGGCAGAATTCCGCAAGCAGCACCTGGGCTTTTTGTTCCAGGATTACAATCTGCTCGATACGCTGACAGTGAAGGAGAATATCCTTTTGCCGCTTTCCGTCAGCAAGACGCCCAAGAAGGAAGCGGATCAAATGTTTGAATCGATTGCCACTGAACTCGGAATCCTGGAGTTGAAAAATAAATACCCAAATGAAATTTCTGGTGGGCAAAAGCAGCGCACGTCCGCTGCCCGGGCTTTCATCCATGATCCGAGCATCATTTTTGCTGATGAACCGACTGGCGCACTCGATTCAAAATCAGCTTCGGATCTCTTGAACAAGCTGAGTGACTTGAACCAGAGACGCCAGGCGACAATTTTGATGGTCACGCATGATCCAGTGGCGGCAAGCTACTGTGGCCGGGTTATTTTTATAAAGGATGGTCTTATTTATACGGAACTGAATAAAGGTGACCAGACGAGACAGGAATTTTTCAAGGATATCATGAAGACCCAGAGCGTATTGGGCGGTGTGCATCATGAGCGTTAATCAGCTGATTCTTCGTAATTTGAAGAAGAACCTTAAAAATTACTATCTGTATGTTTTTGCCTTGATGTTCAGTGTCGCCCTGTATTTCGCCTTTGTCACCCTTCAATATGATCCGGCCATGCATGAAACGAAGGGTTCGATTAAAGGCGGGGCGGCCATTAAATCGGCATCTGTTCTGCTCGTAGGCATTGTGGCGATTTTTCTCACCTACGCCAATAACATTTTTATCAAAAGAAGAAGCAAGGAGATCGGCTTATTCCAGCTGGTCGGGATGACAAAGGGCAAAATCTTCCGGATCCTGAGTGTGGAAAACTTACTCCTTTACTATGGCTCCTTGCTGGCGGGCGTTTTCCTTGGGTTTTCAGTATCCAAGCTAATCATCATGATTTTGTTCAAAATCACCCAGGTTGAAGGGATTGCCAGGCTTCATTTTTCCGGAAAAGCCCTGCTGCAGACACTGATCGTTTTTTCGGTCATCTATGGATTGATGCTGCTGTTGAACTATCTTTTCATAAAACGGCAAAGCATTCTCTCACTGTTCAGGGTCATTTCAAATGCTGAAGGCCGGGCAAAAAAGACCTCTTTCTGGGAGATGCTGATTGGCATTCTTGGCATTACGCTGATTGGGATAGGTTATTATGTGTCATCCAAGCTGTTCGAAGGGGACTTCACTACCATGAACGAACTCTTCTTCGCCATGGTGTTCATTTTAGCGTCAGTCATCATCGGGACTTATCTGTTTTACAAAGGATCTGTCAGCTTCATTGCCAACCTCATCCGGAAACAGAAGGATGGATATTTAAATATAAATGAAGTGCTTTCGCTATCCTCCATCATGTTCAGGATGAAGTCGAATGCGTTGGTGTTAACTATCATCACGACGGTATCGGCCCTTGCGATTGGCTTATTATCTCTAAGCTATATCTCCTACTATTCCGCAGAGCAGACGGCGAAAAATAATGTTCCCGAAAACTTTGCCTTTGTCGATGGTGACTCTGCGGCTGATTTTATAGAGAAGTTGGAGTCGAAGGATATCGGTTATACGGAGAAAAGGATCGAGGTGCTTCAGGCGGTGATGAACGCAGAAGAAATCATTGGACTGAAGATGGATGAATACACCCAGGACCCTAGATCAATGGGCGTTTCGGTCATTAGCGAAAAGTCTGAGGGTCAAAGTGAAGTGAAGAAGGATGAAGCCTATCTGACAGGCTACAGTGATATTATGATGAAATTCATCTCCATGAAAGATTCAGGACCAATCGAGATCATCGGAAAAGAACATGCCATTCCTTTGCAGTACATCGGAATGGAAAAGCAATATCCAGTTTCCCGGTATTTCGGCGGATCTCCAGTGGCTGTTGTCGATGAGTCTGTATTCGCGAAATTAAAGAGTGATCTGGATCCTTCCATCCAAAGAGATCCTTCATTGTATATTGGGATTAATATTGAAAACGAGAACGATTTAGTAAAGGCGAATGAACTGTTCAATGAAAATAAGTACCATGAAGCTGCAATGAACGAATCCCGCCTGGACAATGAAAATATCCAAAAGAAACAGATGGGCCTCGTCATGTTCATCGTCGGTTTCCTAGGGCTGACCTTCCTCGTCACTTCAGGCTGCATCCTATATTTTAAACAAATGGATCAGACAGAAGACGAAAAACCGAATTATACGATTTTAAGGAAGCTCGGTTTCACCCAGGGAGATTTACTGAAAGGAATCCAGGCGAAACAGGCATTCAATTTCGGCATCCCATTAGCGATCGGCTTGCTGCACAGCTACTTCGCCGTCAAATCCGGCTGGTTCTTCTTCGGAACCGAACTGTGGTGGCCAATGCTGATTGTCATGGGGCTTTACACAGCCTTGTATTCCATTTTCGCAGTACTTTCTGTAATTCATTCTAAGAAAGTCATTCGGGAATCTCTTTAACAAAAGCGCAGGAGCTCATCCTGCGCTTTTGCTTATTTAAAGGATCCATCCTTCCTAATTGAAGAACGTACAGGTCTGTGCTAACATATGACTATAAAAACAAAATTAGTCATAGAGTTTAGGAGTGGTATTATGGCGACTGCTTTTACGGAGAGTGAGAAGGAACAAATCAGGAATAAACTGATGGAGGCTGCGGCGGATTGTCTTGGCAGGTTTGGAGTGAAGAAAACGACGGTCGACCAGCTTGTGCAGCTGGCGGGGATTTCAAAAGGGGCTTTTTATCAGTTTTTCCCTTCAAAGGAAGTGTTATTTTTTCATGTTCTCGAGGAGTTTCAGGGGTCATTGCTTGAAGAGGGGGCGCGCGCTGAGGCAGGTGCAAGGGATGCAAAAGCTTTTACTGACTATATTTTTCAGCTGTATCAGCGGGTGCGGCATTCTTTTATGATGAATCTGATCCAGAATGGCGAGTTGGAATTGCTGATGAGAAAGATTCCAGAGGAGGAGCTTGCTCGGCATCATGCATTTGATGAGCGTTTTGCTGAGAAGCTGTTCGAGGATTTTTCCATCAAGGGTGATGCTGATGTCGCTGCAGCATCTTTAAGGGCAATTTTCCTGAGCATGCTCCATGTGAAGGAGGTCGGCGAGGAACATTTTGACGAGGCTTTGAAGCTGCTGATCCATGGGATTGCCTTGCAGCTGATCGGGGAGGATGCAGGGAATGAATGATGTGATCATCACGTCTGAATTAACGAAGGTGTATGGAAAAACCATTGCGGTCGATTCTGTCAATCTGCAGGTGAAAAAGAGCGAGGTCTTTGGTTTCCTTGGCTTGAATGGAGCTGGGAAAACGACGGCGATCCGCATGCTGCTTGGCATGGTTGCCCCAACCAGGGGAGAATCCTTCATCCTCGGCGAGAAGGTGAAGGCGGGAAATGTCGGACTCTGGAACCATGTTGGGTACATGGTGGAAACTCCATATTCCTACCCGGAACTCACGGTAAAGGAGAATCTCGAGATTGTCTGGAAACTGCGCAGCATGAAGGATCGGAACAGGGTTTCATGGATTATGGGACTGTTGGAATTGGAAAAGTATGCTTCGGTAAAAGCAAAGCATCTTTCTTTAGGGAATGGTCAGCGGCTCGGGATTGCAAAGGCGCTGATTCATAGACCGGAAATCCTCATTCTTGATGAGCCGACGAATGGTTTGGATCCAGCAGGAATTGTGGAAGTGAGGGAACTCCTGAAAAGCCTGGCGGAAAATGAGGGAGTGACGATTTTGGTTTCAAGCCACAATCTCGACGAGGTATCGAGGATGGCGAGCAATCTCGGCATCATCCATAATGGCAGGCTGGTCAGGAGAATGGATACCGTTAACCTGGAAACAGAATTGAGGAAGACGCTTGTCGTGGACGGAAGACAGCGGGAGTTTATGAAAGACGTTCTGTTGAAAAATGGCTATCAGGCTTCAGCAATCGATGGAGGCTGCCTGGAACTGCAGGAAGAAGAGGCCATCCAGCATCCTGACAGGATTGCAGAGATGCTCGTTGCAGCAGGATGTCCGCCCACTCTGTTAAAAGTGGACCGCGAGAATTTGGAAACTTACTTTTTAAGGCTGATACAGAATGGAGAGAAAAATCATGCGTGAATTGGGAATTGCTGTTGCGGTTGAGAGCAAAAAATTCTTCCGGTCGAAGGTGCCCTTCATAACGATGCTTGCTCTGTTGATGATTCCGTTTGTCGGCGGCCTTTTCATGTATATCTTGAAGGATCCTGATAACGCCAGGAATATGGGAATTATATCGGCTAAAGCACAGCTCGCTGGTTCTGCTGACTGGCCGTCGTTTTTCGGTTTGATCGCCCAGGCGGTTTCGATTGGCGGACTGATGGCGTTCGGCTTTGTGACCAGCTGGATTTTCGGCCGGGAGTATTCGGACCGGACGATCAAGGACTTGCTGGCATTGCCGATCTTGCGTGAGTATATTGTGGCAGCTAAATTCATTGTCGTATTTTTCTGGTGCCTGCTGCTTTCTTTAGTAGTCTTCCTTTTAGCATTGGCAGTTGGACATCTGGTGGATATACCCGGCTATTCTCCAGAGCTGCTAAAACATGGAATACTCGTGTTCTTTGTCTGCTCGATCATGACCCTTCTCCTCTCAGCGCCAGTTGGATTCTTCGCTACGATCGGAAAGGGCTATCTCTCACCATTGGGATACGTCATTTTCACAATGATCATCGCGCAAATCATCGCCACGACTGGTTACGGACAATACGTGCCATGGTCCATTCCAGCACTGGCCAGCGGAATGGACGGAAGCGAAAGCCTCGCAGTTGAACCAGTCAGCTATGCCATTGTCCTGCTGACCAGTTCCGCAGGTCTGGTGGCGACCGCAGGATGGTGGCGCTGGGCGGATCAGGGATAGGCAAGGATGGTCAGAGATTTTACTAGTTAAAGAGCTTATTGGATGGAATGATTTGTAACTATTATTCTCTGCCTTGACGAAAAGCCTGTCTATGCTTTATATTGTATTTAATTAATTGAATTGAATAGTTCTCCTAAAGGGGAGTAGCTTTTACAGCAGAGTCGTCATTTCGGAGGTTTCGCATCTCCCGGCTTTGTTGGCAACGTTGATGTTGTTAGCAAGACCTTTACCGTTTTGGTAGAGGTCTTTTTTGTTTTCATAAGACCTTTACCGTGTCTGGTAAAGGTCTTTTTCTATTTTACTGGCCGGACGCAGACGGACAGGGACTTTCAATGATATGAAACTATTGAAAAGGAGCTGTTGAGGGTGAAAAAGAAAAAAGTACCTTTTGAGGAATTGCTGAAGGCCAATAGACGAGAGCTATTGGAGGATGAAAAGCAGATTGAAAAGATTGAAGAACGGATTGAAGAAAGACGATTGGGCCAAAATAAATTGATGTTAAAGGGGGAAATCTAATTGGATTTCGCGATTTTAATGGAGTACGGCTGGGTATTGCTGCTTTTAGTAGCCTTGGAAGGGCTGCTGGCAGCTGATAATGCATTAGTATTGGCGATCATGGTCAAGCATCTGCCGGAAGAGGAGCGGAAAAAAGCACTATTCTATGGTCTTGCCGGAGCGTTTGTCTTCCGTTTTGCGTCTTTATTCATCATCTCTTTCCTCGTCGATGTCTGGCAGGTACAGGCGATCGGCGCGCTTTACTTGCTATTCATCGCAATCAATCATATCGTCAGGAAGCTTTATTTTAAAAAAGTGGAAGACGATCACGAAGCTGAGGAGAAAAAAAAGTCCGGTTTCTGGGCAACTGTTTTCAAGGTCGAGCTTGCGGATATTGCCTTTGCCGTTGACTCGATCCTTGCGGCTGTAGCGTTGGCTATGACTCTGCCGAACACAAGACTGCCGGAGATCGGCGGGATGGATGGAGGCAAGTTTCTTGTTATCTTTGCCGGCGGGTTGATTGGTTTGATTATCATGCGTTTCGCAGCCAACCTGTTCGTGAAACTGCTCCAGTCAAGGCCAGGCCTGGAAATCGCTGCGTTTGCGATTGTCGGCTGGGTAGGCGTCAAGCTGACTGTATTGACGCTGGGACATCCAGATATCGGCGTCCTGTCCTACGATTTCGCACACTCTGTTGAATGGAAGCTATTCTTCTACACCGTTCTTGTAGGGATCGCAGCGGCTGGGTGGTTTATGACGAAGGGGAAAGCGGAAAATCAAGAGGTGTAATTATTGGAATATAGATCAACGAAGAACCTGTCCTTCCAAGGGATGGGTTTTTTTAATAATGTGCAAATTTCTGAATTATTGGGAGAACTCGAATGTTTTACTTGCATAAAGAATTGGCTGGTTATTAAATCACTTGTTAATTTCAGCTAGCGGAATTTGGGGGTTTTGCGGATTTCCCTTCATATTTCACGGAATAAACAATAAACTGGAAAATATCATAATCTTAAAAGGAGAATGAAGGTTTTCTGTGGAATTCTTTTTTATTCGGACAACATGAATGGAGGAATTCTTGTGATTTTTGATGCAACAAACTGGACCATTACTACCGACCGGCTAAAGCTGAGGTTATTCCAGGAATCGGATGCACCGGATGTCGCGAGGCTGTGCAATAATTATAATCTTTATAAAAGCACGCTGCACTTGCCTTATCCTTACTCGATTGAGGATGCTTTGGGCTGGATGGCAGCCCATCAGGAGCAGTTTGACGCGGATCGATTTTATGAGTTAGCTGTAACGGACAGGGAAAGTGGCGAATTATATGGAGCGGTGGCCTTGTCCAATATCGAGAAGTACAGCAATGGGGAAGTCGCCTACTGGATCGGAGAAGAATACTGGGGAAAAGGCTATGCGACGGAGGCTGCCCGTGCCATGATCGATTTTGCCTTTGAGGTAAAGGGCTACCACAAGGTGTTTGCCCGCTATTTCCGGTCGAATCCGGCTTCGGGAAAAGTCATGGAAAAGTTGGGCATGAAGCAGGAGGGCATTTTACTTGAACAGGTGAAGAAAGACGATCGATTCGAAGACCTTGTCTGTTATGGAATAATCAAATAAATTTTTCGAGGGAGTGAGATGGGGATGAAGGAAAATTTGCAACGCTTCACAATCATTGGTGCTTTACTCATTTTGGCCGGAGGGATTTTGACTTTTAAAAGTGTATCATTTGGCATATCGAGTGCTGACTCTTGGCTGGCTGACCGTGGCGGGGCCGATACAGGGTATTACCATATCATTGTAAAAAGTTATATCAATTCCTTTTTGGTCGGCGGGGGAATCATGCTTGGACTCGGGCTAGTGTTGACTAGTTTAGCAGCGTATAAACTTTTGAAAATAGGCGAGAGCTGAAGCACGGAAATATTCTGTGCTTCTTTTTTGTGCTTCAGACCTGTGATTTACGGCCTTGCCCTTTAGTGTGGTAAAATGTTCTGCAAAGAGTTTTTAAGGAGGTACAAAGAAATGAAAAAGCTGCCTATTAATGAAAATGGATTGAATGCTTCACAGCTAGTTTTTGGCTGCATGGGTCTTGGAGGGGGCTGGGATCAAAGTCCAATCGAGCTTGGGCACGTGAAACAGGCACATGAAGCGGTGGAAGCTGCGTTAGCGTCAGGAATCAATATGTTTGACCATGCAGATATTTATACGTTGGGAAAAGCAGAGACAGTTTTCGGACAAGTTTTAAAAGAAAAGCCGGGCCTTCGTGAGGAAATCATCATCCAATCGAAGTGCGGCATACGGTTTGGTGATCAGGAATCAGGCCTGCCGACAAGATACGATTTTTCAAAATCCTACATACTCGACAGTGTCGATGGCATTCTTTCGAGGCTTGGCATCGAATACCTGGACATCCTGTTGCTGCACCGTCCCGATGCATTGATGGAGCCGGCCGAGGTAGGGGAAGCTTTTCATCAGCTAACAGCTTCAGGCAAGGTGCGTTCATTCGGCGTTTCCAATATGAATGCAGGACAAATCCGTTTGCTGCAAAAGCATACCGATGAAAAAATCATCGTTAACCAGCTGGAAATGAGCCTCAATAAAATCGGCTGGCTTGATACCGGCGTCCATGTGAACCAGGAAGCTGCACGCCAGAACACATTCCCGGACGGGACCCTAGAGTACCTGCAAATGGAAGGAATCCAGATCCAATCATGGGGTTCCCTTGCAAAAGGGCTCTATACTGGGAAAAATATCGATGGTGAAAGCGAAAGCGTCAAGCAGACCGCTGCGATGGTGAAGAAGCTGGCCGAAGAGAAGCAAACCACACCAGAAGCAATCGTGCTCGCCTGGCTGATGAGGCATCCCGCCGCCATCCAGCCAGTCATCGGCACCGTGAATCCAGCGCGCATCAAAGCATGCGGAGAAGCAGTCAACATCAACCTAAGCCGTGACGAATGGTATTCATTGTATGTGAGCTCACGCGGCGTGAACTTGCCATAACAGAAAGAATCACAGGGACGGCCTTGATGCCGTCCCTGTTTTTGTGGAGGAAAGACACCCATTAACCAAGAAAGACACCCTTATGAGGGAGGAAAGACCGCCATAAGGGCATCATTATGTGAGAAAGATACCCTTATAAGAGAGGAAAGAACAACATAAGGGTACCATTAGCCACAAAAGATACCCTTATGAGAGAAGAAAGAGCAGCATAAGGGTACCATTAACCAAGAAAGATACCCTTATGAGAGAAGAAAGAGCAGCATAAGGGTACCATTAACCAAGAAAGATACCCTTATGAGAGAAAAAAGAGCGCCTTAAGGGTACCATTAACCAAGAAAGATACCCTTATGAGAGAAGAAAGAGCAGCATAAGGGTATCATTATCCAAGAAAGATACCCTTATGAGGGAAGAAAGAGCCCCATAAGGGCATCATTTTCCGGAAAGATACCCTTATGAGAGAAGGAAGAGCCCTATAAGGGCATCATTATCCAAGAAAGATACCCTTATGAGAGAAGGAAGAGCAACATAAGGGCATCATTATGTGAGAAAGATACCCTTATGAGAGAAGGAAGAGCAGCATAAGGGTACCATTATTCAAGAAAGATACCCTTATCAGAGGTAAAAAGAGCGCCATAAGGGTACCATTAACCAAGAAAGATACCCTTATAAGAGAAGGAAGAGCCTCATAAGGGCACCATTTTCCGAAAAAGATCCCCCTTATAACAGAGGAACCAGCCCCATAAAGACACCATTATCCGAGAACAACACTTTTTAAGAGGGCACAGGAATTCCTGTGCCCTCTTAGTTAGACCGCGATAACTATTCCTTATCATTAATCATTAAAAACGCCAAATTTCCTTATTACGAAAACAGAAATATAATAATGTCAGGAGGTGTTAAATTATGGATTATATCATTCTCTTTTTTATTGGCATTTTAGCGACTACAATTGGAACTTTGGCGGGTGGTGGAGGTCTGATCAGTTTGCCTTCGATGCTTGTTTTGGGAATCCCGGTACACTCGGCAATTGGCGCGAACAAGGTTTCGAATACCATCAGCTCCTTCACAAGCTTCTACCATCTTTACAGGGAAAAGAAAATCACCTTCAAGGAGTCCTTCTGGATCATTCCGGTCAGTTTGGGAGGCGGGGTGAGCGGCGGGTTCATTGCCTCGAAAATCTCCAGTGAAAACATGTATATCGTGGCGCTCGGCCTGCTGATTTTTGCCTTCTTTGCCTCTTTCTTAGGAAAAGGAAGCATGACAGGGGACCAGGCGTTGAAGCCTTCTGGTAAAAGTATCCCAGGATTGTATGCCATCGGTATTTATGATGGGCTTTTCGGGCCGGGCCAGGGGACGCTGATGCTTTACTTGTTCGGCTATTTGAACATCGCCTATATCCGGGCGGTCGGATATGTCCGGCTTGCCACGTTTTCAAGCTGCTTTGGTGCAGCCATTACTTATATCTCAACAGGAGCGGTAATCTGGCCGGTCACCATCGCCTTGATGCTTGGTTCAGTGACAGGAGCGCAGATTGGCGTCCGGATCGCCAGCAAGCTCAATCCCCGCTATGTAAAACCAATACTGCGAGTGATGACGGTGGCGCTCGTCGTTCATATCTTTTTGGAAAAAGTGGTGTGAGGACCGTACCTTTCAAATTAAAGGAATTTTAATCGGATGTGTAGAATTAATCTGTATTCATAAAGAGTCTGGCAGGAGGAATTGGTATGGGAAAAGCGCAGCTGGGGTGGATCATTTTGGTTGTTTCCTTTTTGATGATCCCCATAATAGACCAGACAATATATAAAGGAGTCTGGCCGTCCACTTTACCGATTGTCCTTTTGGTGACACATGCTCTCTATCTTATAAAAGACACGAAGCAAAAAAGAAGGCTGCCATACTGGTTATTTATTTTGCTATTCTTTTCTATCCTTTATTTTTCACTCCCGAAATTTACCTACCAACAGGCAAAGGATATCGTCCTGAAGAAGTATGAGATCATCGATGAAAAGATACCAATCGTCCCTGTTGAAGGAACCGGATATTATCCATTCGCCTTCACACATTTCTATTCATTCATGGTTAAGTCGGATGATACGGACTTAAGAGTCATGGTAAACCCGGACAATGGGAAAGTCATTATTTTGAATTAGTGCAAAAAAGGGTTGTGGCGAAGCGTTCGCTACAACCTTTTCTGTTTAATCAGCTCCCAGACTTTTAGGATAGTGGAATGGAAAAGTGTGCCTCCTCCTGTACCTTTTTCTATGTTACGATGTAGATATGGTATTTTAAACCATTTCGTGTAGAGGGGGAGAAGTATGTCTTCTGAGGTGTTATCGATAACGAACTTAACGAAGTCGTATGGCAGTAAAGAGGTGCTTAAAGGGATAGATTTGAAGGTAAATAGAGGGGAAATCATTGGGTATATCGGGCCGAATGGTGCGGGCAAAAGTACGACGGTGAAGCTGATGCTCGGCCTTGAGGAAGGGTATTCGGGCAAGATTGAGATTTTTGGGGAGGATATCGCCGGGCAGGATGCTGGCTATAAACGGAGGATCGGCTATATTCCCGAGACGTCAGAAATGTATGATTCGCTTACGGCCCAGGAATATTTGACGTTTGTTGCCGAGCTGTACGGGATGGATTATGACGATGCGGACCGGAAAGCGGAGCAGCTGTTTGATGTTTTCGGGCTGGGTGATGTCTATCATTCGAGGATCTCTTCTTTTTCGAAAGGGATGCGGCAGAAGACGCTGATTGTTTCGAGTTTTTTACATAATCCTGATTTGCTGTTCCTGGATGAGCCGTTGACGGGGCTTGATGCGAACAGTGTGATGGTGTTCAAGGAGATTCTTGCCCGGTTTGCGGCTGAGGGCAAGACGATTTTCTACTCGTCTCATATCATGGACGTCGTCGAGAAAATCAGTAACCGGATTGTCCTGCTGCACGGGGGGCATATTGTGGCGAATGGCAGTTTTGAAGAGTTGAAGACTCAGAGCAAAGAGGGCTCGCTTGAGAATATTTTCAACCAGATGACCGGGTTCCATGAGCATGAGGACCGCGCTTCTGAATTTGTATCCATTGTCAGGGAGGGGTGACGATGGAGAACTTTTTCATTTTAAGAGTGCTGGATTTGTTCAAGCCTTTCTTTTTAAAAATGGGCGTTGACTACAAGACGATGCGGCGGATTCTCCAGGTCAAGCTGACGATGGACCAGCGCCGGAAGCCAACGGTGTTCAACCAGTCCAAGAAGAAGAAGGATAAGCCCGAGAAGAATGAATTCTTCAAGTCATTATGGATTTATGGCTTGTTTGGGCTGATGCTGATCCCATTTTTATTTTTAAAAGATAATTATCTGTTTCAAGCGTCCATCTTGTTCAGCATTTTCATGTTCATTATCATGACGACACTGATTTCCGATTTTTCATCGGTCCTGCTTGATCTGCGCGATAAAAACGTACTCGGCACGAAACCGGTGCATTCGAAGACGGTGAGCATGGCAAAATTGCTGCATGTGACGATTTACATGCTGTATATTACGATGGCAACCGCGCTGATACCTTTAGTTGTCAGCGTGTTCGTCAACGGGCCGATGTTCAGCTTATTGCTGCTTGTATCATTCGTGCTGGCAGACGTCTTCATCATCGCGTTCACGGCTTTGTTGTACCTGTTCATTTTGCAATATTTTGACGGTGAGAAACTTAAGGATATCATCAATTATGTCCAGATTGCCCTGTCAGTTGGCGTCATGATTGGCTACCAGGTTGTGGCACGTTCGTTTGAACTGGTGAACCTCAATTATCAGCTTGATTTTGCTTGGTGGCAGCTGCTGCTTCCGCCGATGTGGTTTGGCGGCCTGTTCGATGTGCTGCTCGGAGCAAGCAGGAGTTTCGGGAATATCGTGCTGACGATTTTCGCAGTGCTTGGCCCTGTCGTATCCATCCTTTTGTATGTGAAGCTGATTCAAGACTTCGAACGCAATCTGCAAAAACTCACGGCCCAGACAGGCAAGAAAAAAGCAGACAGCAAGTGGAAGCTGTTCCGTTCGATGCCGCTGCTCGTCTCCAAAGAGGAGCTGCCATTTTTCCGATTCGCCAGGATCATGATGAAAAATGAGCGTGATTTCAAGCTGAAGGTCTATCCTTCACTCGGATTTGCCGTGGTGATTCCGTTCGTGTTCATGTTCAACAGTTACTCGATGATGACCTTCGAGGAATTCAGGGCAAGCGGCTATTATTTGACCGTCTATTCCATCATGCTTGTCATCCCGACTTCCGTCATGATGCTCGCGCATTCTGGGTCCTATAAAGGAGGATGGGTTTATCAAGTCGCTCCTGTCAAAAATCCCACGATCATGAACAAAGCGGCATTGAAAGCATTTTTGTTCCAGCTGTTCCTGCCCTTGTTCCTGCTCGTGTCGGTCATGTTCAGTCTCCTGTTCGGACCAAGGATTCTGGATGACCTGGCTGCCGCATTATTGGCCGCGCTGATCTATACAGCAATGTGTTTCCTGGCAGGAAAAAAGGAACTCGCCTTTTCCCAGCCATTTGACGCCGTAAACCAGAGCGGTGATATTAAGGTATTCCTGCTGTTTCTCATCATCCCGGTCTTTGCAGGACTGCACTATTTAGCAATGAAGGTGCCTTTTGGGGTATTGGGGTATGCGGTTTTGCTGCTGATTGTTAATTTGGTGTTGTGGAAGAGGATGAGGTAAGGGTACATCATATTCCTATTTCAAAGAATGGGGAGTGACGAAGTGGTCACTCTCTTTTTTTGCGTCCACCCATTTTAATAATTTATTAATAATTTCATAAGAGCATTTTAGGGTTTTGTTGGCAGAATAGAGAATGTGAAAGGGAGGCAATGACATATGAAAAAACCGATTGTTGAGATAAAGAATTTGAAAAAAGTGATTGGAGATAAAACCATCATCCATGGAATCAGCATGGATGTGTATCCTGGTGAGGTGTTTGGTTTCCTCGGGCCGAATGGGGCGGGTAAAACGACAACGATCCGGATGATGGTCGGGTTGATGGGCATTACAGAAGGAGAGGTGTTGATCAACGGATTCAGCATTCAAAAGAGTTTTGAGGAAGCCATCTCACATGTTGGGGGGATCATTGAAAATCCTGAGATGTACAAGTTCTTGTCAGGCTATGATAACTTGCTCCAATATGCAAGAATGCTTCCGGTTCCAGTGAAAAAGGATAGAATTGATGAAATCGTGAAGCTGGTCGGTCTGGAGAAACGAATACATGAAAAGGTAAAGGGATATTCACTGGGCATGAGACAGCGATTAGGCTTGGCCCAGGCATTATTGCATTCACCGAAGCTGCTGATCCTCGATGAACCGACGAATGGCCTGGACCCAGCCGGGATCAGGGAAATTCGCACCTATATTAGAAAGATCGCCCTTGAAGAAGGCATTGCTGTTTTTGTATCGAGCCATATGCTCTCAGAGATGCAGCTAATGTGTGACCGGATTGGCATTATCCAGGATGGCAGGCTGGTCAGCGTTGAAACAGTAGGGGATTTTGTAGGAACAAAGGTCAGTACAGCCATTGAAATTGAACCGCTCGAAAAAGCCAGGGAGTTCATCGGAAGAACTTTCCCTGAAATGAATCCAGTTGTGAAAGGGAACCAGCTCTTTGTATCAGCGGCCCGGGAAAAAGTCCCTGCACTTGTTCAGGCGCTTGCAGGTGAAGAATATGCAATCTACCAGGTTTCTTCAGGAAGCAGTACGCTGGAGGAAAAATTCCTGGAAATGACGGAGGGAAACTGATGAGCCATTTTTTCAGACTGAATCAGAATGAAAATGTAAAGATTTATAAAAGGGCAGGAACATGGGTGATGATTGTGGTCCTGGTTCTTGTGGTCGCACTTATGGGTGCTTTTACAAAGTTTGTCTTGGATTCAGGGAACAGTGCGGATTGGAAAGCGGAACTAGCAGCTGAAAATGCGCAATTGACAGAAAGTGTGGAAGCGGCACCGATGCTTGAAGCGCAAAAGAAAATGGTGAAGGAAAGGGTTGCCTTGAATGAATACCGGATCGAGAACAATATAGCGCCTGTTGAACGGGACTCGCTCTGGGGTTATATGGTCGATACAACTACATTCACGGGAATTGCCGCCTTGTTTACAATTGTAATTGCAGCGGGCATGGTTGCAAGTGAGTTTTCCTGGGGAACCGTTAAGCTTCTCTTGATCCGCCCAGTAAGCAGGACGAAAATTCTCCTGGCCAAATATGCATCGACGCTATTGTTCGCGTTGTTAATGCTTACTTTATTGTTCAGTACGTCTTTCCTGTTCGGCATCCTCTTTTTCGGCTTCAGCGGAGCGGAAACACCTTATCTATCCTTTAGCAATGGAAGGGTAGTCGAGCAGAATATGGTCACGCATATAATCCAGCTTTTCGGTTTCAGGAGCATTGATCTTGTCATGATGGTGACACTGGCTTTCATGATCTCGACCGTATTCCGCAGCAGCTCGCTCGCGATCGGTATTTCCTTGTTCCTGATGTTTACTGGTCCGCAGCTCGTCCAGCTATTAAGCCAGTATGACTGGGTAAAATATATCCTTTTTGCCAATACAGATTTCATGCAATATACAACAGGAACACCGCTGGTCGAAGGGATGACGATGACCTTTTCGATCGTGATGCTGATCATCTATTTCGGACTCTTCGCATTCCTGTCTTTGTATATTTTCAACAGGCGTGACGTTGCGGCGTAAGCTTAACTATGTTATGAAAGAGGAAACTGCATTAGGTGGTTTCCTTTATTTTTTAAGTATAGGGCGGTAATGTGCATGGAAGAAGATCTGATTTTAATTGTTGAAGATGAACGTGAAATCGCGGAGCTTGTCCAGGATTATCTTGAGGCAGAGGGATACAAATGTGTCCTTGCTTTTAACGGGGTGGAAGGGTTGGAGCTATTTTTCCAACTGCGCCCCACGGTGGCAGTGCTTGATGTGATGCTGCCAAAAATGGACGGGATTGAGCTTTGCCGCAGAATCCGAGGGGAGTCCAATATTCCGATTATCATTATGAGTGCTAAGAAGAGTGAAACGGATAAAATTATCGGACTTGGGATCGGAGCAGATGATTATGTGACAAAACCGTTCAGTCCGGGGGAGCTTGTTGCCCGTATCAAGGCGCAGCTAAGACGGTTCAAGCATCTATCACTGCAAAAGGAACAGGAACAGACTATCAGGTATCCAGGACTTGAAATTCACTTAAAGGAATATATGGTGGTTGCAGGTGGAAAGCAGGTTGAGCTTTCTGCAAAGGAGTTCCAGCTGCTCGCGTTCCTGGCAGGTAATAAAGGCCAGGTGTTCTCCAAGGAACAGCTGCTAGAAAACGTGTGGGGTTATCAGCATGTAGGGGATGCCAACACGATTACCGTGTATGTAAGGAAGCTGCGCGAAAAAATCGAACCAAATCCCTCGGAGCCAATTTATATAAGAACAGTATGGGGAATTGGCTATAAATTTGAAGGCGGCAGCCTATGAAATGGGGGCTAAAACCGCGTCTGATTCTGGCCTTTGTCACCATTATCATACTTCCGATTGTCGCGTCTGTTTTGTTCCTTTCAGTGGTATCATCAGGTATTGAAGCACGATCAGGCAATGAGGATGAATTGGACCTGCTGTTAACACAGGTAAAAGATACGGTTGAACAGAATGCTGAATATCTTGCAGAACCAGATTTATTTTACGAAAAGGTAAGGCCGCTCCTGAAGAAATATGATGTTGGGCTTCAGATATTCTCCCCAAACGGAGAGAGTCTGTTTAATTCTGCCGATTATCAACCGAGTCAGGAATCCTCTATATTGCTTGAAAGGCTGGGAAAGTTCACTGTTGATGTCACGACACAGGGCCAAGGCAAGCTGTCAGCTGAAATCCAGGCGAATTCCCTGTCTGTACCGCCATTCAGTCAGTTTAAAGAAATCATTTATGCTGTGATCGGAGCGATTGTAACCGGGCTGGCTGTGCTGGGTGCGCTGGTTTTACTATGGACATGGTATCTTTCCCGGACAGTCCTCAATCCTTTGAAAGAAATCTATGTGGCGACTGAAGAAGTGATTGAAGGGAACCTGGACTATAAGATCGAGTACCGAAAACAGGATGAAATCGGCCGGTTCATCCATGGATTTGATCTTATGCGTAACCATTTAAAAAAATCAACGGAGCAGCAGCAACAGTATGAGCTGGCGCGAAAACAATTGATTGCGAGCATTTCCCATGACCTAAGGACTCCGCTTGCCTCAATAAAGGGCTATGTGGAGGGCCTTGAAGACGGGATAGCCAGGAATGAAGAGATGCAGAAGAAGTATTATCGGGTCATTAAATCCAAGACGGATCAGCTGGACAGGCTGATTGAAGATTTATTTGAGTTCTCGAAATTCGAACTTGAGCAGCTTTCAATAGAAAAATCACTCGTGAATAGCCGGGAGTTTTTCCGCGAAGTCTTTCAGGTTGCACAGCTGGAATACCAGGATGTGGATTTGGTGCTTGCCGATCCATTGCCATCGGTAAGCCTGAACATTGACGGCGGCAGGATGAAGCAAGTGATGGCCAATTTGATCGATAATGCTGTCAAGTACGGCGGTACGAACATCGTAATGAAAGTGGAAAGGCTGCCTGGTTTTGTTCAAGCTAGCATTAAGGATAATGGACAGGGAATTGATGGAGAGGACCTTGGCTCCATTTTCAAACCATTCTTCCGCGGTGAGAAATCTCGTTCCAGAGAATCAGGTGGGACCGGACTAGGCCTTGCGATTGTAAAATACATCATCGAAGCGCACGGAGGGGAAATCAGGGCCGAAAGCCACCCGGGAAAAGGAAGCGAGTTTGTTTTTACGCTGCCAATGTATGTGAAGTAAGGAGGTTCTCGTACAGTTCACGGGAACCTTTTTCGTTACACAAGGCAATTTCCATTAACGCCCATTTTCATCTGCTCTTGTGCTCAAAAAGTCATTTCGCGCATATATTTATAGTTAACCGACTTTTAATATACAGCGAGGTGATGACATCATGTTTTCCGTTACAGGAATGCAGGGGTTTGAGTTGTTTTCTGCTGAGCATCTGCTTACTCTCGGACTGTTCTTTGCTGTCTGTCTTGGGCTGGTGCTGTTCAGAAAGCAGATCAGGCCGCATAAGAATATTGTGAAGTGGACCATTTTCTGGACGCTGGTGGCGTGCCAGGTAACACACCAATCCTGGCTGATCCTTACCGGCCAGTGGCAAATCAGTGATCTTCCTCTGCATCTGTGTTCGATGAGTTCGTTTTTGGCGATGTATATCTTTTGGAGGAAGAATGTAAAAGCATTTTATGTGCTCTATTTTATCGGCTCCCTGCCTGCGATCCTGGCGATGGTGACGCCTGAAATGATCTATACATTTCCTCATATTGATTTTATCGAGTATTTCCTCAATCACTCGGCCATCCCGATTGCCGTCTTGTATTTCATCGTGTATGAAGGCTACAGAGTCCCCCGAAAAGCCATTCTATTCTCATATCTTGTTGTGAACATCGTCGCCGTTCCCATCTTCACTTTCAACTTCCTGTTTGACACGAACTTCTTCTACCTGGCCAGTCCAACTGAATCGAAGACCATCCTGTCCTTCTTCGGAAGCGGCCTCATGTACTACCTGAACCTGGAAGTGGCCGCGCTGATTGTGTTCAGCCTTTCCTATATCCCGATGTGGCAGCTGATCAAAAGGGAAAACAGGAAACGGTTAAAGGCCTTTTATCGGCAAAAATAAAGTCATCTTACATTCGTAAGGTGGCTTTTTAATAGAAAAATACGGTTAAAACATCCTGGTTATCGTAGTCTATTGGACATCAGCATTAATCTCTCAATTGGCTTGGCCTTTGCGCCAGCTGGCAATTGGCAGAATGGACGAACTTGATGGTTAAGTATATTAATAAAAATAAAGATTCATCGACAGCTGCATTAATCAAGAGGTTGTTTGAACTGTTCCAATCCATAGGTTACGGAGATTTACAATATATCAATCTAATTTATAAAATTAAATAAGTATGTAAAAAATGCTTGGGACTCCAAGCATTTTTAAATTCTTTGAATTACTAATTCTGTTTGAATTAACCTGGTTATTTCAAATTCTCCAAATGAAAAATGGACTTGTCAGGCTTCTGTCAGGATTTTCCTATGTTCAAAGGCTGTCATTGTTCTCCTCAACCAATTTGGTGTAAATAACAGTCCGTTCAGCCCGTTCTGTTGTCTCGGTGTCATAGTCCCCGCTGCAGGTAATGAGGTTGAGGGTGCTAGCAAACGAGAAGCCGAAGATCTCTTCAATTGGTGCATCCAGACGAGGGAATGTTTTTTGGTCGTATACTTCGAAGGTCAGTGTCTGGCCATCAGTACCCGTCACGATGATCTTGTCGCCTTTTTTCACTTTGTGAAGTTCATAGAAAACAGCAGGGCTTGTCAGATCATCTACATGTCCAGCGAGGACAGCGTTTCCGGGAGCTCCTGGCAATGTTCCGGGTTCGTACCAGCCGACATTGTCAGGATTCTTCGGGACATCCATGCGCCCATCTTTCAAGGTGCCTACTTCTTCAATCTTGGTTTTAACATTAATCGCAGGAATTTCAATTGTGGCAGGAACGATGCCACTGCGGTTATCTTTGATGATCTCAATCTTGGATTCTGAGGAAACACTGGACATGGATTGCTCTTTGATCGGAGCCTGAGTTACTTCCGTTGTTTCAGCACCCGGCTGGCTTGAGCAGCCTGTCATAATCAGTGCAACAACTATTGTATAAAGTTTTTTCAAGAGAATCACCTCAGTAAAAAGGCAGAAGAGAGAAGGGGAAGTGCCTTCTCTCAATCTGGCTTTTTATTT
The DNA here is from genome assembly GCF_965138835.1 of Mesobacillus thioparans. NCBI lineage: Bacteria > Bacillati > Bacillota > Bacilli > Caryophanales > Bacillaceae > Mesobacillus > Mesobacillus thioparans. The sequence goes on along the minus strand of NZ_CBCSFH010000004.1, from coordinate 13,325 downwards.
TTTGTCAGCAGCAAGACGTCTCATGGTTACGAAGCCTGCAGCTGCTAGAGCTAGAATGGCTGAAATCAGGATTGCCTCAAAAGGTAGTCCTTGAGCAGCGGTGCCGCCCATCCCTGTTTTAGGCATTTCAGAAGGCATTTCTGCTTTGAACTTATCAGGAAACTGGTCAACGATGGCTCCCGAAAGTCCTTTTGATGTTTCAAACATGTGGCCATAAGCTTCCCTTACAGCAGGGTAGGTGCTGGCGTAATCTTCAGACGTGTAGGTATCGAAAGCTTTGATCAACTGGTCTACGTGCATTTGCAATCCTTCTGCCAGGTCATCTGCTTTCAGTCTGCCATCAGTTGCAGTCTCGAGGAACTTGGCAAAGGAATCCTTATACTGGGCAAGGGCGGTAAGGGCTGCTTTTTTCGCTTCTTCATCATTTGCTCCGTTTGCTTTTACATAACTGACAAAATGCCCGATGTGTTCGGCCCACATCTGTTTGAATTGTTCGCCTGCTTCATCGCCATATACAGAGGCAATCGCTGCACTCAAATCTTCCGTATTGGCAGAAAGAGCCGCGGCTGACGCATCAAAATCCTTTGAGCCGTCAATGCCGTTCTGCATCGCTGTGACTGCCAGACCAGCATGTTCTGAAAGCAGGTAATTTAGATCGGAGCGTAAATCAGCGGCAGGCGTGACAGCCTTGTGGTTTTCAAATTTGTCCGGGAATTGCATGACAATCGCATTGGAAAGCCCTTTGCTCACCATGTACATATGGTGGATCGCTTCACGTTCATATTCATATGCCTTTTCATAATCCCCTGCAACGTAGGCATTGAAGGCGCCGACCAGCTGGTCCACGTGCATCTGCAGTCCTTCAGCCAGGGCATCCGCTTCCAGGCGTTTTTCAGTTGCGGTGGAGAGGAAGTTCGAGAAGTCTTCCTTGTATTGCGCCAGTTCATCAAGGGCTGCTTTCTTTGCTGCTTCATCGTTCCCTGCAGTTCCTTTTACATAATCCACAAAGAAACCGATGTGGGCGGACCACATTTCCTTGAATTTCGCACCTGCTTCGTCTCCGTATACAGAGGCAATCGCAGCGCTTAGATCTTCCGTGTTTCCTTGAAGGGCCGCGGCGGATTGTTCAAAGTCCTTCGAGCCATCGACACCTTTACGCATCGTTTCAACGGCTAAGTACACGTGTTCACTAAGGAGCTGGTCAAGGGTAGCTCTTAAATCGACTGCTGAATCGGATACTGTAGGAGTTGCGTGATCATGGGCTGCTGCCGAGTTTGCTGCAACAGGAAGTAAGAGGGATAAGCTGAGTGGTACGGCAATCGCTGCTTTTTTAATATTCATTATGAAATCTCTCCTTTGTTTTTGGTTTTCACTATGCTAACGGGAGAAATTTTAGGATGGATCACTTTTTTTGAAAAAAAAGAAAAAACCTGACACGGAGCAATGTCCAAGTCAGGTTTCAAAAAAATTATTATAGCTGTGAAGCTAACACAATATCACCCTTTGGCTGCTGGCTATCAGGAGTCGGTTCGAGTGTAACTGCGATGGTCGTCCAATTGTGCTCACCTTCGTAATTAACCGAGTAAGTGACGGCACCTTTTCCGTCAGAGTTGGTGCGGAAAGTTCCTGCCCTGAACTTTTCGCCTGCTTCATCAATGAGCCAAACCTGGTAGGCTTCATTGCCGGTTAAAGGCTTGAGGTTGCTTGCCTGGACAACTAGGGCCATTCCTTCTTCTTTTTTGATCATGGCTGCTTCAGCGTTTCCTTCGTAACCTTCTGAAACCGCCAATTGAACCTGCTTTACGATTTCATCTGTTCCTTCCCGTGGACTTTCGCTGAGCTCCTGGTCGGATTGGTTCAAATAAAAGTACGCGTTAGCCGATAAGGAAAAAAGCAATGACGCGGCCAGAAGAGGCTGAAGCCATCTGTAACTCCGGCGGTTGGTTTCCTTTATTTCTGTTGGTTTATCCATTCCCTCAGGTACTTCACTTTCTCCATCTTCTTCAAAAACGGAAGCAAGGATTCGGTCCTTCATTCCTGAATTCGGCTCGATCAGTTCTGCTGAAAAAGGAAGGTCTGCTGTCAGCATAGTCAGTTCCTCCAGCTCCTCACGGCAATCTTTGCATGTGGCTAAATGATTCACGAATAACGATTTTTCCTCATCACTCAGTGTGTTATTAAAATAATCCAGTAAACATTCACATGTCTTATGATCGGTCATAGCTATGATCCCTCCCTTCCCTGATTCCGCCTATTGTTTTATGGAGATGCTTAAGAGCCAATCGTATTCGTCCTTTTACCGTCCCAAGAGGGATTTGGAATGTATCCGCAATTTTTTGCTGTGAAAGTCCTTTAAAATAAAAAAGCTCCACGATTTGCTGCTGCTCTTCAGCCAATTGATTGATGGCCTCCCGGATTTCACTGCGCTTTTCTTTCCACTCTGCCAACTCTTCTACCGAAGGTTCTGTAGATTTCAATGCATCGCGGTCCTCAAGCTCGACATGGTTCTCATCTTTTTTACGAAGACAATCAATCGAAGCATATCGGGTAACGGTCAAAATCCAAGAAGAAAATTTCCCTTTCGTTTCATCATACATTCCGGGTTTCGTCCATAGTTTGAGGAAAACATCTTGCACGATTTCCTCTGACAGATCACGCCTGCCTGTCATCCTGTATGCGAACGAAAACAGAAGCTTTTCATATCGGTCATATAAGAGTTCAAGTGCCCGTTTATCTTTTGCCTGCAAACGTGCATAAAGCTCGATATCATGTTCGCTCATCTCTTTCTCCTTCTATATGTATTTTGTAACATCATAACCTATTTATTTAAAGATGTAATTTTACAGTTTGCTAAGCTAACGATGTAAAGATGAATAAAGATCATTTTTTTTTTGAAAAAAGGGAATTGAAGAATTTTTATAGAACTGACAAATATGAGCAGAAAATGACCGGAATCCAGAATGGAATCTTGATAGGATGTTTTTAAGGGAGTGAGTGGTATGGCGTGGATTGAAGCTTTGCAGAGGGCGATTGATTATATGGAGGAGCATCTGCTCGATGATCTAACGGTGGATGAGATTGCGAAACAGGCGAGTTCATCTCCGTTTCATTTTCAGAGGACATTTGCCATTCTGACGGATATTTCTGTTGGAGAGTATATCAGGCGCAGGCGTTTGACGCTGGCAGCTGGTGAACTATGCAGCAGCGATGCAAAAATTATCGACCTTGCGCTGAAATATGGCTACGACACTCCCGAAGCTTTTACGAAGGCATTCCGCAGGCAGCATGGCATTTCGCCAAGTGAAGCGCGAAAGTATACCGGAAAGCTGAAATCATATAGCCGCCTGGGAATCCAGGTGAGTTTGAAGGGAGCGGAACCAATGCAATATAGAGTGGTGGAACAAGAAGGTTTTGAAGTGATTGGGATCAAAGAGGGATTCTCTTATGAAAATGGGGAAAATCTCGCTGGGATTCCGAAGATGTGGGACAAAGCGAACCAGGATGGAACAAGTGATTTCTTGTTATGTAAAAACAACGGGCCAGTAAAAGGTATTCTTGGTGTCTGCGTGGACCAGGGCAAGGTTCACGAGAAGCAGATGGATTACTGGGTTGGGGCTGCTTATCAAGGTGAAACACCCGATGGCTATTTGAAAATGGAGATTCCTGCGTCCAAGTGGGCGATCTTCGAAGTCCACGGCCCGATGCCAGATGCTATCCAAAATGTATGGAAGCAAATCTTCACAGAATGGTTTCCATCGAGCGGCTACCAGCATGCAGGCACCCCTGATCTGGAGGTGTATACAGCAGGTAATTCGGCTGATCCCGATTACTATACAGAGATCTGGATACCGGTAAAATAGCTTTTTCTGATTATTAATCAAACGTTTGATTAAAGAAATCCTAAAAGAATTCGTTCGGTTTGAGCGGACATAGAAAATGGCGTGGGTATTGTCCACGCCATTTTCCTATTGTGCCAGCTTTTGTTTTTCAAAGGGGAATAATTAGGATTTTAACCATCATATATATGACAGGCTGGTATTCAGGTCGTTCGATAAAAAGGGATTCCTTAATTGAATTGAACTTGGTTGGCCTGGATTCCACTTCATTGGTTGGAGACATAGAAACGATTTCAAACTAAAATAAGACTAGTAAAAATAATGCAATAAATGGGAGAGCTTTTGATGTTAGAAGCATTTATTCATGGATTTATACTTGCACTTGGATTGATCCTGCCGCTTGGTGTCCAAAATGTTTTTATCTTTAATCAAGGGGCGTTACAGACTAGGTATCGGAGGGTACTGCCAGCTGTCATCACAGCTTCTTTATGTGATACCCTGTTAATTTCGGTATCTGTCCTGGGAGTCTCCTTGCTGATTCTGGGTTCGTTTTGGTTTAAAGTGATCTTAATCGGTGGAGGGATTGTATTTTTAGTCTATATGGGATGGACCACCTGGAACAGCGAGCCAAATAATGAAAAAGGTTCGATGTCAAAGGGATTTTCTATAAAGAAACAAATAGTCTTTGCAGCTTCTGTTTCGCTCCTGAACCCACATGCAATCATGGACACTGTTGGGGTAATCGGCACAAGCTCCATCAGATATCAGGGAGAAGAAAAGATAATCTTTGCGCTTACAACGATCTTGGTATCATGGATTTGGTTTTTTGCCATTTCCTATATTGGGAGGATCACTGGAAAAATTGATAAGTCCGGAAAAATCCTGCTGATTCTGAATAAGATTTCAGCCTTGGTGATGTGGACGGCGGCAGGCTATCTGTTTTTATCTTTTGATCAATAAAACAAGTAAAATAAAAGCACAAAAATGGCGTGCCAAAACTGTTGTCAGTTTGCACGCCATTTCATTTTCATTATTGGCTGTTTTCGTAAAGAGTGTTGTTAAAATCCTAAAGCCAATTTTAACGTGATAATAGCCATTTTGTATGTCGGTACTAAGTTTGCAAGCTCTTTTCTCAGCATAAGGGTTAATTGTGTGAATTATCTTAGGTAATTCAATTCTATGTTGTAGACAATAGCAACAAAGTTTGAGAAAAGAGCCTTATTATTAAGATATGCACCCTAATTTATCTCGCGTATTGGGTCCTGAGTGACTTTGGCTGGATAAATCGTTTCAGGGTCTGGCCTTTCCTGCATTCTCGCGGGCAGGCTTTGGATCGAGTGGACGACGGTATCCAACTTGGCTTCAATCCGGTGAAGCAAGTACAGTGTCACGACGATCGGAAAACCCACATCGCTGATGAACGGAATCAGCTGCTCCATTTGCGATTCCTCCTTTCTTGAGTAGTTATACCAAGAGCTGGTCTCATTTAGCAGACCGGCTCAAGCTTTATTAGATCAGTTCATAGTCGGTTACGTTGCGTTCGACGATACGTGCACTGTCAACAGCGACAAGGGTGCCATTCGTTGGCACGAACGCATTGGAAGCGATGATCTGCTCCATTGCCAGCTTTACTGCCGCTGGATCGACTGGCTCTGTAGGGTTATCAACAGTCAGCTTGGCGATTTTGCCAAGGTCGGTAGCGAATTGCAATTCAAGAGTTTTAGCCATGTGTTTCACCTCCTATTAGATTGATAGAATGCCAGATTAGATGATATCGAAGCTGTCGTTACGCTCCACAGAGCTTAACAAGTTTGCGCTCAGGGCGCCAAGAGCCACAGCCGCTTGCTTAACCTGATCAGGAGTCGCATCCTTTTTCACATAGCGGTACGTTTTGCTCTTGAAGATCGGTTCGCCCTTTTCATTAAGACCAGCCTCGAACACAAGCCTCATATTCGAATCCTTCAACATTGCCATTGCCATCTGCCTCACCTCCTTTCACCTTTTATATACAGGCGGGGAAGGGAAAAGGACAGGGTGCGATGATATTTTTATAGAATTGAGCAGAATGATCGATTGCTATCGGACAAACCGGGAGGGGCATCACTGGACAGTGTCCGATAGAAGGGCTGTATCGGACAAATCGGGAGAAGAAGAAGGAAAAAGTGTCCGATAGAAGGGCTGTAACGGACAAACCTGGAGAAGTAGAAGGAAAAAGTGTCCGATAGAACCCCTCTAGCGAAACGTCCCGCGGAATACCAGGGGAAGGTCATTCCAGCAAAAATAAAAGCATCCCTGTTCACGAACCAGGAATGCTTTCACATGTTATAGAAGTGCCTCGGCAATCAGCTTATCGAACTTGCGGATGTCGACGCCTTTTTTCAGGTTGACTTTGATATGTCCTGCCCTTGTCCATAGTTCCACTTCGGCGTTCACATCAAACAGGCTGCCGGCGTTTTCGGTGGACCACATGTTGATGGAAGAGTATGGCAGGGAGTAGATTTCGACCTTTTTGCCGGTAAGGCCCTGGGCGTCCCTGACGATTAATCGCTTGTTGGTGAAAATTGCGCTGTCGCGGATGGTTTTATAGGCGGCGACTGCTTTTTCGCCTTCCACTAAAAGTCCATCGACATCGTTTGGGATCGGGCATTCAGAGATGAATGTCCATGCTAAAATTGCTTGAGTTGCGACCATTTTGATAACCTCCTGAAATAAGTATCTTCCTTTCTTTTATTCTGTCTTTTAATGGGAATACCTTCTCTTTTATGATAAAAAGCCGTTCATGATAAAAACCCGCTCTTGAAATCCGCTCCCATGCTTCCTACCGTATTGATTTAGATTTTGTTTTCGGGTAGTATGGTAATACTATTTTATGGAAGGGTGACTTGGGGCGATGATGAACTAATCCTGTTTGAGAATGAATTGGAATACATCAATTTTTCTGGATAGGATTAGGCCTGCCCTTCTGAGAACTCAATGGTAAATATGGATATGCTGTGGCATGTTCTGTGTTCTTTTTGCGGTTGAAGTGCCTCTCTATCCAGTTTGGAATAGGGGGCTTTTTTATGTCGGAAATGACGCATGACCAAAAAGTGGGCATGGGTGCATTGTTTAAAAATCAGGTAATCCGGACGATTTTGCTGTCGGTGCTGTTTTTGCAGATCGGGATCTGGGTCCGGAATTATTCGATCCTGTTGTATGTAATTGAGAAGACGAACGAAAATCCGATTGCGGTTTCTTTGATATCGGTTGCTGAATTTGCGCCGATTTTCTTGTTTTCGTTCATAGGAGGAACGTTTGCGGATCGCTGGCGGCCGAAGAGGACGATGATCTGGTGTGATCTGTTAAGTGCAGTATCCGTTTTTGCGGTGCTGCTGACGTTGTTTTTTGGCAGTTGGAAAATGATTTTCTTCGCGACATTGGTTTCTTCCATCCTATCGCAATTTTCACAGCCGTCAGGAATGAAGCTGTTCAAGCAGCATGTACCGATGGAGCTTGTCCAGATGGGGATGTCGATGTACCAGACCGTCTTTGCGCTCTTTATGATTCTTGGGCCTGTTCTTGGGACCTTTGTCTATCAGCGTTTCGGGATTCTCGCATCTGTCGGTGTGATGGGAGTTGCTTTCATTTGCTCCGCAGCGGTCTTGCTGATGCTGCCTGCAGACAAGGAAGCAACCGCTGAAAAACCAAAAACGACTCTGATGGAAGAGATGAAGGCAGGATTCCGGTATGTATTGAACAGCAGGGCGCTGTCATTGCTGGGCGGATGTTTCGCGGCAGCAGGTCTCGCCATCGGATTGACGCAGCCGCTTGGCGTATTCCTGATTACAGAAAGGCTCGGATTGCCTAAGGAAGAGCTGCAGTGGCTAATGGCCGCGTTTGGAGTAGGAATGATTCTGGGCGGAGGCATCACAGTTGCGATTTCGAGAAAGGTCCAGCCGCAGGTGCTGCTGGCGATCGGGATGGCTGCCAGTGCAATCGGGTTTATCGGAATGGGATTATCAACCGTATTCTGGCTGACCTTGACGGCGCAATTTTTCTCCGGATTATTTATGCCATGCATACACATCGGAATCAATACGATGATTTTACAGAACACGGAAGAATCCTTCATTGGGCGCGTGAATGGTATCCTAAACCCAGTCTTCATGGGGGCGATGGTCATCACCATGTCAGCCGCAGGATGGCTGAAAACGCATCTTTCTATTGTGTATATTTATGAAACTGCAGCAATTCTGCTCTTTGTTGGCATTATGGTTCTGGTTCCTTTGATGAAAAAGGATCCGAAGGTAAGCCTGGAAGAGGGAGTATAAGGGAAAGGAGGTCCTTTTAAAAAGGGCCTCCTTTTCTTGTGGTATAGGAAATTATAAAATCTATTAGGTGTGGATGACTAGTGTGGATATCTTAATCCAGCTCCAGCGCCTAGCCCCTCGAGTCGCTTCGGTCTGCCCAATGAAGTCAAAGAACGAGTTCACTGGTCAGCCCTCCAGCGCTTGTCGGGGCTGAACGAGGCGCTTGCGCTTTTTGTTCTTAAGACAAAATCCGTTTCTCTCCTACAATCGCCTGGATCGGATCGATGTTCTGCGTGAACTCGAGGGTGCCGATGTATTGGTTGTCCTCGTCGCGCACGGCGAAGTAGCGGATGTAGACGAATTTGTCGCGGACCTTGATCCAGAAGTCTTCGGTGTCCTTTTTGCCTGATTTGAAGTCGCGCAACAGGTCTTCGACGACATGGACGCTTCTTGGCGGGTGGCAGTTCTGGACGGTCCGGCCGATGACTGCTTTGGTGCGTGCGAAGATTCGTTCTTTTCCATGTGAAAAATAACGGACAACATCATCCTGGTCGATGAAGGTGATATCGACTGGCAGATGGTTCAGCAGCAATTCGAGCTGCTTCAGGGAAAGGATTCCCGTTTCCATTTTAATATAGCCTTCAGAAATGGCGTCTGTGTCGATGTGTTTCCTGGCAGGTTTCCATTCTTCTTCGGGGGCGGTCAGGCAATAGCCGATCTCATCGCTTTCGCGGGCGGTTTTTACCCATTCATCCTCCGTAAAGTTTTGCAAAGCCATTGGGAAGAGGATGTTTTCTTCTCTGTAAATCATTTCGTTTACTTCTTTGAAAACAAACTGGACTTCTTCGATGACGGCGTTTTTATCGCCATCATAACTTGCCAGTTTTTGCTTTGCCAGCTTGATTCCGTCACGGATGAAGTCGTCGATCCTCCACATATTCGTCGTCGGCCCGTAGATCCCGTACTTTTCCAGGTAGGGAAAGATCAGGTTTTCCTTGCGGCTGTAATGCTTGTCGATGTCGTAGAGAAGGCTGCAATCCTCAAGTAGGAGATGGATATTCTCGGTGCTGTCTTCTATGGCAAATTGTTCAAGATGAACTCGAAGTCTATTTTGCAAAAGCTGCTCAATCTCACGGTTTTCCATCTCGAAGGTATGAACCGGATGTCCTGGCTGATGCTCCGGCCCGTTCATCGAGTAGGTCTGTTCAATCGCCCCTTTAAACATCTCGGAATGAGCGGAATAGATCCGCTGCATCTCTGCCACTGACAAATCACCTTCAGCGAGATCAACGTGCTCGAGTCCGGCAATTTCATCGATCGTTATTTTTCCGATAAAAGCATCAAAATGGGCTTTGACTTCATTCACATTTTTACCATCATGCAAATCTTTGAAAAGCTGCTTTAACATCACCTTGCGTTTTTCAGGATCCATTGCTTTCAACTCACGGTTATTTATCATTTCACTCATGTTCAAGCTCCTCCCAGAGTGTGTATAGGATGCAGTTAATCATGTTTCATATCGTAAAAATAACATTTATCCAAACACGAAGTAGTGATGCAAATCATTCCTTTTAAAAATATTCACCTTAGGATAAAAAAAAGAAAGGACCCTGGGAAATTTCCCGGGGTCCTCAAAATAATTTATGCTGCCTCAGATTCTTTAGAATGCACTTGCTTCATAAATTCATTAACATCTGATGGTACTTTGCGATCGAGCTTCGAGACAATGTAGACGGACAGGAATCCGATTGGGACGGTGATGATTCCCGGTACGTTGAATTGAAGCAGTTCCGGCAGGGTGGTCTTGAAGAAAATCATGTACATGGATGCGACGAGGCCGATGACAAGGCCGGCAATTGCTCCTTTTTCCGTCATTCCCCTCCACCAGATGCCAAGGATGAAGATTGGTGTGAACGTACTTGCCGCTACCGTGAAGGCGAGAGCGACCAGGTGGCCGATGGAGGCTTCTTTTACCATCAGGCCAAGAACTCCGTACAATACACCAAGGACAATGATTGAAACCTTACCAGCGATGACGCGCTCTTTTTCAGTAATGTTTTTACGGAAGAAGGTTGCGTACAAATCATGGGCCAGGGCACCGGAGCTGGCGATGAACAGTCCGGAAAGATTCGAGAAGACAGCTGCGAATGCACCGGCGATGACAAGGCCGAGCAGCCATTCGCCGCCAAGGGCCTGTGCAGTCGAAGGAACCACCATATTGTTTCCGCCGGCAATCAAATCTTTCATGACAGCCGGGTCAGCGTCGCCAGCCAGGAAGATCGAGCGTCCAACTACTCCAAGGTAAACAGCGAACAGGAAGAAGACGCTTGCGATCCCGATGGCCATTAGAGCGGAACGGCGCGCTGCTTTCGCGCTTGGGTTTGTATAGAAGCGCAACAGGATGTGCGGAAGGCCGATCGTTCCAAGTGAAAGTCCGATTGTCATCGAGATGGTTTGCCAGAAGGACGGGAAGTAGTTGCCTGTTCCTGTCCAGACAGAACCGTCGAACGGAATATCCTTTCCATCAGTCGTGAAGCCTGCAGTTCCTGTGATGGTTCCTTTGAACTCATTGATTGATGCCAGGATATCCTGATAGTGCAGTCCGCCCCAGATGGCCGCGCCCACCATAAGGAGGAATGCGCCAAGACGGATCCATAATTCAAGCGCCTGGTTGAGGGTAGTTCCCTTCATGCCGCCGATTCCAACATAGAAAATCATCACGGAGCAGGTAAAAATGATTCCGAATTCATAGCTAGTGCCGAAAAACATGCTCAGGATCTGCGCGGCACCAAGCAGCTGCGGCGCTGCATAAAAGCCAGAAATCGCCAGGACGACAGCCACGGCTGCAAGACGGGCCCTGCGGCTGTGGAAGCGATAGGCAAGAAAATCAGCGACGGTATAGGCACCGAAGCGGCGAAGCGGTCCAGCGACGAAAATCGCGAGCAATGTCAGGCCGATGGAGAAGCAGAATGCATAATATGCGCCATCGTAGCCCAACTGATAGGTGAGCCCTGCAATTCCAAGGAAGGTGGCTGCGCTCAAATAGTCGCCGCCAATCGCCGAGCCGTTGGTGAACCAGCCGAAGCTGCGCCCGCCGACGAAGTAGTCGGAAGCCGTCGCATTTCTTTTGGTCAAGTAGGTAATGTAGACAATGGTACACATCAAAATCATGGTCAACAGGAATTTTGGTTCAAGGAAAGCGGACATCAGCCAATCCTCCTTCCGTCAGTTGGAGAGGCGGATTGTTGTGCTTGATGGTGCTTCAGACGCTTTTCATATAAATTTGTATGGATAAATGCAATGATAAACGCCATCGCCATTGCGACGATCGAGGTCAGGAACCAGCTGTAAGTCATGCCGCCCCACATGCGCGAGAACATGAACTCCCCGGCATACCAGTTCAAAATAGGAATGGACAGGATGAAAACATAATAAAAGAGCGTAAGTTTAATGCCAGTACTGAATTCACTTTTCATGATTTTCTTTGTTTCCGGATCAAGCGGCTCGAGTTCGCTAACATCAATTGTATCAGCCGCTACATAATTATACTCCCGATACTCCCCTGCCAAATATGACTCCCCCTTGAAAATATTTTGCCTGCCGCTGGTAATCATTTCCCTCCTTTAGGCAAGCCGTGATATGATTAAATTGATTTTACGACAGAGAATTGTCCAATGCCTTACAATAAATTATCAGAAATATACAAATATTTAAGATAATTTTTATTTTTATACATTTAGATGAATGTTTGAAAGGGGGTGGAGGCTTTGTATCGCATCTTGCTTTCCGTTGAAGATGAGCGGGAATACCAGAAGCTTGGGAGCTGGATCCATGAAGAATGCAAGGAGAGTTGCAAGCTGGTAGATAACGAGAATGATATACATATCGCCATTATTGAAGTGAACAAATGGCATGATTGGGTAAAAATCCACCGGTTCCGCAAACGGAATAAAGACTGCCGGATCATTCCGCTGCTCGATGCGTCCTTGCTGCACACCTCGCCGCTGGCAATCGAATTCAAGCTGACATACCTTCTTGTAAAATCAGTGAAGCAGCGCGTCTTTTTACGCACATTGAAGCGGGCAATCGATGAAATTGAAACAGAAATCAACAGATTCACAGAAAGCGACGAATTATTCCATTCTATCGTTGTCGATTCGGGTGTGGGAGGCAATTCCCTGCCGTTTAAGGAGTCTTTTTTGCGCAGGCTTTTATCAGGGGATGTGAAGACGGAGGAGGAGCTGCTGCAATCGCGTTTCTTCCTTCCGGGCGAGGCTGTTCCAAATGTTGTCCTGTTCATACAGGGATTCGTCCGCTGTCCGGCTAAGCGGAGGGAGGAAGGCTGGCAGGCACCGGTTGTCATCCAGGAATCTTTTAAAAAGCAATTGGAAGGGCACCAGCTAACGTTCCTATCCTACCGAAAACATTTGCTCATGCTGCTCCAGGTGCAGCCCGAATATGGCTCAATGAAGCATTGGAAAGAGGGAGAGGCCCGGATTCTTGAGACCATTGAGTCACTCGGAAATCAGTACGGGATCCAGCTTTATATTGGTGTCGGTTCCGTTTACCGCGAACCGCTGCTTCTGCACCATTCCTACAAGGAAGCATGCAAGGCGCGGCGGACGTCTCCATATGAAAGGCTGAAGCTTCGCTACTTCGAGGAAATCACGAAGGACATGCAAATTCAAAAGTGCACCGAGTATATTTCCCGGTTTTGTACGGAGGATCTATCCATCAAGCAGGTTGCCAATCAAATCAATCTCAGCGTTCCCTATTTCAGCCGGATTTTCAAACAAGAAACCGGGCGGAATTTCGTCGAGTATGTCACCTTTGTCCGCATGCAGCGTGCGGTCTGGCTTCTGCGCCACACCGACCACACCGTCGAAGCCATTGCCGAAGAATTAGGATACAATACTCCAAACTACTTCAGCGGCACTTTTAAAAAATACGTCGGCCTGTCACCAAGGGACTATCGTGCGACCGAAGAGGTCATTTTTGTATAAATGTCACCAAAAATGACCATTAAGCCCACTATCAAAAAAAGAGTTTTCTTTTGGCAGAAAACTCCTTTTTATTGTATAGCGTACAATGTCAAATACTTTTTTAAGTTTTTTGGGTAACTCAAACACACTTACCGTAAATTCTATTTTTTACCAGTAACAATTAACCAAGTTTATTAAAAACAGATGCCATCTTCTTG